>CAZIQY010000114.1:0-7050 GCA_964541605.1 uncultured Syntrophaceae bacterium | reverse complement strand
AAACCAGGTCGGGATCAACCTATCGTTTGCCTTCGATCTAGGCAATCCTCTCGTGCCCATTTATGTTCATCCCTACAAGGAGAAGCCGGAAAATAAAATAAACCCGCTGACCCGGAGGATCGTCCGCGCCCTGAGCGAATCGGGCTTCAGCAATATCGGCATCATGGAAACGGATGACGAGTTGTGGATCGAGGCGGAGAACGACAGGTATTACTACACGCCGAGGGCGATCGGGGTCGTGCTCAAAATCGTCCACGATATAGCCCCCAAAAATATTCAGAGGGTTCATGTGATCCTCGCGGAAAACGGGATTCCCACCCTCAGATTCACGACGACGAAAGAGGACATGATGGAATACTTCGCGGGCAGACTGACCCCATCCCAGTTTTATCACCTCTCCGAGGTCGATACGAGCGTCCATGAACCGCTGAAGGTGAAAAAGGAATTTCGGAGACATTTCGACTACGATGTGAAGCCGGACTTTCAGATGTTTTTGAATGACCCCTCGGGGTTCTTCAAGTACAGGCTTGGCGCCTCAGTCTGGACGTCATATCGGCCCTGGAGCGGCGCGTCCTTGATCGGCGGCGTTGCGGCCTACCCCCTCAACACCGTGTCCACGGTGAATGAGCCGCTCTCAAGGCCGGTGCGATCCGATTACGTGCCCTACCTGCAAGACAGGGCCGTCCTGGAGCTCGCCATGTTCGAGCAGATCACGAAGATGAAGCACGAAGTCTACGGCCGGATCTCCGGCGGACTGCTTGAGACGGAGTACGGGGGCGTGGACGGAGAGGTGGCAATGCCCCTGTTCAACGGCAGGGTCATGCTCGGGCTGAGCGGCAGCCTGGTCCGGAAAAGGGAGCCGGGCAGTCCCCTGGCGATGAAAAACGATGACTGGAAGGATTACTACGCTACGGGTTTCGCCAACGGGCGGCTGAATATACCGGAACAGGAGATCACCTTCGATGTGAAGGCCGGACAATTCCTCGCCGGCGACCGGGGGGCGCGTTTTACTCTTTCGAAGTTCTTTAACGGGGTCATCCTTTCGGCATGGTACAGCATGACGAACACCTCCATCTTCTCTGACGGCTACAACAACGGTTACCACGACAAGGGGATCGGTATCACCATTCCATTGATGGTCTTCAGCGGCTCGGACTCGCGGACGACATACAACTACAGGATCTCCCCCTGGACGCGCGATGTGGCGCAGGATATCGGCCACTTCACGAACCTCTTTGATTACATCGGGAGGAAAGTGGGGGTGTTCCTTGATAAGGACAGTAAACGGCAATAAAGACGGTGAACGGAAAAAACGGGTAAGAGACTGTGTCGCAATTCAGTTTATTGTCATTTCGACCTAAGGGAGAAATCTTTATAACTCATCATATGAATATCCTAAGATTCCTCACATGCGTTCGGAATGACTTTTACCCTTATCGAGACACAGCCTAGAAGAAGGGTATTTAGTGCTTATTATTTCTTTGACTTTAATTTTTTAATCCATTAGTCTTTTAAGCCTTTCCAAATTCTGATTTTTTTTCGCCTTTTAACCGTTTAACATTTTAGCCTTTATTCATTTTTAATCTGACGGTGTTTATGGAAGAAATAAAAAACAAGAATCAGGAAATGTGCGGTGAGGAGGAGATAAATCTGCTGGATTACTGGCGGGTGATCCAGAAACACAGGAAACTCATAGGCAAGATCGTTCTGGTCACGGTCGTGCTCACGGCCGTTATCTCTCTTTTCATGGCCAACATTTATCGGGGTAAGGCGCTGATCACCCCCATTTCTCCCAAGGGAGGAGGCGGAAACCTGTCTGCCCTGGCCCAACAGTTCGGATCACTGGCAGGTTTTGCCGGGTTGTCCCTTCCCTCTTCCGCATCCGGAACGGTTTCTTTGCCGGAATTGGTCAATCTTTTGAATTCCAATATCGTTCGGGAAAAGATGATACAGAAATACAATCTTCTGCCCGTTTTGTTTTACAATGATTGGGATGCAGACAAGAAAGATTGGAAAAGGGGTGGGATAACCTTAAATCCCCTTGCTCTGGTCAGCAAGGCAATTAAATTGATTAAACCCAGGGATCCCAAGGCTCCCAAAAAGAAAGACGATGACATCCCGGACATCCAGGATGGGCTGAGAGAACTTGAAGATATTGTCGGTGTCAAGCAAAATATCAAGGAAAACACCATTACCATCTCTGTTGATTATCCGGACCCGGAGATGGCTGCAAGAATGACATCTTATCTATTGGAAGCCTTAAACGATCACATTACAGGAGAAGCCAAAAGGGTCGCCAAGATCAACAGGGAATATCTCGAGGATCAGATCACGAAGAATTCAGACCCGATCATCAAGCAGAAAATATACAACCTTGTCGCGGACCAGATTGAAACAATAATGATGGCGGAGGTAAAAGAAAATTTCGCTTTCAAGGTCCTTGATCCGCCGATGGTACCTGACAAGAAAATAAAACCCAAGCGCACCTTGATGGTCATCCTTTCACTGTTCGTATCGGCATTCATCGGAGTATTTGTGGCATTTTTCAAGGAATACCTGGAGAAGATCAAGGCGCAAGCATCAGGAGGTCCCAGTGTCCATTCCAATGTCAGCTAAAAGGCGTTACAGGATCATTCTTTTATCGCTGCTTTTTGTCGCGGCCGGTTTTTTCTCTTCACCGGCGGGGTTTTTCAGTCAATGCAATGCCCAGACAATCCAAGCGCAGCAATTGACCCCCCAGCAGGCTGAAGCGCTAAAGAAATTAACGCCTGAACAGCAGCGGGCGATACAGGAAGAGCTTGCAAAGACGGGAGGGGTGCTGACGCCCGAGGCCATTAATGCCCTGAAGATGAGACCCGAGCTGAAGGATCTGACCCCGGAAGACGTGCTCAAGGGGAAAGAGCTTCTGAAACAGCGTGAAAAGGGATTGGGGAAGGCAGAGCCGGCGCTAAAACCAGAGGCCGTTCCCGATCTCGGGAAAAAGGCCGTCGCGGAGGAAGTGAAGGAGAAAACCCTTTTTGACCGGGCGAGACAGATCGGCAAATATCAGGAAATCTCTCTTGACCTGAAACCATTCGGTTACGATTTCTTCAGAAAAGCCGCTGTCCAGATCACTCCTGAGAAACGGGACATACCTGTTCCGCTGAATTACGTTATTGGTCCGGGCGATGAGATCCGGCTGCTCCTCTGGGGGCGCGTGAATGCCCAGTACAGCCTCACGGTCGACCGGGACGGGAAGATCACCATCCCCCAGGTCGGGCCTCTCATGGTCGCGGGGCTGACCTTCGAACAGATGTCAAAATTTCTGATCGCCAAAGCCGAACAGATTGTGGGAACAAATATCGACATCACCGTGGGATCGGTGAGAACCATACCGGTGTTCGTTCTTGGGGACGTGCAGAGGCCCGGATCGTACACCATCGGAGCCCTATCCACCATTACCGATGCCCTCCTCCTGGCCGGAGGGCCGTCTGAGATCGGCTCCATGAGAAAGGTTCAGTTGAACAGGAAGGAAAAGGTCATCACAACGCTCGATCTCTATGATCTGTTTCTCAGGGGCGATAAATCCAGGGACATGGTTCTCCAGGCGGGTGATGTCGTTTTTGTCCCCGTCACGGGACCGCTCGTGGGAATTGCCGGGAATGTCCGGAGACCAGCGATTTACGAATTCAAGGACAGCTTTGATCTCCAGCATCTCATGGATCTTGCCGGCGGGATCATTCCCAGCGCCTATACGCAGCAGATCCAGGTGGAAAGAATTATAAAGAACGAAAAGCAGGTTGTCATTGACATCAATGACAAGACGCTCGAAAAGGCAAAGCAGTTCATGCTCCAGGATACAGACCTCGTAAAGGTCTTTGCCATCGTGGAAAAAGACGAAGATGCCGTTTATCTCAGCGGAAACGTGAAATACCCAGGCAAATACGCTCTGAAGCCGGGAATGAAGATGAAAAACCTGATCCGGGATCCCGACGATCTACTGAAGGAAACCTACTTTGACTATGCCCTGATCAAAAGAATGAACCCTCCAGGACTGGAGACAGTGCTGATTCCTTTTAATCTGGGAAAACTGCTCTTCCAGGACGATGCCTCCAACAACCTGGAATTAAGACCTCGAGATCGCGTTTACGTATTCACCAAATGGTTTTTCAAGGAGAAACCTTTTGTCACGATTGAAGGCGAGATTCGAGGGGACTGCAATATTGACAAAAAAGGTGAAAATGCAGAAAAGTTAAATACAGGCAAGCTGGAAAAAAGTATGGAGAGTCTCATTGCGGCTAAAATGCAGACCATGGAGGACAGCCTGAAGAAGGAAGAAGACTATTACCTGCTATCCAAGGTCAGGGGACTCCGGGAGGAATTAAATAAGGGCAGGGTAACGGCGGGAGAGATCCTGAAGCTTCAATCGGAAATGGAAGGCCTGGGAAAATTTGATCTGGCAGAAAAACTGAGAGACATCCAGAGCGATTTCAGAATAATGTGCCGCATGGAACTTTCGGGCAACATGAGGATCAAGGATGCCATATTAAATGCCGGGGGCCTGACGAACAATGCTTATCTAGATCGGGGTGAAATTGTCCGCGTAAACGGCAAGAGAGAATACACGACGCTCTATTTCAGTATCTCTAAGGCCATTCAGGACGATCCGAGAGAAAACCTTATCCTCCAGGATGAAGACAGGATTGTTATCCACTCCATATGGGAACATGTCTATAAGAAGAGTGTCTCTGTTTACGGGGACGTCGCCAAGCCCGGGTATTACCAATACACCGAAAAGATGACGGTGAGAAACCTTATTTTCACGGCCGGCAACGTCCTGGAATCCGCCTATCTGGACGACGCCGAGATCACCTCCCTGCCGGTGGAGTCCGGAAAGATCGGGAAAGTCGTCCAGAAAAATATCAATCTGAAAAAGGCCCTGGAGGGTGATCCTGCCCACAACGTCATCCTGACGCCCTATGACCGATTGCTGGTCAAGCGCATCCCCGAATGGCGTGAAATAAAATATGCGAGCGTTTCCGGACAAATAAAATTTCCGGGAACGTATGCCGTTCAGAAGGGAGAACGGCTGTCGTCTTTGATCGAACGGGCGGGCGGCTACAAGGACAAGGCCTATCTCCGGGGAGCTTACTTTAAAAGAGAGTCGGTCAGAAAGCTTCAGCAGAAAGGCCTTGAGGAAATGACCCAGAGGATGGAGCGGGAGTTACTGACGGGAGGGGCCATACAGGTCTCAACTGCTGTTTCCCAGGAAGAAATCGCAGCTAAAAAGGTGGAGCTGGAGCAGAAAAAGAAATTGCTCGACACCATGAGAACACTGAAGGCGACCGGGAGAATGACCGTCGCACTGACCCATTTGCGATTGCTCAAGGGAAGCGAATACGATATAGAATTGGAAGAAGGGGACAGCCTTTTTATCCCCGAAAAGAACAGCGTGGTCAATGTGGTAGGTGCCGTTATGGCCCCGGGAAGCCACATCTACTCTGATAAAAAGAGTTATGAAAATTACATAGATGAATCGGGAGGCTATTCGCAATATGCGGATCCGGATAATACTTTTGTCTTGAAGGTGAGCGGCAGCGCACGGAAATTATCCGGGGGATTTATGGGTTGGAGTTCTTCCCGGTCCAGATGGGAATTGGCCGGCTTCGGAGAAGACATCAAAACAATTGAGCCGGGGGATGTGATCGTTGTACCCGAAAAGATTGAAAGAATAGCCTGGCTAAGAGAAATCCGCGATATCACGCAGATTCTCATGAACACGGCGGTGGTTGCCGGCATAACGATCAAGCTATTTTAAGAAGATTTTTTCAATTTAAATCTTGACTAATAAGATTTTTTCATTTTACACCTTGACAAGAACAGGATAAATGGATAGAAAATGGCTGTAAGAAAAATCCTATAAAATCTTGCCGTCCGCTGATATACATAATCAAAATGGCATTAGAAAGGGGGAGGAGGCAATGAAGATGAGAAGGTATTCCATTGGCATTCTTATCCTGTATCTGTTAACGCTGAGCATTCCCGGAAGTGTCTTTGCACAGGCGGCTGTGCCTGTCATGACCCTGGCTGACGGAACAGCGGTGAACATGACCTCGGCACAGTTGAGCGCCCTAGCCTCGCAGCCAGGTATTGCGCTGTCTACGACGCCAGTCGTGACGGCCACTCAGGTTGCCGTACCCTTGCCCGCTTCTCTTGGAGGCGGTTTCATAGTGTCGGAACCCGCAGCCCTTGCGGCAGGGATGAATACGGCCGGAATAACAACGGGCGCAACGGCGGCAGGTGTGGCGGGAGCGACCACCGCGGCGGGAGCCGTAACGGCGGGAGCCTCTGTTGCCGGTGCGACGGCGGCGGCAGGCGTGGGGGCCGGTACGATTGCAGCCGGCGCGGCAGCGGCGGCGGCGGCAGCGGCGGTCGCGGGCAAAGCGGCCAATAAGGACGAGCCCACCCCTACCGCGCATCACTAAAAGGCGGTGATGGATTCCCGATCAGGTCGGGAATGACAAAAAGTGCAAGCCTGGGGAAATAAAACAGGATGCGCCACGGGTTCCTCAAAGGCCGTGGCGCATTCGTCGTCTAAGGAGGGTGTCACCATGAAAATCAATCCCGTTCTGCGTCTCATCATTTTCATGCTGGTCTTTCAATTGGCCTTCCCTCTGCCCCTCTTCGCCCAGGTGGCCGGCGAGTTCATCGAAGTCCTGGGTGACGTCACAATCCAAAGGGCCGGGACAGTCATCAAGCCAAAGGTCAAGGACCCCGTTCACGTCAAGGATGTCATCACGACGGGAGAGAAGTCCAGGGCCAAGCTGTCGATGATCGACCAAAGCAAGCTGACCCTGGGACCGAAGGCCCGTATGTAGGTCCGGGAATTTTACCTGAAGGAAAAAAGCAGAACCGGCATTTTCTCCCTTTCCCTTGGCAAGCTCCACGCCGTGGCGGTCAAGAGCCTCGGAGCCAACGCAAGGTTTGATGTCCATACCCCGACCGCTGTCGCGGGTGTCCGGGGGACGGAGTGGATCAGTGTCGTAGAGGCGATTCAGAACGCGACCACGA
>CAZIQY010000113.1:0-7101 GCA_964541605.1 uncultured Syntrophaceae bacterium | reverse complement strand
TGTCGTGAATCAAGATCATTTTACGTAACCGTATTTTTGAAATATGGTACTAAGTATCTACGAGTCTTTACCATGAGCTTTTCTCAATGATTTTCGATTGTTTATTGAAAGCGAGAATTTGGAGAGATGGGTTTGTGTAGTAGCTTTCAGTCGGTAATGCGAAAAGATGATAAGTGGAAAAATGAAATTTGTCGGTTATTGACGCACCTACAAAGAGAGAGGAGCGCGGTTTCGGGTAAAGTGATTATAACCGATTGAAAGGGTGATAGTGACTGTCGGAATACTTTACAAATTTGAAAAATATCAAACTTTCTTGCGGACAATCAGTAAAAATTTTATGAAAAAAATTAAAATGCAGAGGAAATACCTACACCTACAACTCAACGGTAGCAAAAGCTATGAAGAACCACGAATACCATTAGAGAAATGTTCATTTCAATTGATAGATGGGGTAATCCCTCCCGAAATTGATGATGAGTGGTGTCTGGGTATGGCCAATCTCTTCAGAGATACCTCTTGTTTTATCTTGTGAGTAACTTCCAAGCCCAACAACGCTGACCTTTCCGTCTTTATTCTTGTCCGCCTCTCTGTTGTTGTTGAGTCCATTGAGCAAAGTATGTGTGAAGAGCCCGTTTCCCTTATACCCATCCAATGCAGACTGCCTATCGTTGGCCGATGCATAAATATGCAGACCTATCTTCTTGGCGAGCACGGACATCCTTGCATCATAAAGACCAGATACAATGGTATCCACACCACCCGCATGGCAGGTATCAAAAATGAACAGCTGACTTAATGATTTTATCTTCTTGGAGGCCTCCACGATCTCATTGGAGCTGATCATGCTCTCATCGTTCATCTGTCCGTTGAAGTCATGGGTGAGCATGTAGTACTGATTCTGTAAAAGCACCCCGTGTCCCGCCGCAAACAGGATGAAGCTGTCATTCGGCTTTACGATCTTCGATAGTTCATTGATCTTGTCGGTGATATTCGCCTTTGTGGCTTCTCTGTCCGTGATGATCGTGTAATGTATGTTCTGCGGTTTATATAACGTGGCTGATTGTACTTTGAGTTTCTCTTCCAGGTCCTTCGCATCTTTTACGGCGTATTTGAGATTGACTGCGTTATCGCGATACTGGTCTATTCCGATGGAAAGGATGTAAAGGTGGGGATTTTCAGACTTTGCACTGGAATTAAAATTAACGGTCTTCATGTAGCTCTGGACGGTATTGCCGGCGTTGAAAGCGGCAATGCTCACTTCGTTTTCTCCCTGTATGGCTTCTAACCCCTTACAATCTTCAAAGATATCTCCCTTTGATTTATTGTATAAGGTAACATGATCGGCCCTGCCTTTAATAGATACACTCCGCATGTCTGCATAAATTGCCTTGCTGTTTAGGGCTGTGAGTTGCGTTTTTTCAGAGGTGGACGAGCGGGCAATCTCTTTATAATAACCGTCTGACTGAATGAGCTTGCCGTTATGGAAAAGGCGCACTTCTCCTATGCCGCCCCCGGTGCTTTTTATCCTGTAGCAGACGTTGACCTTGGACTGAGAGGTATCCCTTAACTTGGAGGTAAACTCCACAGTAGGCGGCGGGTTTTTGATAGCGTCTTTCATCGTGATGGTAACCAACCCGCTGATATCTTCCCCTCTGAGTTTTGCCATGACGATATCGGGCCGGTAGAAAACGTCATAAAACTGATCGATAGAGTATTCATTTTCCGCTACTTTGATACCAAGGTATTGCTCGGCACCTTTTGCAGATGCGTTGTAATAACCTTCCCTTGTAATAACGATCCATTCTCCATCCTTGAAAGCGATCAGTGTAGCGACTTCTTCTCCGGTGGAAGCTTCCCATACTCGCGTGGAAGCATCTCCTGCAGATACCACATATTTGCTGTTGGGGAAGAATTTCGCAGCCGAGTAGATTTGCAGACTCGAATGCCCCTCAAGCGTTTTCAATTCAGATCCTGATCTTACATCCCATATTTTAATATTATCTTTCCACGTTGCCGATAACGCATATTTGCCGTCCGGAGAAAAAGCTACGGACGAAATCTGGGCAAAGCCCTTGTGACCGACAAATCTTTTCAGCTCGGTTAATCGCCTTGCATCCCACAAAATGAGCTCGTTTTTACCTCCGCCCGACAAAGCATATTTCCCATCCGGAGAGAAGGAAACAGACAATACCGAAGGGTCAGAGATACTTTGTTCCTCTGTTTTTATAAGCTTCCTGCTGGATACATCCCATAAATCTATTCTGCCGCCGTAAACGTAAACTCCGCCCGATAAGGCGTGTTTCCCGTCCGGCGAATAGGCAACAGACCAAATTTGCGCAACCGGATCGAAATCCTTTACCTCTTTTCCCGTCGATACATCAAATATCTGCATATTAGGAGGAATATTACGGCCCGCGCCAAGACCGCCGCTTATGAGATATTTCCCGTCAGGAGAAAAAGCTATCGCCATCGTTCTAACGTTGTCGTCAAATGTGATCTTTTCTCGTCTTGTGGATAAATCCCAAAGTTTTACACCTTTGCTACCGGAAGCGGCATATTTTCCATCAGGCGAAAAGGCAACCGCAGTCGTATCGGCTATCCAAGCCCTGGGATGGTCGAATGTCTGTATCTTTTTCCCCTGGAGAATATCCCAGAGGATAAAGGAATCAAGGCTTCCGGATAAAACATACCGTCCATCCGGAGAAATATCGACTTTAGATACGAGAGGAGCTTCGTGCTTGATTACTCTGGTTATATCACCGCCTAACGTAAGAATGGGTGTTGTTGCCGAGCAGGAACAAAGGAAGACGGCAAGGCATAGAGTCAAGATTCTTCGATAATCAAATATGGTTTCCCTTGTTAAGCATAAAACCCGACACTCATTTGAGAAGCGGGTTCTCAATATTCCCTTCATAGTGGCACCTTGAAAAAAAGCTCCGGATTGGTCGTTTCCTGATTAGACAACGCCTGTGTCTATATTTTTCTGTATATAAGAATATAATGTTTTGAAAAGTCAAGAAAGAGATGCCATAAGTACCATATGAAAGCTGCAAAGAAAATCAGAAGGGGCTCTTTGCAGATAACAGGAAGAAGGGCGCTTGCTGATACCACCTAAGGCTGTTTACAATCACCATTAGCTCAAAGGTGAAGATTATAGATTGAAAGGTTGATTATTACTTTCTTAAATAAAACCGCCCCGTCAAATTATTATTGCCCGCGGACATGCTTGGACTCTGCTGGACGTTGAGTTGTTTCGCCTCGTCTTCGACCTGGGGTTTGAGGTATTCATAGATTTCATCGAGGTTTTTTTTGCCGGACTTGAGCGCTTTTAGAAAATAATATGTGAATACCCCGTGTCCCTTCTCCGGAGACGAAGTGGATATCTGGGAACCTTGCGTTGCAGATAGAATAACCATATTGGGATAGGAAACAGTTGCAGCGTTCATCATAACCAATGGCCTTGCTCCCTTAGCCAAAACACTCCTTCCCCCTGCACCGGAGAAACAAGCATCGAGAACCACAATGACTTCTGATGCCGGAAGATTGCCCAGTTTCTCGTAAAGTCTTTTCAAAGGGTATCCTGTTACAGATAGATAATTCGGGTCCCCGTCATAAGGAACAATATATGCTTCACCGGTTGTCGGGTCAGGTGATCCATGTCCAGAATAATAGACAAATATCCTGCTATTTGACTTTGCCTTATTTTTGAGCCACACCTCCAAGGATTTCTCAATGGTCGTCTTTGTTGCCTTTTCATCAGTGATAAGTTCAATGTTTCTTTCCTTAAAACCCAATGCCTTGACATAATCTTTTACCAGCTTCGCATCATCGTAGGAATAATCTGATTTTGGCACACTACTATATCCTTCGATACCTATGATTACGGCCAGATCATTGTCCCCCATGATCTTTTCATCAGCACTGAAAGAAGGTCTGTCAATGTCCGTAGAAACGGACGCTGTAGTTTTTGTCTCTTTTTGCTGAGCTCTCGTAGCTCCTTCAACGGCTGCCTGAACTATGCTTTTAAGTTCATCTTTGGAAATGCCGCTTTGGGCGGAAGTCTGAGGCTGCTGTCGCCGGAGGTATTGATCGCGCTCGGCTTTAACTTTTTTATAATTAGGGGTGCTTGGGGAAAATGCATCAATAATTATGGCCCCGAGGCTACCTATGCAGTCGGAGAGGGGAGTGAAAAGAGGACACTCGAAATAGGCTTTTTTCATTATCTTCCTGCTATACACAGAGCTAACATCCGCATATTCTCCAGAGCGTGGTCTTATATAAATGTCGCAACCGGCATCCAACGCTTCTTGTTCGGAGTCAGCCCCGATAATTTCATATGGATATTGTGGTCTTTTTGTTTTGTAATTGTTATTTGACCACTTAATTTTTGTGTTTCCGCATATTCTCAATGGCTCTTGATTATTATCGGCGGTATCTACAGAAATCGGGGCCGCTTTTGCGGCTTCGGCTGCAATGCTTTTTTCTGTAATTGATAATCCAGCTATTAGTGCAACGAACGCTAAAAAGAGTAGATTCCATCTTTTCATAAATCAGCTCCTAATGCTAAAAAGAAGTCAACGTAACTAAATACGACATCAGAGGTCAATCTAATGAATAATATATTATGTGTTGAAATCTTGCATGTTTTGCTGGATCAGTCAATTACCTACTTCAGGAAGAACAGGTTATCGGAAAATATCAGTATTGGGGCGTTATAAACTGCGGTGTTTGTTCGTTATTGTATTGCCTTCTCGCGATGCGCTCCACCTGGGGTTTAAGATACTCAAAAAGATTCTGCATCCTGATGGAACCATCCGGATTTAAAACATCCTCGTTTTTTAAGCCTTTGAGCATGAAATACGTAAACAGGCCATGCCTTTTTTCTTCATAGGTTGAACTCGTCTGTTCACCCGACGATGCAGACAGAACCGCCATATTCTTTGGCAAAACCGCACTGCTCTGAAGATCGATCACCAGCGGCCTCAACCCCTTCGCAATTACGGACCTTCCTCCACCACCTGAGAAACAGGAGTCCAGGGCAACGATGATTTTCTTCGCGGGTAATTTCCCGAGGACTTTATAGAGCTTTTTCAAAGGGTACCCTGTCTGGGCGATGAAGGAAGGATCTCCATCATAAGGGACAAGGTACGCATCACCGGTTTTGGGATTGGGAGCGCCATGGCCGGAGTAATAGATGAACAGAATGCTATCCCGTTCAAGATGATTTGTGAGCCATTGCTCAAAATATTTTTCAAAGTCACTCTTCGTTGCATGCTCATTTATTAAGGTCACAATGTTTTCTTCCGGATAGCCCATGACTTTGGAGAAGTATTCGCTCACCAGCTTTGCATCGTTCACGGCATAATCAGCCTTCGGAAGCTTTTGTCGATAGTTTTCAATCCCTATGATGATGGCATAGGCATTACTGTTGAGTTTCAGCCTGGCAACCGGCAGTTCATCTATGTCGGACTGAGAACGGGTATATGTCGATTCAGTAGAAGGGCTCTGATAAGCAGGTCTTGTCCTTTTCCCAATGGTGCCTCCGTAAGCCTTCTCTTGGGCTTCGTTGAGTACACGAGCGACGGCTAAGTGGCCATTCTCTTCTGCCAAGGCCAAAGGGGTTTTGTTTTCAAAATCCGTGGACATCTTAGCCCCTTTCTCCAAAAGAAGCTGAACGACATGAACCTGACCCGAAGCTGATGCATAGTGCAAAGCCGTTCGACCTTCATCGGACCTGGCGTTGATATTAGCCTTTCTGTCCAGCAAAAGACGTACGACATCAATATTGTCAATGTCGGCCATGGCCGCGTAGTGCAGCGGCGTCAATGTCCGTTGGAACATTTGTGACGGCCCGGCCATCGCATTCACATCAGCGCCCTGATCCAACAAAATACGCACCATCTCCGGTTGAGCTCTGATGGCGGCAAAATGCAAAGCTGTACGGTCTACGGCATCCCTGCTGTTCACATTTGCCCCTTCAGCTAACATTTTTTTGACACCATTAACATCATCTCTCATGGCAGCTTCATGCAATGCTGAACTGCAACCAACTATGTTAATGCTCAAAATGAACAAGAGCGTTCCGATTAGAGGATTTGAAATCCTTGATCGAATCAATTTTTTCATCTTAATCTCGCATCCTCATCTTCTTTTGGATATTTTGAAACAGCAATACCGGACAGGGGAATGGATGCAAAAACAGGAAAGATACAGGGTTAATCCTCGCAGCGAGAAACTTCATCATGAGTTCCACTTAATAAATCGATAGCAATTTATATATCAGCCTTAAAGGAAACTCAAGATTTTTAATAATTTCTATGTGAAAGGTTGTATTGCTGAGCTGAACAAGAAAAACAACATTACAGGAAGGCTTTCACGACCTTACCACCTCAATAAATACTCAGCAATTATATGTATATTACGCCCTGCAAACAACAGGTTGATCGGGTAAACAGATAAATAGGGGTGGATTAAAAATGTCTTCGGAAACATCTCAATACAAAACAATCCTTTCCTCGCTATCGGCTTAACTTCGCTCCAGCAATCCGGTTTAGGCTGACACCTGATTCCGATGCCTGAATGGCAAGATTTCTGTGAACTTCAGGAGGAACTCGTACCATAAATTTACCGCTGTATTTTTTACAGGCAATAGGTTGAGGTATCTCTTCGCCAGTTTGAGTCATATCCTTGATAACACCCTCGACAACTTTACGGATACCTTTCAGAGCCGATTCTGGTGTTTGATCCAGCCAGCTCAGGCTGGGGAATTCAGTACATAAGCCCGCATATTCCTGATCATCTTCAGACCAAGTTACACGATAGGTATAACGATCATTCTTAAGTGGCATGTTCAACCTCCAGCTTCTCAATAGCCAACAGCACCTGCTTTACCTGGTATGCTTTGGCTTTTCCCTTATGATTTTGAATATTTATCCGCGGATCTCCTTTCCATGGTGTCGTATAAACATGGTGACTTCCGTCCTTTTGTCGAGCTTTACCGAAATAATAATTACAGACCTTGCTCAAGTCAGCAAATCGAACATTCGCAGGATTGTTTTTCATCTGTACGAGAATATATTCGATTCTGGCCATGTCCTATAT
>CAZIQY010000112.1:0-7167 GCA_964541605.1 uncultured Syntrophaceae bacterium | reverse complement strand
TGTCAACTTCTTTGCTGGCTTGATCCAGGAGTTACAAATGGACCATGAAGTGCTCCTGACATGCCGACCACTTGCCAACACCATAGACCTTTTAGAGTTAAATGGATTCAAGTATCACGTGGTGGGGAAGCATTATGGTCAGAGTTCTACCAGGAAGGCTCTTGGCTTCTGTATGAGGGTTTTTCAATTATACCATTTTCTTAGGGGAAAAGGGATCGATGTGGCGATTTCCCATAGTTCTTTTTACTCGCCAGTCGTTGCCCGGCTTTTGGGTGTCAGAAGCATCTACTTGAACGATAACGAGCACGCAGCTGGAAATGTGATTTCTTTCCGGTTTGCCAGCCAGGTTATGATCCCGGAGTTCCTCGAAGTGAAAAAGGTTCAGAAGCAAGGGGTCCGTCCGGACAAGATAATCACTTATCCCGGCGTCAAAGAAGGTGTTTATCTCTGGGAGAACGTAAAAAGCATGAAAGACCGTAAACCGAGTAACATCGTTGGTAGGAAAACAATCTTCATACGGCCGGAGCCATGGACAGCGCAATACTACAAAGCCGAATTGAATTTCATGGACGACCTGATCATCGGTCTTAAAGACAATTTCAAAGTTATTCTCCTTCCGCGGGGAAAGGTTCAGGAGGACTACTATCGGCAAGACCGGTTCCGTGGCATCATTGTACCTGAGAAATCAATCACTCTTATTGAAATCATGGCGAACTGCGATTGTTTCATCGGGGCTGGCGGGACCATGACTCGAGAAGCAGCGGTTCTTGGTATCCCGACAATCTCGATCTATCAGGATGAGCTGCTCGACGTGGATCGGTTCCTGATTAGAAAAGAATTTATGGTACACCAGCCGAAGCCAGACTCGCAGTTTGTGATTAGTTACATTGATCGTTTTGAGAAAAGGGCGCCTGATCAAGAACTGCTGAAGAAGGGCCATGAGGCTTACGAATTGGTGAAGAAGATTTTGTTACAGAGCTGAGAGGATACTTTGAGGAATGATCGGAATAGCTCTTGATGAAATTTTACGGAGATTATAAAAGAAAACAGTCGAGACTGGGATCTGCAAACAAAATCAACGACTATTCTGGAGAAAGAAGCTTTTGAGCAATAGAGCAAGACTGCTTCAACAAGTCGCCCTTTAATGTGCCAAGTTTTCTTACAAGCCTCTTCTTATCCAGGCTTCGTATTTGATCTAACATGATTTTGGAGTCCTTCTCAAGGCCGCCAATTCCGGATGGAATGAATACCTCGAAAGGATAAACTTTCCCCGTACTGGATGTAATGGGGGCGATAATGATCCGTGGTGAATGATGGTTCATGGCATTGATGGAAATGATCAGTCCAGGCCTGGTTTTTCCCGCTTCTGTATGAATAGTCGGGTCAAGATTAACAAGATAGATATCTCCCTGATCCATTTAGGTCCACTCCTCTCTGTCGAGGATTTCCCATTCGGCGACCGCTGCCAATCGGCTCTTGTCCTTTGACGCTTCTTCAAAGGCCAGGGCTAATGCCTTTTTTTCCTCTTGCTGTTTGATATTCTGGATTTCTTTTTTCAAGAGCTCGTTGACTACTTTGCTTTTCTTACGACGTGGCACTAAGCTGTCGAGAGCCTGCCATATTTCTTTATCGAGTGTTAGATTTACTCTGACTTGATTCATAATGCCCTCTATTGGATGTATTAGTATACACATTTTAATACATAATTATTTGTTTGTCAAATTATTTGGATTTCCAGAGCCCCTGATTTAATTTTTAAGTGCTGAGAGGAGGTTTCGTCAGATTGATTAATATTGGCTTCATTGGGTTTGGGAGAATGGGTATCACCCACTATTCCATATTGAACACCCATCCATTAGTAAAAATAGTCTCAGTTTGTGACCAGTCATCCACCATGATGAAGGTCCTGAGCAAGTACGTTGATGTGAAAACCTATAACGACTATGAGAAAATGCTTGATGACTCAGACCTCAATGCTGTGATCATCTCCACACCTGGTGATTCCCACGCTGAGATAATTCGGGCATGCCTGAAGAGAGATCTTCACGTTTTTGTGGAGAAACCTTTTTCAATGAGCGTCTCAGAAGGTCGGACCGTGATGACTGAACTGGGAGAAAAACCGCTTGTGAACCAGGTAGGATACGTCAACCGGTTTAATGAAGTTTTCATGGAAGTAAAAAAGCTTGTTTCTGACGGTGTGATCGGCGATGTGGTCAACTTCAGCTCGGAGATGTACGGTGCCACGGTTCTCAAGGATGTGAAATCGAGCTGGCGGGGGAGTAAGAAAACGGGCGGAGGATGTATGAATGAATTCGCCTCACACTGCATCGACCTCGTTGTCTATCTTCTGGATCAACCGGATTCCGTAGTGGGAAGTCTATTGCAAAGCATTTATTCCTCCGAGGTGGAAGATTTGGTCAGTTCCACATTCGTTTACGATAAGGGGTTCAGCGGCACGATCATGGCTAACTGGAGCGACGAGACATATCGCAAACCAACAAATATCGTAAAGATCATGGGCACCGGAGGCAAGATCGTTGCAGACAAACATGCATATAAGATTTACTTAAAGGAGGCCAATCCGGAAAGAAGCTTTGATAAGGGTTGGAACACCCGCTATATCACCGATTTTGCCAGGAGTGTGCGTTTCTATTTACGGGGCAACGAGTTCACCAGCCAGCTTGACTATTTCATTGATTGCATTGAAGGAAAACAGAGCGAGAACGTGGCGAGTTTTGCCGAGGGCCTCAAGACAGATATCGTCATGGAAGAGATCACGAAAGATGCAGCAAGATCTCTCGCCCAGTCGAGCAAGGCATCGGGCGGCGCTGCTATATTGCATCGAACAGAGGAAAAACAATCCTTCTGGAAAAGAGTCGTGGGAGAAAGGGAGACGAAACATGCTTGACCGTATTATCTTTGGAGACAACCAGTTTTTTGGGATCAATCACATGTCCGAGGATAAGGCCCAGGCCCTTACCGAAAGATTCAAAGACTTGAAGGCAATCACAGATGTCATCGAAACAGCTTACGATTGCGGCATCAGGGCTTTTATGGTTAACACCCACGAGAGGACCGGGGAGATCTGCGAATACCTGCGGCGGAACGCTTCCCATTTCTCGGATTTTGCACTCTACCCGTCGATGCCCTACGCACACAAATACGCAAACGCCGTAGCAGAGAAAGGCATATTTGGCGCCCTAAGAGAGTTCATTCTGGCAGATAGGTCGACAGGTGAGATCATCGGGATGTTGACAAAGGGTGGAATGACGCTCTTCGAAAAGGACATGACCAAGGTGATGCACCTTCTCGTTGATATGGAAATGAAGATGTTTCGCGGCCTGAATGTTAAAGTCGTCTTCCTCCAGAACATCGTTACCGATCTGTTGTTGGGTTTGAGGGTTAAGGAAGCATTTGTTGGATTTGTTAACTACTTGAGGAGTAAATACTCTCTAGAGGCTGGATTTAACAGTATGAACATGCCTATGCTTGTTGATTTTCTCCACGAATGCGGCATTGAAAACCCGATTGTCTGTTCGTCCATTAATAAGGCGGGCTATTTCATGAACCCTGACAAAGTCTCATACGAAAGAGCGCTCAAGGAGAAAAAATTTCGTGCCATGGCCATGTCCATTCTTGCGTCGGGCGGCGTTAAACCAAGGGAAGGCGTCGAATACGTATGCAGTCAAAAAGCAATTCAATCCATTGTCTTTGGAGCATCGAGCAGGCAACATATTCTTGAAACAGTTGCCCTGATTAAGGAGCTTTCGGCTTAGGAATGATGAAAGTATTTCTCATTGCTGGCGCACGGCCTAATTTCATGAAGATCGCACCGGTGTTTCGAACATCAAAGAAATATCCGGGCATAGACTGCCGCATCGTCCACACCGGCCAGCACTATGACCAAGAAATGTCACAGGCCTTCTTCGATGATCTCGAACTGCCCATGCCTGATTTCTATCTCGATGCGGGTTCGGGGACGCATGCCGTGCAGACGGCAAAGATCATGACCGCCTTCGAAAAAATCTGCATGGAGGAGAAGCCGGATTGGGTCATCGTCGTGGGGGACGTGAACTCGACGCTTGCCTGTAGCATCGTTTCAAAGAAGATGCTGATCAGGGTGGCACACGTTGAGGCTGGCCTTCGCAGCTTCGACATGACCATGCCAGAAGAGATCAACCGGATGGTGACGGACTCGATCACGGACTGCTTCTTTGTAACCGAGGAAAGCGGCGAAAAGAATTTACTGCGGGAGGGAAAACCTCCTGAAAAGATCCATTTTGTGGGAAACGTGATGATCGACAACCTTTTCTATCAAATTGAAAAGTTGAAGAGCGATGATGGAGTCCGGTTTCCTACTTATCCGTTAAAGAAACAATGCCATCCTTATCTTTTTCTTACTCTCCACCGACCATCCAATGTGGATGACCGTGAAGCTTTGGAGGGAATCGCCAGGGCATTAAACCAGATCGCCGATGAGAGGCCGATCCTCTTTCCCGTCCACCCGCGAACGAAGAAGATGATGGTGCAGTTCAGGATTCGACTGTCGGACCGCATCCATACACTTCCCCCACTGGGTTTTAGGGAGTCACTCTTCCTTTGGAAGGATGCCGAAGTGGTCCTTACGGATAGTGGAGGGCTTCAAGAAGAGACAACCGCGCTCGGAGTGCCCTGCGTGACCATACGGGAAAATACTGAGAGACCGATCACTCTTGAGATGGGGACAAATGTTCTGGGTGGTACAACCAAAGAATCGATCCTCCAAGCGTACCATGAAAGCCTAAAAAAGGTTGGCTTCGGTTTGGTGCCCCCGTATTGGGACGGTAAGGCATCCGAGAGGATATGGGAAATCCTGTCTAAATTATAGGGTTACTTGGGTTTATTGGGTTGGTTAAAAAATGTTGGAGGTTGGAGGATTGAGGTCAGAGGCCAAACTGCATTACAGCAACACTGCAACACTTTTTAACGTCGAAACAATCATTATGTTTTTGCCTCCATCCTAAAGCGAAGCGTACCTCAAACCTCTAACAGGTTTTATTGACACAAGTAACTCAATAAACACAATGAACACTTAGGGGAGCTATGATTAAAGGGATTGAAGAGATAGCAACAATAAAGCCGATAAGCTGGATAAAGGCGGGGGTTTATGCGCTTGGCATTATCCTCATCTATTACTCTGCGCTTGTATGGATGATTTTTCACGAATGGGCAAGAGAGGACAACAGTCACTGCTACCTTATTCCGTTCGTGGTTCTTTACCTTCTATGGGAGAAACGGAGTGCCCTCCGCTCCTTTGCCTCGGTACCGTCCTGGAAAGGCGCGGTGCCATTGCTTTTCGGACTCGGGCTTTTCTGGGTGGGGGAGTTTGGGGGTGAGTTTTTTACACTCTATATTTCTCTTTGGTTAGTCGTTGTCGGTTTGATCTGGCTTCACAACGGCTCGAGGAAACTCCGGGAAATGGGCTTTGCCCTCTTCATGATGCTGACCATGTTTCCCTTTCCCAATTTTATCAACACCAAGATCCTGGTTAATCTGAGGATCATCTCGTCGGATTTGGGCGTTAAGATGCTTCATCTCTGCGGCATGTCGGTCTATCGGGAGGGGAACATCATCGAGCTGCCGTTCACAAATTTGCAGGTGGTCGATGCCTGCAGCGGTCTTCGGTTTGTTGTGTCACTGGGTATATTGAGCCTGTTAATGGCCTATTTGTTCGGAGGGTCGCTATGGAAAAAAGCGATCCTTTTCCTCTCATCACTTCCACTCGCGATTTTTACCAACAGCATACGGATCGCCGTGACAGGTATTCTCTGGAGCTTTTGGGGTGCAAGAGTCGCGGAAGGATTCTTTCACGGGTTTTCTGGGTGGCTAATTTTTATGGTTACGATTCCTGTGCTATTACTGGAAATGTGGGTCTTGGGGAAGATCGGCGGAAAGACGGAATCTGCTACACAGCCCGTTGTAAAAGAAAAAAGTATCATATCCCCTTCAGTTGAACAGATGCCGGAAACACCGCCATTTTCGCGATCAACCATACTCCAGCCGGTTTTTGTTACTGCGCTCGTGTTGCTCGCGGCGACCTTCGCCCTTTCCCGCGGTGTTGAATTCCGCGAGAAGATTCCACTGAAGAAATCCTTCAACGAATTTCCGCTGACCGTCGGAGAGTGGGCAGGCAAACGGCAGTCCATGGAACAACTATTCATCGATTCCCTGCATTTTAGCGATTACATCATGGTCAGCTACCGGAATCCAAAAGGCCCGGAAATCGATTTCTATGTCGCCTACTACGAAACTCAGCGAAAGGGTGAAACGACGCACTCGCCTGAAACTTGCTTTCCCGGAAGTGGTTGGTCCTTCAAGCAGGCAGGCCTGGCTATCATTGATGGCGGAGACGGTAGAATGATGAAGGTCAACCGGACCCTTGTGGAAAAAAGCGGTAGCAGGCAGTTGATGTATTTCTGGTTCCCGCAGCGAGGAAGAATCCTGACGAGTCTTCCCCAGGTCAAGATTTATTCCTTCTGGGATGCGTTGACCCGACAGAGGACCGACGGTGCCCTCGTCCGGATGATTACGCCGGTGTATAAATCAGAAAGAATTGAAGATGCGGAAAAGAGGCTTCAGGGTTTTGCAAGAGAGATTGCGCCGGCACTGGAGGAGTTCATTCCAGGGAAGGATTCCGTAAAGGGGACGTAGTTTACTATTTGACTATCTTTTTTTCTCGCCTTTTAACCTTCCATAACATTTCCTACCCAACTTAATCCAATAAAATCTGAAAGAATGTAGGGTTGTGTTAATGAGGTGTATTGCACTCCTCTAATTCCGGTAATGTGACAAAATGGCAATATTTTGGATTTTTTTTCAATTGGTAGGGGTGAAATGAGGTTACAAATTTGTTTTTGTATGGAGAATTTATTGCTCATTTATTCGGACTTAATTCCACTTAACACTTTTTACCTTAAGAAAGACCAAGAATGTGAGGTATCCTATGGTATCTTTTTTGCAGATAGATTTTTATTATTATTCCATCACTACTATATCATCGGGGACCCATTCAAATGCAAAATCAAAGATACCTAAAATTATTCCTACTGAGCATTACTTCAGTGTTTATTTTACTATTGACTCAGCCCGCATGGTCCGCTCAGATAAAATTGGCATGGGATGCAAACA
>CAZIQY010000111.1:0-7303 GCA_964541605.1 uncultured Syntrophaceae bacterium | reverse complement strand
AACTTTTCATCCCCGTCCACAGGACGGGGTATTCAAGTTTTGGACTTTCATAAATGGATGTTATCAATGCAATACTGGTTATATGGTAAGAAATACGAGCTAAATTTGCAGCACATTGTTTACTTAAAGAGGAAGGCAGGAATACTACCTGCCCCTAAAAAATCACGCATTAAAATCTGCGCGCTTTCATCCCGAATTCATTGATCTGGCATGATCAGCCTATGTGTAGATATGATTTACTATCAATAAGGCTGATTGGGATAAAACATGAATAATGACGTGCTTGTGTTCACCTGCTTATCGGTGACTTTCAGTTTCGGGATGAGTGAATGATTGCCGTTAGAAATCGAGTGCATCACATGATGAATCATTCTTTCGGTGATTACTTGTGACCGGTCAATTGCAGCGTCTGTTCGTTTGCAAGCCGGGCGTCGCTCGCAGCAAAATCAGCCCCGGGAAGTTTCTGGCGGCATTGTTCGATACCGATTCCCCCGCTGCTTCTCCTGTTTTCGCGTCCTATGTGCTGTCTCGCACACCTTCCGCATCTTCTTTCGTCTTTGACTTATCATTATCCAAAAGCAATTTAACTTGAGATTGCCTCACAATTTCCTTGCACAGGGCCTCGGCCTTTCGCGCCCTTTCGGGTTCTTTCTTTGCATAATAACCCATGATCTTCGCCCCGATGTCACTACACGAGAAGGGTTTGATGATGTAACCTTCAATACCCAGTTTCGCGCAGGACAGGACATCCTCCTTGGCGGACAGTGTCGTTGCCATCACGATGGTTGTCTTCTTATCTTCTATGATTGACCGAATCTCTTTCAATACTTGGTACCCGGTCATTTCCGGCAGATAAATGTCAAGCAGGATAATATCGGGATGCCATTCATCATAAACACGAATTGCTTCTTTACCAGAAACTGCTATTTTCCTATCGAATATTTGATTGAAAAGTCCCTTGTCATACAGCATCCTGGTGGTAAGGTCATCCTCAACAATCAGGATCTTGATCTTATCCTTACCATCCTGTGAACACGGCGGCTCAATTAGACTATTCATCTTATCCTCTGTCAACTTGAAGGATTCTTCTCCCGTAGCCATCATTGCTGCATCTCCGTCCTGACTGAAATCATGCTTTTCGTAAGCGCTGCCCGCTGTTTGTCTTCTGCCGTTGTTCTCGTAAACTGAGGATACAATTCATTTATGCACTCCGGGCAGATACTGTGACTAAAATCGGCTTCGGTGTGGTCGCGGACATAGACTTCCAACTGGTTCCAGTAGCCCTGGTCGTCCCGGATCTTTTTGCAGTTTGCGCAGATAGGAATGATGCCGCGCAGGGTCTTGATCTGATCGATCGCCTGGCGCAGTTCTTCGATCTTGGCGGCCAGCGCGGCCTGCATCTCGACCATATTCTGGCCGACCTTGATGCGGGCGCGGAGTTCGCCGGGGTCGAACGGCTTGGCCAAGTAGTCGTTGGCTCCGGCCTCAAGCCCAGCGATAATGTCGGACTTATCGCCTTTTGCAGTCAGCATGATGATGTAAGGCGGCTGATCGGTTTTCAGGGCGCGGATACGGCGGCATACCTCGATACCGTCCATTTCGGGCATCATCCAGTCGAGAATTGCCAGTTGGGGTGCATCAGGTTGTTGCATGGCCTGCCAGGCATCCGCTCCGTTTTTCTTGGCAACGATCGCATGTCTGTATTTTATGAGAACCCCCGATAAGACTGTCCGCGACGTAAAGTCATCTTCGGCGATCAGTATTCTCATGCGTGTCTCCTTATCCTTGTCATTGGTGGCTGAAATGCTGCTCCATTGCTTCTTTTAGCACATGAAACTGCGCATCGAGTTCGGGCATGTGGATCTTGACGGCATCCAGGTCGCCGGCCCTTCCCGCTTTCTCCATCTCAAATGCCACTACTCGCAGACATTCTCCTCCGACGTTGGCCGACGCGCCCTTGATCGTATGAGCCTGGCGCTCCACTCCCCGGGCATCCACGGCATCCAGATAACCTCTCAACGCCTCGATCTGCCGCGGGATATCCTCGATAAAACCTTCGGCCACCGTTCGGGCAAGATCCTCGTCGTCCATCATTCGGGCCATCATGTTCGCCTTGTCGAATATCGCCGTCTTCGGTCTCTCAACGGAAACAGAAGCGGTTGCTTCGGGCGCTTCCGGTTCTCGATCGTTTGTTGTTGCCGCCTCTTTCGGCAGCCATTTGTTCAGTGCTTCCACCAACGCCTGTGGATCAACCGGCTTGGTAACGTAGTCGTTCATACCCGCATCCAGGCAGCGTTCCCGGTCACCTTGAAGGGCGTGGGCGGTCATGGCGATGATGGGTATCTGGTGATTTCGGACCGCAGATTGGTGATTGCGAATTTGCTGTGTGGCCTCCAGTCCATTCATATCGGGCATCTGCACATCCATCAGCACCAAATCATAGGGGAGAGTTTCAAGGGCTTTGACGGCTTCCGCTCCATTGGCAACTGCGTCCACGCGCAACCCCAGTTTCTTCAGGATACCCACAGCCACCTGTTGATTGGTGATGTTGTCTTCGGCCAACAGGATACGCACCGCACTCCGGCACATCTCGCGTATCGTGTGGCGAGTTACGATGGACTTCACAGGTTGGGCTTCGGCCGTATTTTCCATTACAGCAGACAGGCAGCCAAATAGCTCCGACCGCCGCGCCGGTTTCGTCAGGTAGGCGGCAAACCCGATTTCCTCCATTCGCTTCGCGTCCCCCCGTTGACCCAAAGATGTCATCAGCACCAGATGGGTATCCTTCAGCGTTTCGTCAGATTTGATGGCCTGGGCTAGCGCCACTCCATCCATGCCCGGCATTTGCATATCGAGGATAGCCGCCCGGAAAGGATCGCCGGCGTCGCGGGCACGATAGAGTGCTTGCAGGGCCGAGGGACCGTCTGGGCTCTCTTCCACCCGCACGTCCAATGCATTGAACTGGGTTATAAGAACCTCGCGATTGGTGGCGTTGTCGTCCACCACCAGGACATGGGCTTTGCGAATGTCTGCGGGCGGGAGGGCTTCCGTCTGCGCATTTTCGGGCTGTTTGTCCAGACACACGGTGAACCAGAACTCCGAGCCGTGTCCTTCTTCGCTAATTACGCCGATCTCACCGTCCATCCGCTCCACAAGCTCCTTTGAAATGGCCAGTCCCAGACCGGTGCCGCCATAGTGGCGTGTGGTCGAGGCGTCCACCTGGGTGAACTTTTGGAACAGGATACCCAGTTTCTTCGCCGGAATACCGATGCCGGTGTCTTTGATGGAGAATCGAAGCACGGCTTCGTCGTCAGTTTCCGATACAAGACTGACCAGAACGGAGATTTCTCCCTCGTGGGTAAATTTCACGGCGTTGCTCGCCAGATTTGTGAGAATCTGGCGCAGGCGACCGGGGTCGCCACAGAGATAGGCAGGCACGTCAGGTGCGGCAGCGCAGATGAACTCGATCCCCTTCATGTGGGCGCGCAGAGCCAACATGGCGGCGAAGTCGTCCAGCAGGGCGCGCAGGTCAAAGTTCAATTTCTCCATGTCGAGTTTGCCCGCCTCGATTTTTGAAAAGTCGAGGATGTCGTTGATCAACCCCAGGAGCGACTCGCTGCTGGCTCGTGCGATCTCGGCATACCTGCGCTGTTCGTCGCTCAGCTCAGTATCCAGCAGCAGTCCGGTCATACCGATCACCCCGTTCATAGGTGTTCTGATTTCGTGGCTCATGTTGGCCAGGAACTCGCTCTTGGCCGCGTTGGCCATAGCGGCCTGTGCGGCCATCTCGGCCGCCAACGCCGTCTGCTTCTCCAGGTGTTCATTCATTTCTTCGGCCTCTTCCTTGGCCTTGCGCAACGCCGCCTCTGCCTGCTTGCTCTCAGTGATATCTTCAAGGGTCTCTATCGCTCCAACAATGTCCCCCTGAGAATCTCTGATGCTCGCTGCTGTAAAACGCAGCCACTTTCCTCCATTGCCCATTTCCGGGAAAAAGTCTGTTGCCTCATATGCCTCTTCTATCAAGTTGGATTTGATATACTTACCAGAATGCCATTGAGGGGTCTCTTTCAGAATCTCGTCCACTAGGAGATCTGCCATACAAGATCTCTCTTTACTGTAGAACGCTTTCCAGGGATGCTTGGTGCCAATTGACTCATCGGCTTTGATCCGGCTGAGTTCCTCCAGTGCCTTGTTCCAGTATAAGACACTGTGGTCTTTCCCAATTACAAATATCGGGATAGGGCAACCCTGAATAACACTGTGCAGTCTCTGTTCGCTTTTGACACGTTCGCTGATCTCCTGCGAAAGTTTTCTGTTGGTATCTTCAATCTGTTTGGATCTCTTGTCGACCAGATTCTGCAATAGGATATTGCGTTCAAAGATAGAATAAGCCCCTCCGACGGAATCAAGGCTCCGTTCCACTCTTTTGGTTAAAATATCACAGATTTTTTCTTTGGCTGTAAGGCTCTTTTCGAGCTCTTTCACTTTTCCTTCAAGCTGCCTGATTCTTTCTTGTTCATCCACCTATCACAACTCCTGTCAATGTTTGATTCACGTGAATGGAATTGAACTGCTCACCGTAGGTGCTGAATCCGATAGCGTTGCAACCTCCGAGCAGCAGGTTTATTTCGTCTATAAGTCCTCGATTTTTCAATTCCAACTGCCGTAAAATACAATCGCAAAGGATGAGAAAACGATTTTGCGGAATCTCTTTCTCAAAGAGAATCATTTGATCCGTAAAATTTTTAATGATATCAGCCCCTGTACCAATCGTAAGCACCAGTCCCTCTTCGATTGCACTGAACAGGCTCAGGCTGTTGTCGGCATTGCGTTTCTGAATGGAACGCACATACCACTCACCACCCAATTTCAGCAGAAGTGGATTCTCAGAAAATACCGTCGGATTCAGCTCGTCCAGTTCAAGCCCGAGAACTCTGGCATATTCTGTCGCAGCTGGCTCGCCATTGATCTCGGTGATGATTCGTCTTTTGGGGTCCGCACCCGTAATGACTATTTTTGTCTCCGTCGGCTGAAAGTGCTGGGTCTTGAATGTTCTGAACGGAAGCATGGTTTCAAAAACCGTAAAAACGGCAGCATCAGATTTGAATTGCCCGTCATCGTAGATGTAGGTTTTTTCCAATGCCAGGTCATCACCGGCAGATCCCCCAATAATGGGAATGCCTTCAAAGGAAGTGTAAAGCGATGCAATGGTCGTCTCTTCAAGCATGGAAAGGCCATCGATCAAAATGCAACCAAACATTTTTTCCCGCTCAAATCCATTCACGAGCGATAGATTTTCCCGGATGGTCATGGCCAATTTTCCCGATTCGCTTAGGGAAAACTGACTCAGTGGAGAAAGGATATGGCGGTGGACCCTCAATTCCTCGGAGGAAAGACTGGCACCGACGATTCCTCCCTCCTGATAACCAAAGGTTGATATTTCACCGGCGGTAGTACAACCGATGAGGGGACAGTCGAAGTGCGTTGCCAGTTCCCCGCCCAAGATGTGCAGGTTGTATTTCGAAGAACAAAAAAAGACGACAGCTTCAGTTTCAGGCTGCCACACCGCTTGCTTGAATTCAGAGACGGCTTTTTTCTCATCCCTTGAAAGGGATTGGCCTGTTTTAACGCTAAGACGGTTTTTCGCCATGGCTAATGTACCCCTTATATGTGAAGTAAAGCCCTCCAACGGGCAAGGCTTCTTGGCAATAAATATATTTATTTTTGAGCCAAGCAGACTGGTTTCAAACGATACCACAGGTTGATGTTCGTTTTCTTTGTCTGCCGCTTGGTTTCACTGTTTTGCAATTACGTGTTCATCGGCTCCAGACGCTCGCAACACCTACTATCCGCGTCATAATTATCGCAGAATTAGCATCCGACCCGATCCCGGAACATTTGCCACACCTTATTTAATCAATGTATCGGCAGTTCATGAGAAAACTTAAGGTCAAAATGAAAATTATTAAATGAAATGTTTGATGGAAAAGATTGGTGGGAAATTCATGAATACAGGAAGGCAGCCGGATTTTACACGAAGGTAAAATACGCTGTCAAGACATCGCATGTTTCGATTCGTATTCAACAAAATGCTCCAGAGGTCCAGTATCAAGATTTGTATTTGCTTGTCAGTCAGGCTCATTGGCACGCTGATTCAGGACGTCGGTGTCTGAGGCGCCTCGGCAATGAATCGGAGTGATGGGCAGTGTCGAAATTTCGACACAGGTAAAATATTTGTTATCATTAGTGAATCAACCGACACCCTTTCAGTTTTGGGTGGTAGAGGTGTCAAGGTTCAGCAGGATTTCTCCCTATGGTCGAAATGACATGACGGGTGTTTCCCGACATTTTACGAACTCACCAAAATTTATATACTAAAATTTCTGATTTACAATTCTTATGAATCCTGTAAAGTTTAGCTATTACATTCGGGAGACATCGTGTCGGCGATGCTGCCGGAGGGAGGCGCCGTGAACACATTGACCGATAAATTTGCCACTGTGGAAGGGGTCCGCCTGGGGCTCAAGGAGGTGGGCTATATCGCCGCCCGGCAGATTGCCCATGCGGTTTACCTGGCCTACCATCTGGGAAAGCCCGTGCTCGTAGAGGGTCCCGCAGGCGTGGGAAAGACGGAACTGGCAAAGGCGACGGCCTCTTTCATGGGAATACCCCTGATCCGCCTCCAGTGTTATGAAGGGCTCGACGAGTCCAAAGCCCTTTACGAATGGAAATATGGAAAGCAGCTTCTCTATACACAGCTTTTAAAAGACAAACTCGATGGGATCATCGGAGGGGAAGCCAATCTGGCCGAGTCCATCGACAGGCTTCACCAATACGACGATATCTTTTTCTCTCCCCGATTCCTCGAACCGAGGCCCCTTCTCAGAGCGCTGCAGGAAAAGGGCGGGGCGGTTCTCCTGATCGACGAGGTGGATAAATCCGACGACGAGTTTGAGGCTTTTCTTCTTGAAATCCTGTCGGACTTCCAAGTCTCCGTTCCCGAGATCGGCACCATAGAAGCCACGACGAGGCCGTTTGTCTTTCTCACCAGCAACAGCACCAGGGAACTCGGCGAGGCCCTGAAAAGGCGCTGCCTTCATCTCTATATTTCATTTCCCGAACAGGGTCTCGAAAGGGAAATCGTCAAGACCCGCGTTCCGGGCATATCGGAGAGACTGACTGCGCAACTGGTTTCTTTCATCCACCAGGTGAGAACGCTCGACATTAAGAAAGTGCCCTCCGTCAGTGAAACCATCGACTGGGCGAAAACACTGGTGATCCTCCACGCTGAAAACCTGGACAG
>CAZIQY010000110.1:7265-7690 GCA_964541605.1 uncultured Syntrophaceae bacterium | reverse complement strand
TTTTTCTACCTTTTCTATGCCCTTATGAATTTACACAATCGATTATACACTACCTCATGTTCATTTTTCGCGGCAAGGAGGTTTTTATACAATCTATATAGTCTCCACAATCTACTTCTCAAACATGCGAAAGTATTTTGGAGAAAAGTTAAGGGGGTTTTCACTTCGCCCCTCACGATATCGGTGAATACCGATCAGGCCGACGGCCGATGCATGGATTCGATGTTTCCTGCTTCCAACAGGGTCACACTGAACAGTTCGGGATTCAAGGAGACGTTTTCGATAACGGAGTGCCCCGTTTCCGATCAAATCGACTTTGTCATCCGGAAGCTCGAGTATCCATTGCGAGATGTCAGTCAGTCGCTCCGGCAATACTATTTCAGGGAAACCATCCGGGGCCATTCTGTACAATCCCGCATAGACCT
>CAZIQY010000110.1:0-7255 GCA_964541605.1 uncultured Syntrophaceae bacterium | reverse complement strand
GACCTGATCCCTGCGAGCATCAAGCATCGGACAAATCAATATCGGCGAGGGAAAGGCGTTCATGGCCAGCGCCTCCAACGTCGAGATTCCAACGATGGGCTTACTCAAAGCCATCGCAAGGCCTTTCACGGTGCTCACACCGATTCTTACCCCTGTGAACGAACCCGGTCCTGTTGTACAGACCAGTAGATCGATTTTCTCCATGTCTATCTTCGCCAACAGAAGCAGCTTTTCCAGAGAAGGAAGAAGTACCTCCGCGCGGTGTCTTCCCTGTCCGAGATAAAGATCGGCCTGAATTTCCTCCCCGTTCATGAGCGCGAGTCCCATAGTCTCCGTCGCGCAATCCATCGCCAGTGTGATCATGTCTATCCCGTAAACGTCCGAATTAAGTCGTCAATAAACTTTAAATTCAGCCTTTCGATATCCATCATGAAGACAAATATCATCAACAGAATCAGAAGTACGAAACCGACTTGCTGAGCCATTTCACGCCAGCGGACATTGATTTCATGACCAGTTAACAATTCAATTCCGTAAAATAGCAGGTGACCGCCGTCCAGGATTGGAATGGGCAGCAAATTGAGTATGGCCAAGTTTATGCTCAGCAAGGCCATGAACAGAAGAAAAGGAACGATTCCCTCCTTTGCCTGTGCGCCGGCAATTTGGGCAATAAGGATCGGGCCACCCAGCGTCTTCGGAGAGATGACCCCTTGAAACAGCTTGTATATGCTAATCACGGTCAGTTTACTGATAAGCCATGTTTGGCGGATGCCCTCACCGAAAGCCGAAAAAAGGTTCCGTTTTTCGATAATGGTTTTCGATGATGGGCTGATACCGATCTTGTAAGATTCAATCTCTTCTCCAAAGAGGTTTTTTGTTTTGACGGTTCGTGGTGTCACCGTGATATCCACGTTAATGCCGTTTCGAAGAACCTTGACCTTGAGCGGCCTTCCCTGACTGATCGTTATGATTTCGGAAATCTCGTCCCATTTTTTTAAAGACTTTCCGTCTATGTCGATAATTCGGTCTCCAGACTTCATCCCGGACTCTACCGCGGCAGAATCAGGTTGAAGGGAACCGATCTCCGTCGTAAGAACGGGAAGGCCGATCATGTTGACGATAGTGAAAGTCACCAGAGCCAGCAAGAGGTTGAATGCCGGTCCGGCCGCCACAATGAATATTCTTTTCCAGACGCTCTGCTTCAGAAAAGATCTCGCTTTATCCTGCTCAGGCAATTCTTCCTCGGGAGATTCCCCCAGGAGTTTTACGTACCCGCCCAAGGGGATCAGCGAGAGGAGATACTCCGTTTCGCCGATCTTCCTACCGATGATTCGGGGTCCGAAACCGAGTGAAAATTTCAATACCCCGACACCCGCCTTCTTGGCTATCATAAAATGACCAAGTTCGTGGGCGAAGATCAGGATGCCCAATAGTACAACTACAGATACAATGCTGATTCCGATCAATTATTTATTCCTTCTATGTTTTTCTCCGCTTCTTGCCTTGCCCAGCGGTCCGCCTCGAGAATCGCCTCCATTCCCGGATCGGCGGATACCTGATGGCGGGAGAGAACTCTTTCCACTAGCCTGATTATCTGATCAAATCTTATTTTTTCATCGATAAAGGCCGAAACGGCCACCTCATTTGCAGCATTCAATACAGCCGGCATTGTACCTCCGGCTTTAGCTGATTCATAAGCAAGCCGAAGCGCTGGAAAACGAATGGGATCGGGATCGATAAATGTAAGCTTCCCAACCTTGCTGAGATCGAGGCTTGGCTCTCCGCTGAACAGGCGATCAGGATAAGAGAGCGCGTATGCAATGGGAATCCTCATGTCCGGAATACCCATTTGGGCCATTACATTTCCATCCCGGTACTCCACCATGGAATGGACGATACTCTGTGGATGAATGAGGATATCGATCGCCGTTGAGGGAAGATCGAACAACCACCCGGCTTCAATTACTTCCAAACCTTTGTTCATCATAGTAGCCGAATCGATTGTGATTTTTTTCCCCATCTTCCAGTTCGGATGACGAAGAGCCTGGGCGGGTGTAATTTTTGATAGGTCATGTTCGGAGGCATTAAGAAACGGTCCACCGGATGCCGTGAGGATAAGTCGGCGGACATCCTGCATTCTGTGACCCTGTAGGCACTGGAAGATCGCACTGTGCTCACTGTCAATGGGGATGACTCTCACGCCCATCTCGGTCGCTTTGCGAAGAACGAGATGTCCCGCCATAACCAGCGTTTCTTTGTTCGCCAGTGCAATGTCCTTTCCAGCCTCAATAGCGTCCCAAGTCGGAAGCAATCCGGCTGCGCCGACGATGGCAGAAACGACCATATCGTTATCCGCAAGTACAGCCGCCTCCCGATAACCCTCAGGCCCGTATAGAATATCCGCTGTAGCTGCCGGACCCAGAAGTCTGCGAAGATCCCTTGCATGCATCTCATCGATAACCGCCGCCAATCTTGGACGGAACCTTTCAATCTGTTTTTTCATGAGATTGATGTTGCAACCTGCCGTAAGGGCTGTAACCGTGAAGCGATCGGGATGGGCGTCGATGACATCCAGTGTGCCGACACCGATGGATCCGGTGGAGCCGAGAACGGAAATTCGTTTCATCAAATCACAAATTTTTGATAATAATACACAAAGGGCGTGATGAACATAAGGCAGTCCAGCCGATCGAGTATCCCCCCATGGCCAGGCAACAATGTACCTGAATCCTTCACACCCGCCGCTCTTTTCAGGGCCGATTCTGATAGATCTCCAAGCTGTCCCGTAATGCTTCCTATCAGTCCGAGAACAATTGCATGCGTAATCGGAAGCATGGGGAAAAAAAACAGTTTGTACGTAAGACAACCCGCAATGCTTCCCGCAATTAAGCCAATCGTTCCTTCGACGGTCTTGCCTGGACTTATTTCAGGAAGCAGCTTTCGTTTTCCCAGCCGCCGCCCGAAATAATATGCGGCGATATCCCCGGAAAAAGCCAGGACCAAGATGAAAAATATCCACAGAACGCCAGCGTGCGTCTGGCGGATCAGGATGAAATGAGCCATCAAAAGGGGAATATACATAATGCCCATGATGATCTTGCCAGCATGCGACATCCCCAACCCATTTTTTTTTATCCGAAGCAGGTCAAGTATCAGGACCGTCATAACCGCGAAGGTCAGTACAGCTAAAATCGTAGCTAGGCTTGTGAAGAAAGAGGCAAGGAGAATGAGCAGGGCGATGATCAGCGTCTCAATCTTTTCGACGGAAAATCCTTCTCCGAAGGCCATCCGATTATATTCATACATTCCCACCAGAGAGGCAATAATGATCAGAATGGCGAACGCTTCTATTCCGCCATAGGCGATGACCCCGAACAGTAGCGGAACAGCAATGATGCCGGTGATCCATCTCTTAACATGGGGCGTCATGTTTCAGATTTCCTTGAATATCTTTTACCTTCTGGCAACTTGTTCGCTTGTCATGCCGAACCTCCGCTCCCTCCTTTGGTACTCGGCAATGGCGTTGATAAGATCGTTTTCGCAAAAATCCGGCCAGAGGATATCTGTAAAGTAGAATTCGGTATAGGCCATCTGATAAAGTAAAAAATTGCTGACCCGATATTCGCCCCCTGTCCTGATCAGAAGGTCAGGATCGGGAATTCCGGTCGTGTAAAGATATTTTGAAAAGAGTTCCTTGGTGATATCAACTGCTGCGATTTTTCCGGATACGGCATCATCGGCCAAACGCCTTGCTGCTGATGCAATCTCGTCACGCCCGCCGTAACTGAGAGCCAGATTTAGGATCATTCCTTTGTTTCCAGCTGTCTTCTCGACTGTTTCAACAAGTTTTTTTAATACTTTGGCTTCAAGGGAATCCAAGTCACCGATGGCTGTCAGACGTATATCATGGTCCATCATCTCCTTCGTCTCGTCTTCAAGATATTGCATAAGAAGGTTCATGAGTGCGCGGACTTCTTCTTTCGGACGAAGCCAGTTTTCGACGGAAAAAGCATAGAGGGTAAGGCATTGAATTCCGATGCGGCGACAGGTTTTCGTGATGATCCTAACGGACTCAGCTCCCTTCCGGTGTCCCAAGATTCTTCCCATGGTATGGCTCTCGGCCCAGCGGCCGTTTCCGTCCATAATAATTGCGATATGTTGTGGAAGTTTCGTCAGATCTATTTCTTTCATGGTTCCCTTTTACAATCAGTTGCAACGCACCACTTGCTGTGAGCGACTAACACATCAACCGTGATTTTTCAAGAGAGATTCAAGCAAAACGGGGAGCCCGTAGGCTCCCCGTTGCCAATCGAATCCTTCGATTTATCAAATCTCCATGATCTCTTTTTCTTTTACTGAAAGAGCCTCATCGGTTTTCCCGATGTACTGGTCAGTCAACTTCTGCACTTCGTCCTGAAGATTGTAGAGTTCATCTTCAGAGATTTCGTTATCCTTCTTCAATGATTTAAGTTGTTCATTGGCATCCCGTCGCGCATTGCGCTGTTTGATCTTGCATTCTTCCGCCATCTTGCGGACGACTTTCACAAGATCTCTGCGCTTCTCCTCAGTTAGAGCCGGGATTGTCAGACGTATTAATTTGCCGTCATTTGTTGGCATCAGTCCTAAATCCGATTTTTGTATCGCCTTCTCGATAGCGCCTATAATGGAACTGTCCCAAGGGGATATAACGATTAGCCGGCTTTCAGGAACGGAGAGGGAAGACAATTGTTTCAAGGGCGTTGGCGTATCATAGTAATCAACACGGATTCCATCCAACAGGGCTAGGGATGCCCTGCCCGTTCTGACCTTGCTGAAGGATTTTTCGAGAGTCTGGATGGCCTTTTCCATATTCTCCTGCAGTTCCTCAAAAATCAACTCCTTCATGCCTTAGCCTCCAACAATGGTTCCCACATGCTCTCCGCAGATAACCCGCTTGATGTTCCCCGGTTTCTGCAGATTGAAGATGTTCAAAAAAATCCCGTTGTCCCTGCAGAGAGATATTGCAGTCGCATCCATTACTTTAAGATTTTTAGTCAATACTTCGTTATAACTTACCTTATCGTACATAATTGCATTGGCATACTGTACCGGATCACGATCGTAAACACCATCTACCTTTGTGGCCTTCAGGATAATATCCGCCTTGATCTCAATGGCACGGAGGGAAGCGGCGGTGTCTGTGGTAAAATATGGACTGCCCGTCCCGGCCGCGAATATCACCACCCGACCTTTTTCAAGATGGCGTATCGCACGTCTTCTTATGAACGGTTCCGCTACCTCTTTCATCTCGATGGCCGTCTGAACCCGCGTGGGGATTCCCATTCGCTCCAGAGCGCTTTGTAGGGCCAGACTGTTGATGACCGTGGCAAGCATCCCCATGTAATCGGCTGAAGTTCGATCCATTCCTTCAGCGCTTGCCGCAAGGCCGCGGATGATATTGCCTCCGCCGATGACAATGCCAAGCTGTACGCCAAGGGCAATGACATCCCTAATCTCTGCGGCAACGGAATCCACTACCTCCGGGTCGACTCCTGAAAAATGATTTCCCATGAGGGCCTCACCGCTTAATTTGAGAAGCACCCTCTTGTATGCCGGACCGACCACGATTCTTTATTTCAACTCCTCTCCCAATTGAAACCGTGCAAACCTTCTTATGACTATATTTTCTCCTGTTTTTGCTATCATATTGTTAACCAGGGAACTGACGGTAATGTCCGTATTCTTGATGAACTTTTGGTTCATCAAGCAAACCTCTTCAAAATATTTTTTCAGTTTTCCTTCAATGATCTTGTCCCATATTTTTTCAGGCTTTTTTTCTTCAAGAAGCTGGCTCCTATATATCTCCTTTTCTCTTTCCAGATCCTGCTCTGATATTTCCTCCGGCCGAACATAACGAGGATTCGATGCCGCCACATGCATCGCCAAGTCCCTGGCCATAGTCTGGAATTCATCCGTTTTTGCCACAAAATCAGTTTCGCAGTTCACCTCAACCATGACACCGATCTTCCCCCCCATATGAATGTAGGAAGCGACGGTGCCTTCTTTCGCTGCCTTGGATGAACGCTTTGTGGCGGCTGACATCCCCTTTTTCCGCAAATAATCGATAGCTTTTTCAAAGTCGCCGTCCTCGGCTTTGAGCGCCTCTTTGCAGTCCATCATTCCGGCGCCCGTTTTGACCCTTAATTCCTTCACCATTGCTGATGTAATCTCCAATTTACTTTACCTCCTCTACATGGTTCTGCTCATCGACAGAAGACAATCCACTGGTTTCAACACTTTCCGGGACATCGGACTCGCCGTCTTCATTCCGGGGTGACGAAACGGTTTGACTTTGTTTGTCGCTTTCCGACTGCAAGTGTTCTTCAAACCGTTTTTTACCATCCATAACGGCATCGGCTATTTTCGTCGTAAAAAGCTTGATTGCCCGGATTGCATCATCATTGCCGGGAATGATGTAATCGATCAGATCAGGGTCGCAGTTTGTATCCACCATTGCCACGATGGGGATTTTCAATTTTCTCGCCTCGGTTACGGCGATAATTTCCCGTTTCGGATCGACGATAAAAAGACCTTTGGGGATGCCTTTGATTGTCCGGATGCCTCCCAGAACCTTGGTTAGTTTCTCGCGGTCCTTCTGAAGACCAAGGATCTCCTTTTTAGGAAAAGCTTTGATGCTGTCATCGGCGAACATCTTGTCGAGCTCGTTCAAACGGTCGATGCTCTTCTTGATCGTCGCAAAATTAGTCAACATGCCGCCCAACCAGCGCTGATTGACATAAGGCATTCCGCATTTATCAGCTTCCTCGCGAACAGACTCCTGTGATTGTTTTTTGGTACCGACAAAGAGGATCTCTCCTCCTTGCGCGACTGTGTCGACAACGAACTGATAAGCCCTCTGAAACATCCCGACAGTCTGCTGGAGATCGATGATATATATCCCGTTACGGGCACCAAAAATATAGGGTTTCATTTTAGGGTTCCATTTGTTGGTCTGGTGACCAAAGTGAACCCCAGCCTCAAGCAACAACTTCATCGAAATACTGGCCATACCAAGCTCCTCTCTTGTTTTTTCCCTCCATCCCCATCATCTTGATCGGAAACCTATGATATTCAAAAGGCAACATCCGTCAATCCGGGGATGTGTGAATTCGGGTGGCTGATAGCACAAAGAATTTAAATAAACAAGCGAAAACCTTCAAAATGTCAAGAGCAAATAGAGTTGTCCGGTTTTGTAGCACGTGAATTGTCCGCTTTT
>CAZIQY010000109.1:0-7835 GCA_964541605.1 uncultured Syntrophaceae bacterium | reverse complement strand
GCCATCCCCTGGTTTAGCTACAGGCTCCCCTTTCAGGGCATTATCCGTCTTGCAACGCTCATAACGCCGCAAAGGTCATCTTCGTTCCCGCCATGTTCAGGATAAATTTGTCCGGCAGGGCCTTTTCGATCTCCATGACAGCCTTCCGGCCGGTACAGTGGCAGGGGATAAGATAGTCCGGATCAATCTTTTTCAGTTCTTCGATGGTCCGGCCGATGATCCCCTCGAAAAGCTTGCCGGAGAGATGATAGCCCCCCATGATGACGTGAACTTTATCGATCCCCGTGACCTCCCGGGCATACTGAACCGTATTCACAATGCCCGCGTGAGCGCAACCCGAGAGAACGACCAGACCCTTGTCCTTCAGATGCATGACGATGGATGTGTCGTCTTCGATGGGATCCCACTTTTCATGACCATCGTCCTGATAATGGGCGATGGGGAAGCCTTTCTCAAAATCGGTTTTACGGGGTATCTCGCCCAGAAACAACAAGGCGTCTTCTAACAGTGGATAAGGCGTAGTGGATTCCACCAGATTCAGACCTGACGCGCTGATCTGTCCCCGGCCCAAAGGAGAAAAGGAGATTTTCGTGTTCCCGGGCATTTTCAGATAACGGGGTGAGCGGAAAACCGCCGGATGGACAACAAAGGGAATGTTCCGCGCCCCGACCAGCGCCGCCAGCTTATCAAATCCGCCGGTATGGTCGTTGTGTCCGTGGGAGAGGACCACGGCGCCCACCAGGGATAAATCGGCGCCCAATATCCCGGCATTGTACGCCGCCCCTTCCTCGGAAAATCCGAAATCGAACAGGAGGGTTCCGGTCTTTCCTTCCCGTGTTGCCCGGACGACGGCGGAAAAACCGTGCTCCGAAAGGACGGACTGGTGGAAATATCCGTCCTTCAGGGGAATCGCCCGGGTTACGATGGCGTTGTTGTCCATCGCTGTTATCTCGATATAGTTGTCCTGAAGGGTAAGGATTTCTATTCTGTCTAAAGGCTTCAATTTTTGATCGGCCATTTTCTTATCCTCCTTGCTGAATGATGAAAATCAGAGAGCCGCTTTTTTAAGATCTTGGTTTCATTCCCAAAAGGGGTTGGACGGCCTTGTTAAAGGCCTGGGCAGCCTTCGTTTCTCCGTAATGATAAATAAAGGGTTTCCCGCTGTCGGAAGCCTCCACGATCAGCGGTTCTATAGGAATTCTGCCGAGAAAGGGGACCCCCGTCTCACCGGCCATTTTTTCGCCGCCGCCTCTCTTGAAAACATCAATGACCTGCGAACAATGGGGACAGACCAGCCCACTCATGTTTTCTATCACTCCCAGAACGGGGAGTTTCAGCTGTTTGCAGAAATCAATGGATTTTCTCACATCAATCAGGGACAAATCCTGCGGGGTGGTGACAATAATCGCCCCGTCAGCGTTTGGAATCAGCTGCGCAACGGAAAGGGGTTCATCTCCCGTGCCCGGGGGAAAGTCGATAATGAGATAATCAAGCTCTCCCCAATTCACCTCGGCTAAAAGCTGCTTGATGACGCTTATCTTCATAGGGCCCCGCCAGATCACGGCCTTATCCTGCTCCGCCATGAAAAACCCGATGGACATCACCTTGACTCCTTCCACAAAATCGATCGGCTCAATTCCGTTTTCACCGGATTTCAGGGATTTCCCGTTGAGATGAAGCAGCGTGGGTATGCTGGGACCATGAAAATCCGCATCCAGAATGCCCACTTTTTTTCCTTCAAGGCCCAGGGCAACGGCGATGTTTACCGCCACCGTGCTCTTGCCGACCCCCCCTTTCCCGGACAGGACCATAATCTTGTGTTTAATCTGCGCCATACGATCCTGAAGGGACATGTCCTCAACAAAGGCTCTCAACTTTTCGTCGGGAGCGCTCCCTTCTTCTTTGTTTTCTTGTTGTTTTCCAGTTGCTTGATGTTTTTTACAATCCATTCTATGCTCCTTTTTAAAACGATATTCTCTTGTTTGAATCGTTCACCATCGATTCGATTTTGTTCCATAGTGAGACGATTTCCTTTTTTTTAGTGCGGAATGTACAGCTGTGGCCCTTGTGTGTCAAGGTGAGATTCGCCCGTACCCGCGGTTACATTCCCTTGACACCCGAACTCATTTTTTCTATACCGACATCTATACGCGAAATAAAACAAAAATGTCATAAGGGAGGAAAACAAAATTATGCTGCAAGACGGTGAAAAAGGTGTGATTATCCAGCGCGACAAAAAAACCTATGCGGTTGCGCCTCATATTCCCTGCGGGGTTGTCAGCCCCGACACGCTTCGCAAACTGGCCGACGTGGCCGAAAAATACAATGCAGCGGCGTTGAAAATCACCAGCGCGGCGCGCATCGCCATGGTAGGATTGAAAGAGGAAGACGTGGACAATGTCTGGGCTGATCTCGGCATGCCCCCCGGCGCAGCCATCGGGCTGTGTGTGAGAAGCATTAAGGCATGCCCCGGAACAGCCTTCTGCAAACGCGGTCAGCAGGACAGTCTCGGGCTCGGACTCAAGCTTGATGAAAAATACCACGGACTGGAAGTTCCGGGAAAGTGCAAGTTCGGCGTCAGCGGCTGTGTGAATCAGTGCGCTGAAACCTGCATCAAAGATATCGGTCTGGTGGGTTTTCCCAAAGGATGGAGGATTATGGTGGGTGGCAACGGAGGGGCAAGGCCCAGGCTTTCCCAGGAACTTGCCAGGGACCTGACGACAGAAGATGCGCTCAATCTGGTTGACAAGATTCTTGCCTATTACAAGGCCAATGCGGCGCCACGCCAGAGAATGGGAGACATGATCGACAAAATGGGTTTCGAGACGTTCTCGAAAGCCATCCTTGCCTGACCCTTACTGCCGGGAATTCGTGCGAAAAGATCAACGTAATTTGTTGATCATGCCGGCCATGTAGCCGGCGCCGAAACCATTGTCGATATTGACCACGCAGACGCCGCCTGCGCAACTGTTCAACATGGACAGAAGAGCGGCAACTCCCTGAAAGCTGGCACCATAACCCACGCTTGTCGGCACGGCAATCACCGGCTTGTCCACAAGACCGCCGACCAGACTGGGGAGGGCGCCTTCCATACCGGCAACAACGACAATCACCCGGGCGCCCCGGATTACATCCAGCTTGTCGAACAGGCGATGTACGCCGGCCACGCCCACATCAACGACTCTTTCCACCCGGTTTCCAAAAAGCTCCGCAGTGACGGCGGCTTCCTCGGCAACAGGCAGGTCCGATGTTCCCGCTGTAACCACCGCAATATAACTGTCCGTCGTCTCCATCGCTCTCTTCCTGACGGTTATGGCTTTTGCAATTGGATGATAGACGGCATCGGAACAGATTTTCCTGATCTCCTCAAACAGCGACTCATCGGCCCTGGTAGCCAGAATATTTGAATCCCGCTCCAGCATGGCCCGGATGATCGTTTTGATCTGCTGGGTTGTTTTGCCGGGACAGAAAATCACTTCCGGATATCCTACCCGGATTTCCCGGTGCGTGTCGAGCTTCGCGTATCCGAGATCCACGTAGGGCAGATGCTTCAACAGCGACATCGCTTCGTCGATGCCGATCCGGCCATCGCGAATATCTTTCAGCAAATCTTTGAGCGCTTCCGAGTTCATACAACCAACCTTCTAAGACTTTTTCCCTTTCAGGGTTCTGTTCATGCTTCCCGTCTGATAGCCTTCAAGCTCCATGGCCACAAAACCGTACCCAAATCCTTTGAGCGTCTTTGAGATGTCATCAAGAAGCTCTTCGCGAAAAAGTCTCTTTCGATCTTCCCGTCTGAATTCGATCCGTGCCAGAACGCCGTCGCTCCGCACTCTCACGAAAGCAAAACCCATATCCATGAGATACCGTTCTGACTTTTCGATCCTTTCCAATTCAGGAAGGGTGATCTCACGGCCATAAGGGATTCTGGATAAAAGACACGCGTACGGCGGCTTCTGCCAGTTTGGGACGCCGTTCAGTCTGGACATTGCCCTGATGTCCTCCTTGGTAAATTCCTGCAACAGCAGCGGGCTTACAATCCCCAACTCCTTCAGGGCCTTCATTCCCGGTCGATATTCCTTGAGATCATCCGCATTCGTCCCGTCCAGAACGTGATGAATCCCTTCTTTCAGGGCTTCCTCTTTCAACACGGAAAACAGATATCTCTTGCAGCGGTAGCACCGGTCATCGGGGTTGAATCTGATCTCGTCGATGAGCGGGAGCTTGATCAGTTTATGCCGAATGCCCATGTTTTGAGCAATTTCCATCGCCTCCCGGATTTCCCACCCCGGCATGTACGGGGTTGAGACCGTCACCGCCGTCACCCCTTCTTTCAGCGCGTCGTGTGCAGCCCAAAGCAGAAACGTGCTGTCAAGGCCTCCCGAAAAAGCGATCATGCAGGTTTTCAATGATTTCAGATGGTCGATGAGTCCTTTGTATCGGTCGGGTGCAAACATTATCACTCCCCGGATTTCAAACTGTCATAGATTTCTTTTATGCTCACGCCTTTTTCTCTGGCCAACTTTTTACACTCCTCATACTCCGGCTTGGATTTGATCTTTTCCCCGCGGTAATACGCATTCTTTACGGATATTTCACCATATTTCGTCGATACCTTTGAAAAGTCCCGTCTCAGCATGGTCTTGGTAACCTTGCGGGTTCGCACGCCGAGGGTAGATGTCCGGAGGAGGAGTATTTTTTCAACGGATTTCAGCTCTCTGTCATGACACAGAACGCTGATTTTCACGGCCGGTCGCGATTTCTTCATGATGACAGGGACAAGAAAAACATCCTGCGCGCCGGCCTCAAACAGGGCATCCATGACATCATCATAGAATTCCGGATTCATATCGTCAATATTGCATTCAACCATAAAGGCTTCGCTAATCTCCACGTCATCCGCGAACGCATCTTCCCCCATATCTCCAAGAAAGATTCTTAACACATTCGGAATATCCGTATCTCTGTGACCAATGCCGTAGCCGATTTTCCGAGGCGTAAAGTTCATTTCTTCGGTGAAAGCATCAACGGTAGCCGCCAGAATGGCCGCCCCGGTTGGCGTAGTGGTTTCGAACGGCACGAGGCCTGATTTAATGGGGATTTCCCTGAGGATTTCCGCTGTCGCGGGCGCCGGAACAGGCAGACTGCCATGGGCGCATTTCACAAAACCGCCCCCCACCTGCACGGGGGAAGATAAAACCCTGTCTACATTTAAAGACTCCAGACAGAGGGCTGCCCCGACGATATCCACGATGGAATCAACCGCCCCGATTTCATGAAAATGAACGTCATCGATATTGCATCCGTGAATCTTTGCCTCCGCCTGCGCGATCTTTGTAAAAATCTTGAGGCTTAAAGTTTTGACTTTTTGGGAGAAGTCGCTCTCTTCAATGAGCTTTGAAATGTTCCTGAATGACCTGTGATACGGCACATTCTTTTCAGACAGGACGACTTCGACCCTCGTGCCGCTGACGCCCCTGCGCTGATCCATGGTGATCCTGATTTCATACGGATCAATGGCCAGTTTCTTCAATTCGTTCACCAGCCGGTCCTGATCCACGCCGACATCGATCATAGCCCCGAGATTCATATCGCCGCTGATGCCGGAAAAACAGTCATAATACAGTATCTTCATTCTTCATGCCTTTCAAGAAAACTTTCTAATTTTAAATGGCATCAAAATCATTTACACCAGGTGTCACCTTATTTAAATGGGACCCCTATCGGAAAGAGCATGGGTACTTCCTTTTGATACCTGCGATACACATCTCCGAACTCTGCGACGAGATCCCGCTCCTCGAGAATTGTTCCGAAAACGATCCACGCGGTCCACGATACATTAAACAACAATCTATCGGCTGTAATGTCCGGACAGGACCATATCATGCAGAGGACAAAGAAATATAACGGATGCCTTACATAGCGGTAAGGTCCTGCGATGATGAATCTTCCTTTTCGGGGCTGTCGATCACGGAGTTTGCGTAATATCATCTTTCCTCCAAGAGCATCGAAGTCTTCCAATGCCCTCACGCCCCAAACAAATCCGGCAATGGAGAGCATAAAGATACTCCGAAGAAACCAGCGAAAAGCGCCTTCCGCAACGAACAGGGAATGCGTTGATGCCTGCCACAAGATGACCGTCATGAAAAGAACGACACCGGACGCTATTGAATACAGCGCACCGAAGTATTCCTCCCGGAAAAACTGAGATAAAAACCGGCGCGACGACCTGCGAATCATGAGGCTGTGCTGAATAAAAAACACACAGGACAGGGCTGCATCAAACCAAAATACAGCCCTGTTACTAAACCCGAAACTTACAATGTTGAGGGAACCTTCAAACAGAAACAATACAAATGCGAGTAACGACCCACCTCCCAAAAGGAACGAGAGATATATAAGCATGTAAGACGGGTAAGTTTGTATCATTCACGCTGATCGGGATAGACGAAAACATTATATTGTTATTTTTTCTGAGACGGGAGTTTTGCCAGCTCAACGTCCCAGTATTCGCGGTTTGCCCCCTCGATATACAGATCGTGGGGAATCAACGGCTCTTCAAGCTTGCCTGCCAACACCTCGGAAATCTTTCCATGTATGACTACCTCCCGGCCCGCTTCCTCTACCAGCTTTAGGTAATTGGTGATAGTATCCCGAAGTATCGGCGGGGGATCCGGCAGCAGGGGGCCGCCGCCCCTGTATATTTCAGCAACAAGTTCTGCCTGGAAATTTCTGGCGATTCTGCGAAACAGCAGGCGCAGGACCTGAAAGTGGGACTGTTCCGGAAATCCGCAATTCGAGATGACGGCAAATTTTTGTTTATTTTCAAATCTCGATACATGGCGGCATTCGCCCTCTTCGTTTTTCTCAAAATGAGGATCGGCAAGTGGAACAAGCCTGTCCATGAAGTTTTTCATGACGCCCGTAACATTATCGACATACAGCGGTGTGGCAAACACCACGATATCCGAGGCGATAAATTTCTGCAGCAGGTCAGCCATATCATCTTTATGAACGCACCTTCCCGGTGTCTTGATCCAGCAATGAAAACAACCCAGGCAGTGCTTGATCTTCTTTCGGACGAGAAAGATGTTTTCCACTTCCGCGCCGGCATCGGCCGCCCCTTTCGCGAAGGCCTGCACCATGACATGGGTGGCACTCTGCTTCCCTTTCGGGCTTCCGTTAAAAACCGTTATTTTCATGAATACCCTTCCTTTTGAGACGATCGAACCTCTCCAGCAAAGCCTGGTCCATAGATACCCCGAATCTTACCAATTCAGACATTATTGATTTTCCTTTTCATATTTTTGATTTAAGGTATCATATTCCTGAAATCTGTGTCAACGCTTTAGAAATAAGGTATCATATGGAGAGAAACCTCGAAACAATCCTTTTCGACGCTGCAACCAGGATCGGCATTTTCCTGAATGATAAGCAATTGTCACTGTTTTCACAATATTACAGAGAGCTTGTCGTCTGGAACGAAAAAATGAATCTGGTTTCTGTAAAATCAGACCTTGACATTCCCATCAAACACTTTATCGATTCCCTGACGCCGGTGATTTTCCTGACGAGCACCTCTGTGAGGCTTCTCGACATCGGCGCTGGGGCCGGCTTCCCCGGGTTGCCGATGAAAATCGCCGTGCCTTTCCTGAAGGTCTCCCTCCTGGAGTCGTCACGCAAAAAAACTTCTTTTCTCAAACACGTCATCCGGACCCTGGCTTTTGATGAAACCACTGTGATTCACAACCGGGTCGAACACCTGATTGCCGATGTCAGATACAGAAATTACTTCGATACCGTCATCTCAAGGGCAACATTTAAACTTTCCGCCT
>CAZIQY010000108.1:0-7920 GCA_964541605.1 uncultured Syntrophaceae bacterium | reverse complement strand
GATAAAAACAGTAACCAGTTGAACTTATTCACGGATTATTCCGGACAGTAGTGAATCCATATATTAAAAGCTTTCATTACATAAACATACCGATTGTGAATTCCCAGCGGCTGTCCGGTTCGTCGCCTTTCCGGTCGAGGACATAGCCCCACTCGAGCCTGAGGGGACCAATCGGTGAATACCATCGAATACCGGCCCCTGCCGTTTTTCGCATATCCTCGAAATGATAGCCGGTTTCCCAGGCATTGCCGGTATCATAAAACAAAACCCCCTTCATGCCGGCATTTTTTATCAACGTGAAAATGAATTCCGCGTTGAAATTCATCATGGTCATTCCGCCGATGACATCTCCCGTTGCAGGATCGATGGGGCCCACGTCTTTCAGTCCCCTGAGGGAGTTGATTCCCCCCAGGTAGAAACGTTCATAGACCGGTATTCTTTTCCCTTCCCTTTCTTGAAGATACCCTGCACGCCCGCGAATACCAAACACGGTGTCAAGGGGAAGGGGAAAGAACCAGGTAGAACTGATTCCATATCTGTTAAACGCTGCATCTCCCATCAGGATTCCACCGCTATAGTCAATGGAGGCGCTGTTTTTGGAGCCCTTCGACGGAAAGATATAGTCATCCGTCGTGTCCCTGACTAAAGAAACACTGGCGGTGCTGGTCGTCGTTTTACCTACCTGATCCCAGATATAGCGGGATGCATTTGACTGGATGTTTTTAACATCGTTCATGTTCAATCTGTATCCGAGATAACCTGTTATGTATTCCCAGAAAGGATATCCGAATAACATTCCGAAACCATTTGAATCCAGATCGTAGGTGTCGTATGCTCTCGTATAGTTATGAAGATCAAATTTGCTCCAAAGAGGGATATCAAAAAGCCATGGTTCGATGAATGAAAGTTCATACATGGTAGTCTTCGATCCCAGACTGGCCTTCAGGGAGAGGGTTTGCCCCAGGCCGAAAAGGTTCTGCTGCGAGATTGAGGCCGTGATCATAGCGTAATCCTGTGCGCTGTATCCCGCGCCGACGCTGAAAATACCCGTCGGTTTTTCCTTGACCTGAATATTGATGTCGGCAAGGGTTTCATCCGGTCCCTTCTCCGACTGGAAATTAACCTCTTCAAAATATCTGAGGCGGTTAAGCTCCATGTAGCTTTTTTTCAGATTGCTGCTGTTGTACAGGTCTCCTTCTACGATGGCAAGCTGCCGTCTGATGACTTTATCCCTTGTTTTGGTGTTTCCTGTGATGGAGATTTTATTGAAATAAACTTGATGACCCTTCTTAAGGTGGTATTCGACATCCACTGCCTGGTCTTTCTCCCGAGGAGCGGTGAGCGGCGAGACATCAGCGTAAGCATAACCTTCATCATTGCAGGCCTGGGTGAGGTACTCGATGTCTTTAATAATAGACCCCCTGTCGAAAAATTCCTTTTTCGTTATGGTCAGTTTATCCATTAGCGCCGAGCGGGATAGTGTCAGCGTGTCGCCCTTTATTTCGACTTTCCCCACCTTGAATTGCCTGCCTTCCACGACCGGGATAGTAACGTAGATCCATTTCTTGTCATGAGTGATTTCCGGTTCACCTATTTTGGCGTTAATATACCCGTTGTTGAGATAGAAGGCGTTTATTTTGCTGACATCCTGCGTAAGCTGGTCTTTTTTGAGGAGTCCGGAATCCGTCAGGAAGTGGAAAATGGTCCATTCCGTGACAGTCATGACTTTTTTCAGTTCCTTATTGGTGAATGCGCGATTTCCTTTGAAAGAAATCGTTTTGATGTACAGTTTGTCGTTTTCGGTGATATTATAGACGACCCTTACGTCCTTATTCCCTTCTTTATGAATTTCATATTTGATTTCGGCGTTATAATATCCCTTATTGTCGTAAAGCGCTTTTATTCTTTCAGTGCTGGATGCGATCTTTTCAAAATTGATGCTCTGACGGACTTTGAAACCAAGAACCGCTTCAATGTCTCCCCTGTCAATTACCTTATTTCCCTTTATGGTGATCTCAGAGATGAGAGGCTTCTCCTGCAGCATGAAGGTAATGATTTTCCCCTCAGGGCTTGCGGTGACATCTGCTGCCACGTCGTCAAAATAACCCATTTTGTAAATGGCCTTGATGTCGGCGGCAAGATCCGGTTCATAAAAAAGGTTTCCTTTCACACTTTTCAGAACCTGACTTATTGCGATGCTTTCAATCCTGCGGTTACCCTTGAAGTCGATACGGACGATCTTCTGCTCGAGGGAGAGCTTAATCAGCAAATCCTTTCTAAGTTGTGACGCGATCCGGCCGATGCTTTCGATGCCTTTGCCGGAGGAAAAGATTCCGGGCAGCATTTTTCCTTCCTTGATATCGACGACTCTCACATCCACGCTGATCTGTTCCCCGATTTCGGACAGACTGCCCATGATCACATAATCGGCCCCTGTAACTTTTCCCACGCTGATTGCTGCTTTCTCATCGACCCGTTTTCCCTCTATTGTCTTCAAGAAAAGGCTACGGTCTATGAGTTGAATGTGTTTTGATTTTGTCAATTCTGAAGCGATTCCCTTATAGACGGATTCCTGAAGCAAAACGGTATTGGTTTTACTATAGATATCAAAGGGAAGAAGGACAATTTTTTTTACATCCTGAGCAGGAACATCCTGAGGGAACATAAAAAGAAACAGGATGAATAACGAAAGAGCGATTTTAATCATGCAAGATTTTCTAATCACGGCTGTAAATTTTCCCATCCTTCAGACCGATGCTTTGAGACATCCGGTCGGCAAGTGATTTGTTGTGAGTGACAACGACAAGAGTTATATTTTTATTTTGATTAAACCTCACCAGAAGATCTTCTATTTTCTTTCCTGTTTCCGTATCAAGATTACCCGTCGGCTCATCGGCCAGAATGATTTCAGGTTCGTTGATAAGCGCCCTGGCCACAGCTACCCGCTGTTGCTCACCTCCAGACAGCTCTCCGGGTTTGTGGGTCAATCGGTTGCCGAGGCCGACCTCGTTCAGGATGGCTTCCGCCCTTTCCTTTGCTTCGCGGTATGGCATATCTTGAATCAGAGCTGGCATCATTGTGTTTTCAAGACAGCTGAACTCGGGAAGCAGGTTATGAAATTGAAAAACGAAGCCGATTTTTCTGTTCCTGAAATCTGCCAGTTTGTTTTCGTTCCAATCAAACACGTTTATGTCATCAAAGAGTACGTTCCCCGATGTCGGATGATCAAGAGTTCCTAGAATATGAATGAGGGTGCTTTTCCCGGATCCCGACACACCCAGTATGGCCAGAGACTGCCCCTGTGCGATGGTGAAATCTATTCCCCTCAGAACTTCGATGTTGTTGCCGTCTTTAATGAAGGTTTTACTCAAGCCTTTCAGGGTTATCATCACTCGTATCTCAATGCTTCTGCCGGGTCCAGCGAGGAAGCCCTCCTGGACGGATAAATGGTTGAAAGAAAGCAGATCAGCACGGTTCCAATCACAATAATGACGACGTCACTGTAGTTGACCTGAGATGGCAACTGACTTAAATAGTATACATCTCCGGGGAGGATCTTAAAACCGAAGATTTTTTCGATGAATACAGAAATTTTCTCAAGATTGAAAGCCACGGAAAGTCCACCAATACAACCCAAGAGTGTCCCGACAGCGCCGATCGTCATACCCTGGATGATAAAAATCTTCATAATGCTCTTTGAGGTTGCCCCCATGGATTTCAGAATGGCGATATCCTTGTTTTTTTCCATGACGACCATAATCAGAGTTGTAATGATGTTGAAAGCGGCAACGAGCACAATGAGTGACAGGATAATGAACATGACCCTTTTTTCAAGCTTAAGAGCCGAGAAAAGGTTTTTATTCATTTCCGTCCAGTTTCTTGCCCAATATGGGAATCCTAATTTCTTCTCAATGGATTTTGCAATGGTATCCGCCTTGTAAATATCGGTGACTTTGATTTCAAGGCCGGTGATATGCTCACCCATGTTCAGGAATTCCTGACAGTCTTTCAGGGATAAATAAGCAAGCGTTGAATCATATTCATAAAATCCCGAGTCAAAGATACCGACGACGACAAACTTCTTCATCCGGGGAATCATCCCCATCGGGGTGGCCATTCCCATGGGGGATATAATGTTAACCGTCTCGAAGAGAAACAGCCCCATATTTTTTGCCAATTCTTTTCCGATCACAATGCCGGGAAGTTCTGAATTCTCTCTGCTGAGCTTCAGTGCGCTTCGATGTCTTTCAGAAAGGTTATCAAGACTTCCTTCCTGCATCCTTCCCAGATTAATGACTTTTGGTGCGCTGTCTGTCGCCATACCCCTCAATACCACGCCACCGGTGCGGCCCCCATTTTTTAACATGGCCTGGGTATAAATAAAGGGCGTCGAGGCGACGACGCCATCAACCTCAGAAATTTTCTCCATGACCTTCTGGTAATCACTCATTGCTCCACTATATTGCATGAGAACGATGTGAGAATTGATTCCCAGGATCTTGTTTCTGAGGTCGTTTTCAAAGCCGTTCATGACTGCAAGAACAATGATCAATGCAGCAACCCCGAGAAAGATTCCGGCTATGGATATAAACGTGATAATGGAGACAAAAACCTGTTTTCGCTTGGCCCTGAGATATCTCAGACTGATAAAAAGTTCATAAGACATTTTGACTTCAATCTTCCTTGAGTCTCAGCAAAGGGAAGAGGATGACATCCCGGATGGAAGCGGAATTCGTAAACAGCATGACCAGCCTGTCAATACCGATTCCTTCCCCCGCCGTTGGGGGCATTCCGTATTCGAGGGTTCGAATGTAATCCTCGTCCATCTCATGAGCCTCATCATCTCCGGCTTCTCTGTCTTTGAGCTGCATCATGAAACGTTCACGCTGGTCAACGGGATCGTTGAGTTCTGAGAATGCGTTTGCGATTTCTTTTCCATAGATATAAAGCTCGAATCGATCGGTCAACTCCGGGCTGGAGACGTTCTTCCTCGAAAGAGGTGAAACCTCAACGGGGTAATGTATGACGAACGTCGGTTGAATGAGCTTCTCCTCCACAGTGTTCTCAAAGATGGTCGTTATCAGCTTCCCGAGGGAGTCGCTGTCTTTAACGTCTACGCCCATCTGGCGGACACAGGTTGCCGCCTTTGCCGCATCGTCAAGCACATCAGGGGCGATCAGCCCGTGCTGAATGATCGCGTCCCTGACGGTGATGCGTTGCCAGGGGGGAGTCAGGTCAATTTCTGTTCCCTGGTATTCGAATTTCAGAGACCCGAATATCTCTCTTGCAATGAATGGCAACAACTCCTCTGTAAAAACCATGAGGTCCTCATAGGTGGCATAGGCCTGATAGAATTCCATCATGGTAAATTCAGGGTTATGGAAGGTGGATATTCCCTCATTCCTGAAATTCCTGTTTATTTCGTAGACGCGTTCCATGCCTCCGGTCACCAGGCGTTTCAGATACAATTCAGGCGCGATCCTCAGGTAAAAATCCATTCCCAGGGCGTTATGATGGGTTCTGAAGGGCTTTGCCATTGCTCCACCGGCCCGCGGTTGCATCATGGGAGTTTCGACTTCAAGAAAATCCCTTTCCTCCATAAACCGGCGCATGAGCTGTATGATCCGGCTGCGCTTGTGAAAAACATCCTTCACATGCGGGTTAACAATCAGGTCAAGGTGCCGCTGGCGGTATCGGGTTTCGATATCCGTAAGACCATGCCATTTTTCCGGCAGGGGCCTTACGGCTTTTGAGAGTAGTTTCAACTCATTAACATCGATGGTCAATTCACCCGTCTTGGTTTTAAAAAGTTTTCCTGCCACAAAGACGATGTCTCCCACATCGAGTCTCTTGAAAAGAGAAAAACTTTTTTCTCCGATCTGGTTTTTCCTGATGAAAGCCTGAATACGGCCTTTCCGATCCTGGATCATGACAAAGGCCCCTTTCCCGAAGTCCCTCACAGCCATGAGCCTCCCGGCAATAGAGAAACGTTCCTCAATTGCTGAAAGGGCGTCATCATCCATATGAGAGAATTGGGACGTGATTGAGGCGGTTGTATCCTTAACGCACACATCATTGGGGTAGAGGTCGATACCATCCACCTTAAGGGACTCTATTTTTTCTTTTCTTTTTCTCAAAAGTTCGCTGTCTTCCATAAACCCAAATAGCGTAACAGGCAACACATCCCGCTTGCCACGCTTAAATATCTTCCTTTCCGGGAAGTCCCGCCCTGTGGCGGGCATCTTCACGTTAATATAAACCGAATTTGATTATATTTTTTTCCCCGATTAGTCAAGCAAGATTTGATCGGTTGATTCAAAGCAGGCAGGGTTTTAGATAGCCTGTTAATGGGATATGATGATGAAGAGGTGGGAAGTGCCAAAGGTGATGATTTCCCTATTTTTCAGTTTTATGACCGCTGCTTTTTCCCAGCTTTATTGCGCAAAACTCACCGCACATGGTGCAGCCCTCTTCCTCCGCACTATGGCTTTTTTCCAACAGTTTCCCCGTTTTTTCAGGATCAATAGAAATATCTACCTGTCCTTGCCAGTCGAATTCCTTCCTGAACTTTGCCATCATAATATCCTTTTCATAGGCGCCTTCGATATTCTTTGCTATGTCGGAAATGTGTGCGGCGATCCTGGAAGCGATGATGCCTTCCCTGACGTCATCGAGAGTGGGAAGCCTGAGATGTTCTGATGGCGTTACATAGCAGAGAAAATCCGCTCCTGCGGCCCCTGCGATTGCTCCACCGATTGCAGATGTGATATGGTCGTAGCCGGGGGCGATATCAGTCGGCAGGGGGCCTAATACATAGAACGGCGCACCGTTACACAATGTCTTCTGCAACTGGATGTTGGCCACAATTTCATTGATCGGCACATGACCGGGACCTTCAATCATCACCTGGACATCTTCCTCCCGGGCTTTTTTGGTGAGCTCGCCCAGGAGGATGAGTTCCTGAACCTGCCCCCTGTCCGTGGCATCGGCGAGACACCCGGGGCGCAGACCGTCACCGAGACTGAGAACCATGTCATAGCGTTTTGCAATTTCGAGGAGACGGTCATAATTTTCATAAAGGGGATTTTCTTTGTCGTTATACGACATCCAGTTTCTGATGATGGACCCGCCTCTGCTTACGATACCCAGAAGGCGACCCTGTTTATCAATACAGGATACACTTCTTCTCGTCACCCCGCAATGAACGGTAATGAAATCAACACCATCTTCTCCGTTTTCTTCAATGGCCCGGAAAACATCATCTTCTGTCATCTCGACGATGGCTTTTTGTTCCTGGATCATTTTTGCGGCGGCCTGGTAGATGGGAACCGTTCCGATGGGAATCGTTGATGTCTGTATGATCGCCTTCCTGATGGCTCTGATGTCACCGCCTGTAGATAGATCCATGATGGTGTCTGCACCTGCAGCAACTGAAACCCTAACCTTTGCGAGTTCCAGATCAAGATTCACCCGATCCCTGGATGTTCCGATGTTGGCGTTGATCTTTGTTTTAAGTCCCTTGCCGATAGCAAGAGGCATAAGATTTGTGTGTCTGATATTTTTGATTACTACGATGTAACCATCTTCAACGCCTTTGCGGATGAACTCGGGGGAAACCCCTTCACGCTCCGCACATATCTTCACCTCTTCAGTGATCACGCCCTTGCGCGCCGCTTCTAATTGTGTCATGTTGAAACTCCCGAAAGATAAACTTTCATAATAAAATACATGGGGCATACCCTCTGACTCAAGAATATGCCCCATAAAAATATCTCGAAGCTTCTATCCCTCCGCTGGTATTACCCAGGTCAGGTTCAACGGGTATCTTCTCAGCCCTGTTCGGCACCCCTTCATGCTGTATAGCGTTTTATGAAAGTCCAAAACTTGAATACCCCGTCCTGTGGACGGGGATGAAAAGTT
>CAZIQY010000107.1:0-7942 GCA_964541605.1 uncultured Syntrophaceae bacterium | reverse complement strand
ATGACTATGGAGATGACAACAACTATGTTATATATATTTATGCGTCAATGCTTATTGTACGCGCACAAATTCCGACGATGGAAAAAGCAAAAGCCTGGCTGAAGGAGAATGGGCAGTTACTTGAGCAGGAAATATAAAGGAGTCTTGCATAGAAAAAATGGTGCTTTCATAATATAGATCGAAATATGTCGTTGGGATTTCCGCGATAATAGACTGGAGTGTGCAATAAATCATGTAAATATATTTAAGAAAATGCATAGAATCTTAAAAATGCCTTAAATGCCTTTTACAAATGGCTTCTTCCTTATGATAATAACCGACAAATTTCATTTTCTACTCGTTACTTTTGCTCACTTGCAAAAAAAAGCTGCTAAACAAACGCTTTCCCTAGAAATCTCGATTTAATGAAGAAAGCTGTTATGCAGATCCATAAACTCCAAATCCTGGTTTCAATAAATAATTGATATTTTCTGAGTAAAAGAAGAAGCATGTATATACTGTCTGTTTATACGTGCGTATTCAGTAAAGGCGGGTTGTGTGAAAAAAATCTTTGGAACTTATAGAATCTTTTTCGTAATTATGGAATTCAAAGAGTCAATAAATATATCGACTTCTTCAGTGGTGTTATAGAGGTAAAAGCTTGCCCGGACAACCCCATCGGCATGGAGGCTGCGAATAAGCGGAAATGCGCATAAGCCGCCTGACCGTACGGCAATTCCGTCGTCATTGAGGAAATTCGCGATAATATTGGGATCGACGACTTTGCCGTTTTTCGTAACATTGAAGGAAAGTATCCCGCACCTTTTTGTGTTCTTCGCCGGGGAATACATCAGTATCCCATCAATCGCCTGCAATTTCTCCAGGGCGTAACCGGCAAGTTCCGTTTCATGGTTAAAGACGTTTTCCATCCCGATTTTTCCGAGATAGTCTATTGCCCCTTCAAGGATGGTGCCGTCGTTTGGATCAACCGCGCCACCGAGGGCAATCGCGCCGCAGACCTCCGGGGTTCCCGCCTCGAACTTCCAGGGCAGTTCGTTCCAGGTTGCGCATTCCAGCGTCACATCGGCGATCATGCCGCCCCCTGAGAGAAAGGGAGGCATTTTCCCCAGAAGATCCTTTTCCCCGTACAAGACGCCGATTCCGAGAGGCGCCAGCATCTTGTGTCCGGAAAAGGCGAAAAAATCGCAATCCATATCCCGGACGTTCACGGGCATATGCGGCACGGCCTGCGTCCCGTCCACCAGTACGAGGGCGCCCGCTTCATGGGCAACTCTGGCGATCTCTTTTACCGGATTAATTGTCCCCAGGACATTTGAAACATGGGCGCAGCAGACAAGCCGCGTTTTTGCGGTGACATGCCGTCGCACTTCATCAGGGTCAACGATTCCTTCAGCATTGATACCGATTACCGTAACCGTTATTCCGAATTGTTCCCTGAGCCTCTGCCACGGGACAAGGTTGGAGTGATGTTCCGAAATAGGGATGATGATTTCGTCGCCCTGCGAGAGCCCGACCGTCTTGTCCGGGCAAAACGCGAGGGAATAGCAGACAAGGTTTATGGCTTCCGTGCTGTTGCGGACAAAGACGATTTCCTGACAGCTTCCGGCGCCGATAAACCGCGCGACATTTTCGTGCGCCTGCCGGTACATGGCCGACGCTGTATTGCTTATATCGTGCGTTGACCTGCTGACCGCGGCGTTGTATCGCGAATAGTATGTGTGGATTGTGTTGAGTATCTGGACGGGCTTCTGCGTAGTTGCGGCATTATCGAAGTAGATAATATCCCGGCCTTTTATCTTCTGCCTGAGGAAAGGGAAATCGTCCCGTATTGTATATATATCCACGTCTTGTAACCGTTATGCCCCAATATATTTTGCAAAAAGGATTTTTGCTTCCGATTCGTCCGTTGTTCCCTTTATGATCGTCCGGCCGTCAGGAAATACGGTAAACTCATGGGGCGGTATTGTGAACCTGAGCATGTAGTCGTTGTATGTCACCTCTCCGTGCGGTCTCAGACGTGAGGCGAGATCGGAAAAGGAAATACCCGTCAATGCGGGAGGGGATATCTGTACGGCATTCTGCCCGCAGAGGCCGGCAAGGCGGGTCCCTTTTTTCTGCTCAAGATATGCGAATTGCCGTTCATCACATACGGGACATTGCTTTTCCCCTTTTTTCAGTTCAAGTAATTTCCATGTTCCGTACCAGGCATCGATATAGATCAGTTTTTTTATCAGATCTTCCCGTCTTCCCAGAAGAATTTTCAACGCCTCTGTGACTTCGATGGAAGAAACAATATTGACGGCGGTTCCCAAAACGCCCACGGTATCGCATGTCGGCGCGCTGCCGGGGGCGGGAAGCTCGTTGATGAAACACTGCAAACATGGCGTTTCCCCGGGAACGATCGAAAAGACCATCCCGTATGTCGCCACCACCCCCGCGTATATCCACGGGATTCCCAGCTTCACACAGGCGTCGTTGATCAGGAAGCGGGTTTCAAAATTATCCGTGCCGTCAAGGACAACATCGGCATTTTTGAAAATCCCTTCGATGTTTGCCGCAGTGAGGTCTGCGACAACAGGTTCAATGGTTACTTCGGAATTGATGCGCCTCAGCTTTTCCGCTGCGGAGATTGCCTTGGGCAGCCCCCTGGTGATGTCCTCCTCATCAAAAAGTATCTGGCGGGCCAGATTGTCAATCTCGATAAAATCACGATCCACAATCGTCACCCTGCCGACACCGAACCTCACCAGGCTGTTGGAAATCACCGAGCCCAGCGCCCCGCATCCCACGACAACCGCTGATGAAGCATTCAGCCTCTTTTGGCCTTCTTCGCCGATCTCCGCAAGAAGGATCTGTTTGAAATATCTGTTTGTCATATCATGTAGTTATCAGAGCTTAGCTTCTCTCTCTTTGCTTTTTGCCGTTCCACCATATCCGCCAGCGTGGTAGCTGTCAATATCCGGTCAATGCTGTCCGCTATTTCACTCCACAAATCACGAGCCGCGCAGCCAGGCATCAACTTGCATGTAGACGGCTTCTCAACGCAGTCCACAAGGCACATCGAGCCTTCTGAGGCTTGCAGGATCTCTTTCATAGTAATCTTGGCTGGAGATCTGGCAAGGGTATAGCCCCCGTTGACACCCCGTGTTGCCGTGAGTAGTCCTGCGGTCTTGAGGGAGCTGATGAGGTGCCATAGGTATTTTTCGGAAATGGCCTGCCGCGTTGCAATATCCCTCAGCTGGACGGGCATTTCACCATAGTGAGAGGCAAGGTCAATCATCAACCGAACCCCGTAGCGGCCTTTCGTGGATAACTTCATAAAATCACCATCATGATGTATTCTCTCTAATGTCTATTAAAAGAGAAGGTAATCCATTAAAAAGAGCATGTCAATGAAAAATCAAAAATCTACGCTACTTGCCATCTATTCTATTTTTCATGCTCAAAAATATTCAAAAACTTTGACTGATGATACTGCCGACACGGCAAGGTGTTCAGAAAGGAAAAGAAGATATTTACCCGGCAATTTCTATCCGATCATCTACCTGTATATCGCCACCGACAAGGACTTTCGCAAAGATCCCCTCACGGGGCATGACACAGTCGCCCACAGTATAAAAAATATTGCACCGGGTGTGACAAACTTTGCCGATCTGTGTGACTTCCAGCAGGACGTTGCCCCCAACCTTCAACCGCGTGCCGACGGGAAGAGCAGGCAGATCAATGCCTTCAGTAGTGAGATTTTCCGCAAAATCTCCATATTGCACGTCAAGACCCTTTGCCCTGATTTTCTCGATGCTTTCTTTCGCCAGGAGGCTTACCTGCCGGATACCGCTCTCCGCATGGGCGTCGCCATCGAGACCAATATCTTCCAGAAACAGACCGCAGGGGATATTCTGTTTTTTTTCACCTTTTGTCTGAGAAATGCTGACGGCCAATATCTTTCCTTGTGTTTTTTCCATTTAAAAGTACCTGTTAAATCCTTATTTATTTTTTCATTTTATATCAAGAAGCAACCCGCTTCCTACGTCAAACGCTTGTCTCCTGAATATACAAACCCGGAATTTCTTCGCACATATCCCAGGAGCGTTACATTGTACTTTTTGGCAAGGGTAACCGCTGCGGCCGTGGGCGTCGATCGTGAAACGAGAACCGGGACGCCGAGCCTGATGACCTTGGTGATGATTTCCGAAGAAACCCTTCCGCTCACGAACAGCATTCCGTTGCTAACGAGATTCATTTTATCGTTTCTTAGCAGCACACCCGCTATTTTATCAAAACAGTTGTGTCGTCCGATGTCCTCGTTAAAAACGGAAAAGTCATCATGGTGGAACAAGACACTATGGACCCCGCCGATGGTCCTGTATATTTCGGAGCGCTGCTCGAATTCATTCATGGATCGCAGGATGTTGCGAAGAGGGAATCTGTCATGACCGGACAGAGACACAAATTTGTCCTGCTTGAGCGGGTTGATGTAGGTAAAGCATTTCCCGCAGCCGGACGTTACACTGCGCAGACTTTCGCACTTGTCGACGGATATTCCGGGGACAAGATCGACCATCACGACAAAAAGGCGTTCGTTATAGGTTATATTCGCTACATCGTCGATCGTGTCAATGACGCCTTCACTATAGAGAAAGCCAAGGGCCAGTTCTTCCGTTAACTGGTTGAGACAAAGGAGTGAGGCGTATTCCGTACCGTTGATATAGATCTTCAGAGATATTTCGCCGATCACCCATTTTTCTGCGTCATATAACGTGGTCTCGACGTCATCACAGTTGATCTCTTTGACGGGAAAAACGCTGTATAATCTCTCGTCCATTCATTTCACCGATGCATTTTCGAATTTTCCAGACCGCCTTTTCTAAATACCCGCACCGACGGAAAACTCCTCCGCCGGGGAAAACATGCCCATAATCTCCCGCTTCTTTTCTTCCACATACTGATCCAGTTCCACCCTGATCCCCTGATGCTGTTCGATATCGGCCATTCTTTTTTCCAGAGTCTCCATCTGCTTGCCCAGGAATTGAAAGGCCTCGGCAATGGGATCCGGGAGTTTGTTATCCGCCATTTCCTGGATCTCTTTGCCGGAAAAACCAAGACCCAGGCGGGCAGGCACACCCACGGCCACCGCATCAGGAGGAACATCATGAATGACTAGGGATGCAGTCCAATACGAGCCCCGTCCCCGATCATGATGGGGCCCAGAACGATGGTTCCCGATCCGATCATGACATGGTTTCCCACCGTTGGGTGGCGTTTTTTCTTCTGCAGGGTTACTCCACCAAGAATAACCCCCTGATAGATGAGTACGTCATCTCCGATTTCAGACGTCTCACCGATGACGACACCGGAACCGTGATCAATAAAAAAGCGGCGGCCGATTGTTGCGCCCGGATGGATTTCAATACCGGTAAGAAAGCGGCTGATATGAGAAAGCAGCCTGGCGATGAACCACCAGTTTCTTTGCCACAGATAATGGGCAATCCGATGCATCCAGATGGCATGAAGCCCCGGATAGCAGGCGAGGACTTCCATGAGTCCCCTGGCAGCGGGGTCCTTCTTGAATACGGTCTGGATATCTTCTTTTATGATTTCATAAAACTTCTTCATAGTGCCTCGTTACACGTCAGCGAGACGATTGCCTATTGATTGCGACTGGGTTCATCCCAGTTCACTTCATTGCGTTAATTTCCTTTGTTAAAACAAAGATCGCATTCAGGGCCAGCAGATTCGGCCAGAAACGCATTTTGTTTTTCTCTCCCAGATAGTGGGCTTCCATGATCCGGATATTCTTTTCGCCACAAAAATCCTTGAAATCCGTGATGCTCAAAAAGCGCACGTTCGGCGTATCAAACCACAGATAAGGCAGAGATTTCGTGATGGGCGACCTGCCATAGAAAAACAGCATGATCCGCGATTTGAAATAGGCAAAGTTGGGAAAGCCGACGATAACCTTGCCGCCGATACGCAGGGCTTCTTGAATGACACAGTCGACTTTTCTCACTTCTTGCATGCTCTGATTCAGGATCACGTAATCGAAGGCGTTATCCGGGTATTCCCGTAAGCTGTTTTCAATGTCATCGTGAAAAACACTTAAGCCTTTTTTTACACATTCCTGAATGGCCTTATCATTCAGTTCTATACCCTGGGCCCGGACCTGCTTGTCACGGACGAGGGGATACAGAAGGTCGCCCTCACCACACCCCAGGTCAAGAACACGGGAACCCGACTCGATGATAGAATAAATGATTTCGTGATCCAGGCGAAAATTTTCAGATGCCATAATTATTCACTACCAGAGGTAGTGTAATTTCTTTTGTGTAAATTCATAGAGGTAGAAAAAAAGGCGCTTTTCCTTTAAAAGGGTTTATCCCAAAACCTAATAGAAAGGAGAAAGCGCCATGAAGCTGGAGATTACGGTAGCCGAAGTTAAAGAGATTTTCAAGGAGATTCAGGAGCAACCGGAGAAACTTTTTGAGATGATGCGATTGGACATTAAGGAGATTGCGGGAGAATACCTGAGTGCGTTGATGAAAGCGGAGCTCACCCATTTTCTGGGGAGAGGCGTTTATGAACGTGGTGAGGGTGAGGTAAATCATCGCAACGGTTCCTATGATCGCAATTTCACGTTAAAAAACATTGGAGAAGTCCGTGTCAATGTTCCGCGAGACCGGCAGGGTGATTTCAAGACCTGTGTCATGCCGCGGAGCAGACAATATGAGGAGGAAATCAGCCGGGATTTGAGTCTGATGTTTTTAACGGGCATCAGTACCCGGAGTCTTTCCATGATATCCAACAGACTGATAGGGCGGCGCATTTCCCATACGGAGATCAGCCGTGTGAACAGTGAGCTGACACAAGCCGTAGAGAAGTGGCGCATGAGGGATTTATCAAAGGAGTCCATCAAGTATCTTTTTGTGGATGGCGTGAATTTCCGTATGCGCGTGGGGAGAAGCATTGAAATCATCCCCGTTCTGGTAGCGATTGGTGTTTCGGAAAGAGGCCATAAGCTGGTTGTAGGGTTGCAGGCTGGGGATAAAGAGTCTGCCTCCTCCTGGCGGGAGTTTTTCAAGGACTTGAAGATACGTGGTCTCAATAGTCGGGACGTCACCCTGGGAATCATGGATGGATTATCAGGGTTGGAAGCAGTGTTTAAAGAAGAATTTTCCCATGCCGGCGTCCAGCGCTGCCAGGTCCATGTGGCCCGGAATGTACTGGCGAAAGTGCCGAAGAAACTGAAGAAACATGTGGCGGAGGATGTAAGAACCATTTTTTATGCTCCGTTAAAGGAAAAAGCTCTGGAATCCTTCGAAGCCTTCAAGAGAAAATGGGAAAAAGACATTCCTTCTGCTGTCAGCTGTTTAGAAAGGTCCATTGATGCCTGTCTAACTTTTTTCAACTTCCCTGAGGAAGAGTGGATTTCATTGAGAACCACAAACATCATTGAACGGCTCAATAAAGAGTTTAAACGGAGAACAAAGCCCATGGAGATCCTGGCGGGTGAAGTTGCCTGTTATCGCCTCCTGGCCTTTATCTCTTTGAAGATGGAACTGCATTGGAGATCAAACCCCGTAGGAAAAGTGCAAAAAAACCTGCCATTCTTCCAAGAAATGGCCTATGAGAAATTTACACAATTAAATTGACAGTACCCTACCAGATAACCGTTAAAAGTCTTATCCAGAAAATGCTTGATCAGAGTCGTCTGCTCCTCAACTTCTACCAGGAAGGCGTCATGGCCGTATGTGGATTGCAGTTCACAATAGGTGGCATCCACACAATTCATCTTTAATTCCCGCACGATTTCCTGCGACTGATAGGAGGGATAGAGCCAGTCCGACTTAAAGGAAATGATCAGAAAGCGCGTATCGATTTCCTTTCCGTGTGGAAAGAGCTGGTCGGGCAAAACTGGACAGGTGCATAAGTGGTAAAACTGTTCTAC
>CAZIQY010000106.1:0-7996 GCA_964541605.1 uncultured Syntrophaceae bacterium | reverse complement strand
GGTTCGAGCCCATATATGGCGCACTGGCAATGATGATCAGCTCGGTCTCTGTTGTGAGTAACTCCCTGAGATTGAGGATGTTCAAGGATTAAATCATTGGAGTTTCCTTTATTCCTTGACTCCCTCTCATCGGTTTGATAGTATTTAAAAAACAAGCAATAATCCAACCTGATCCTACTTTTTCACGTTGTTTGCGGGAAACGCGGAACGAAACACATTTAAGATAGATGATGCGGGAATATTACGCCCATAGTCTTCCTGATAAACCACAAGAGGATTGGCAGCGGCTTGAAGAGCATTTGAAGAATGTGGCGGAGATGGCCCGGGGCTTTGCAGAAGATTTTGGTGCAGGGGACTGGGGGTATCTTGCGGGGTTGTGGCATGATATCGGGAAATACTCTCCCGAATTTCAGGCAAGGCTCGTTGCTTTCAACGACCCGGATGCCCACATTGAAGCCAAAACAGGCCGCCCTGATCATTCGACAGCCGGGGCTCAACACGCTTATTATACACTTAAAGATAAAGGAAAAATGATTGCATATACCATCGCCGGTCACCATGCCGGACTTCCCGATGGAAAGACTAACGATCCACCCTGCCTCGTCCGACGGCTCAAAAAAGATGTGCCGGATTATTCAGCCTCTCCGCCCGAAATCCTTAATTGGAAGGTTTTACTTGAATTACCACTCGCCATTGACAGGAAACGGTTCAATTTCCAATTCTCCTTCTTTATAAGGATGATCTTTTCAAGCCTAACTGATGCTGATTTTCTTGATACAGAAAGTTTTATGGAAATCGAAAAGTCTTTCTGGCGAGGCGGATATCCGGGCCTTTCGGTCTTAGAAAAGAAACTTCTTCAACACATGGAGAAGATTATTGCCCAAGTACCAGCTTCTATCATAAACCAGCAACGAGCCTTAATTCTGCGCTACTGTCTTGATGCCGCTGACCTAAAGCCAGGACTTTTTTCACTGACTGTCCCCACAGGAGGGGGCAAAACCTTATCCTCTCTTGCCTTCGCGCTCAAGCATGCTATCAAGTACGGTCTCCGCAGGGTCATTTATGTAATCCCCTATACGAGCATTATCGAACAAAATGCAGATGTTTTCAGGCAGATTCTCGGACAAGAAGCAGTTCTTGAACACCATTCCAACTTTGAACCCCTTGAAGAAAACCACAGATCACGCTTAGCCTCGGAAAACTGGGATGCGCCGCTGATTGTTACGACAAATGTTCAGTTTTTTGAATCCCTCTTCGGCAGTCGATCCTCTCAATGTAGAAAACTGCACAACATTGCTCGAAGCGTCATTATTTTAGACGAGGCACAGATGCTCCCCGTCCCGCTTTTAAAACCATCCCTCGAAGCTTTGAAAGAATTATCCTTATCATACAAGGCAACGATTGTCCTTTGCACTGCTACACAACCTGCTTTATCGGAATCCGATGAATTTAAAGATGGTTTGAAGGGTGTCCGAGAAATCATTCCTGATCCTATAGAGCTTTACAAGACGTTCAAAAAAGTTGATATGTCATTCCTTGGTACGCTAACGGACGAAGAACTGGGAAAACAATTAATTGGCTATGAGCAAGTTCTTTGTATTGTTAATACACGCAGGCATGCTAGGCAGATTTATGAGCAGATACGCGAGAACGAGGGCAGCTTTCACTTGAGCGCCCTCATGTGCCCGGCACATCGGACAGAGACTATCAGAAAAATCAGAAAAACGCTTGAAGACAAAAAACTGTGCCGTGTCGTCAGTACACAACTTATCGAGGCAGGAGTAGATATTGATTTTCCGGTGGTTTTCCGATCCTTATCCGGCATCGATTCAATTGCCCAGGCTGCCGGTCGATGTAACCGGGAGGGAAAACTGCTACAAAATGGTCAAGTTTATGTATTTATGCCTGAAGATGGCCTACCACCGGGATACTTCCGTCAGACAGCGGAAACAGCGGAAGAAGTCATGCGTCACCATGATGACCCGCTTGTGCTGGAGGCAGTTGAAGAATATTTCCGAACCCTGTACTGGTTGAAGGGGGACAAACTTGACGAATATCAAATCCTTGCCGATCTTTATGAAGGGGCCTCACATGGAGACTTTCCTTTCAGGCAGGTTAATGAAAAATTCAAAATAATCAAAGAAGGCGGCCAGGAATCACTCATTATCCCGTGGAATGAAAATGCAGAGAAGGTAATTGATGAACTCCGTTTTGGCAACTACCCTGCTTCGGCAGCAAGAAAAGCCCAACGTTTCACCATACAGATACCGCCCCGTGTACTTTATAATCTACTGGGCGCAGGGGCCGTCGAACGACTCCATGACCAGTACAATGTATTGATTAACAAAGATATCTACCGGGTGGACTTGGGTCTTTGCCCGGAAGGCCCGGCATTTCACGAGATTGAGAATCTCATTGTATGAAGATGATACATAAAGATCGCAAAATACACAGAAAGGGGGTGAGTTCATGTCATATGGTATCAAATTGAAGGTATGGGGAGAATATGCCTGCTTTACTCGTCCGGAAATGAAAGTTGAACGGGTAAGCTACGATGTTATGACTCCGTCGGCGGCAAGAGGTATTCTTGAGGCAATTTACTGGAAACCGGCTATCGTCTGGGTCGTTCACCGGATTCATGTTCTCAATCCGATCCGGTTCGACAACATCCGGCGCAACGAACTATCGGGCAAACTGGTGCCGGGCACGGTGAAAAAGGCAATGAATGACGGTTGCTCCCCGGTGGAGGTCTTCATCGAGGACGACCGGCAGCAGCGGGCGGCGCTGATCCTGCGCGATGTGGCCTACGTTATCGAGGCCCACTTTGCCTTCACGGGAAGCGAAGATAACAACTCCAGCAAGCACAAGGAGATGTTCGACCGGCGCGCTGCAAAAGGGCAGTGTTTTCATCATCCTTACCTCGGTTGCCGGGAATTTCCTGCACATTTCGAACCTGTCACCGATGATATCCCATCATCCGCCTTGAAGGGAGAGATGGATCTCGGTTGGATGCTCAATGACATCGACTTTGAAAAGGAAATGGAGGCAAAGTTTTTCCGGGCGATCATGCGGGCTGGCATCATCGAAGTGCCCCCCATGAACGGAAAGGGGGTGACGGCATGATCCTGCAAGTGCTCAACGAATATTACGAACGGTTACAGAAGGAGGAAGATTCGGCCGCGCCCACCTTGGGTTTTTTCAGGCGGTCGGTTCATTTCGTCCTCATCATCGACGAAAACGGCAACCTCGTTCAAATCATGGATCTTCGTGAGCCAGCCAAGCCGAAACCAATTCCTAAACAGATGATCGTTCCTGGCCTTGGAAGGAAAAAAGCCAGCGGAGTTGATCCTGATTTTCTCTGGGGTGCAGCGGCGTATGTAATTGGCTTCGAGCCAGATGGAAAGCCCTCCCGGACTGCGGAGAAATTCCAAAAGTTCAAGGATTTTCAACATGAACTGGGCGATAGCCTGGATGATGCTGGTGTAAAAGCCGTCCTCAAGTTCATCGATCGCTGGAACCCAACAGAGACATCTGTTCGTCATGAATTGGATCAACTTGCCGGGTCCAATGTTGTGTTTCGCTTGGATGGAAGGCTTCAATACGTCCATGAAACACAGGCGGTTTTGGCGGTTTGGACGGAGTTCTACCGTAAAGATAACGTTGGCGGTGTCGGGATGTGCCTGATCAGTGGCCAAGAGAAACAGATTTCCTGTTTGCATCCCGGTGTCAAGGGTATAGATGGCACCTCGACCGCTGAGGCCGCACTGGTTTCATTCAATAACGATTCTTCCCACTCCTATGGAAAGGATCAAAACTTGAACGCCCCGGTTGGAAAAGTGGAGGCTTTCAATTACACAACGGCACTCAACTACCTATTAGTGAGGGACAACAGGCAGAGGGTCAAAATTGGTGAAACGATTACCGTTTTTTGGACGGCACGCGCCTCGCCCATCGAGGGGTTTATGGGAATGATCCTCAATCCTCAGGAAGATGCAAGTAATATTCAGCAGATACGGCTATTCTTGGAAGCTATTCGGGATGGCAAGATGCCCCGGGAATTCGGCGACCCGGACGTGCCGTTTTTCATCCTCGGCCTATCGCCGAGTGCCGCACGGATATCCGTGCGTTTCTGGCATGTCGGCACCGTCGGCGATATGTTGGAAAAAATCGGCCAGCATTTTCGAGATATCTCCATAGTCAAGCGCTACGAAAGTGACCATGATTTTCCCACTATACGGCAAATTTTATTGGAAACATTCATCAACCACAAGTCAAAAACGAAACCGAATTGGGATAACCTTAAGCCTCTCCTGGCGGGTGTCTTAATGCGATCCATCTTGACGGGCTTAGCATATCCTCAAAACCTGCTGTCAGCCGTGATCGGTCGTATTCGAGCGGATCAGGAAGTCAATTATCTGCGGGCAGCCATTATCAAGGCCTGCCTTGCAAGAAAATTCCGTATAAATCTCATAAATAGGGAGGTCACCATGTCATTGGATAAGGAATCAACCCATATCGCGTACCGTCTGGGAAGGCTCTTCGCCGTCCTGGAGAAGGCGCAGAAGGACGCCATTCCCGGCGCCAATACCACCATCAAGGATCGTTTCTATGGTTCGGCTTCGGCGACGCCCAGCGTCGTCTTTCCACAGCTCCTCCGGTTGGCTCAGCATCACATCCAGAAGGCGGAGTATGGCAGATGGACTGACAAACTGATTGAAGAAATAGTTTGCGAAGTTAAGAAGTTTCCGGCACATCTGAGTCTTGATGACCAGGGAATGTTTGCCATTGGGTATTATCATCAGAGGCAGGCGTTCTACACAAAATCAGAAAACCAAAAGGAGGGTGAATAAGATGGGCGAGACAATCAAGAACCGTTATGAGTTTGTGTATTTATTTGATGTTGAAAATGGGAACCCCAACGGTGACCCCGACGCAGGCAATATGCCGCGCATCGATCCGGAGACGAGTTACGGTCTCGTGACCGATGTCTGTATGAAAAGGAAAATCCGTAATTTCGTTGAAATTGTGAAAGGTAATCAGTCGCCTTTCAAAATTTATGTTAGAGAAAAAGCTGCTGTTCTTACGACTGAAAGAGGGGGGGCTTACCAGCCACTTTCTGCTGAAGAGAAAAAGGATAAATTGAAAGCAGCCGAATTGGGACGTATTTTCATGTGTAAAAATTATTTTGACGTACGTGCCTTTGGTGCTGTGATGATGATGAAAGAAAATAACTGCGGACAAGTTCGTGGTCCTGTTCAGTTCAATTTTGGGCGAAGCATCGATGCCATCGTCCCTATGGAAGTGAGTATCACACGCGTAGCTGTGGAAACAGAGGCCGAAAGAGAAAAAGAAAGGATGATGGGGAGCAAGCATATCGTGCCTTACGCCCTTTACCGTGCGGAAGGCTATATTTCAGCTCACTTAGCTGCACAGACCGGTTTTTCGGAGGATGATCTTAAACTGCTCTGGGGTGCCCTCGTTAATATGTTCGACCATGATCATTCAGCGGCCCGGGGCAAAATGAATGCCCGTAAACTGATCGTTTTCAAGCACGACAGTGCCTTAGGGAATGCACCGGCACATAAACTTTTTGAATTGGTTAAAGTAAAAAGGACTGAGGGAACAGCAAAACCAGCAAGAGCTTTCTCGGATTATATAGTCGAAATCGATAAAGGAAGTGTTCCCACAGGTGTTACTTTGGACGAGATGATATAGGGATAATGTTTACTGAAGAAGACTTTATACAACTCTCTGCCTTGCAGCACATCGTATTCTGTGAGCGTCAGTGTGCCTTGATCTACGTCGAGCAGATATGGCAGGAGAGTGGCTTGACTGCCGAAGGCCGGATCATGCACGAGAAGGTTCACGAGGAACAACGGGAGTCGAGAGGGAATGTACGTATTGAATATGGCATTCCCCTGCGGTCTCTGCAGCTCGGATTGATCGGTAAGGCTGATGTGGTAGAATTTCACCGGATAGACAGGAATATCTGGCAGCCTTTTCCCGTGGAGTATAAACGGGGAAAGCCCAAGCCAGACCACTCTGATAAGATTCAGCTTTGCGCCCAGGCAATCTGTCTGGAAGAGATGCTATCTGTTCCTATTCCAAAAGGGGCCATATTCTATGGCCGTACCCGCAGACGTCTTGATGTTGTTTTCGATGATGCCCTTCGCAAAGAAACGGAAGAGGATGCACAGAAGGCACATCAACTTATCGCTTCAGGCATTACGCCGCCTCCGGTATATGCGAAGCGCTGTGAAAGCTGTTCACTCATCGGGGAATGCATGCCGAAGGCGGTTGGAAAAAAGTCGTTGGTGAAACGTTATTTAGCACGAATGGTTGATACGCCATGAAAAAACATCTTAATACATTATATGTGACCACGCAGGGGTCATACCTCGCCAAAGAAGGAGAAACGGTCGTCGTCAAGGTCGATGGAGAGGCGCGTTTGCGTATTCCTGTCCATACCATCGGAGGGATTGTCTGTTTCGGCAATGTTTCGTGCAGTCCTTATCTGATGGGCTTTTGCGCTGAAAATGACGTGGCAATAAGCTTTCTTTCGGAGCACGGACGTTTTCTTGCCAAAGTCCAGGGGCCTGTCTCAGGAAATGTCCTTCTGCGCCGAGAACAGTACCGCAAGGCTGATGATATGAAATTTTCGGCAGAGGTGGCAAGGTCAGTCCTCACTGGAAAGATTGCAAACTGCCGAAGTGTATTGCAGAGGGCCATTCGGGATCATGGAGATAAGATAAACGCACAGGAATTGCGCTTTGCTGTTATGCGGCTAACCCATCAACTCGATTTTTTTAATAATGAGTATCCTCTTGATGCCCTGCGGGGAATAGAAGGGGATTCTGCTCACATCTATTTCAACGTTTTTGATCATCTGATCGTTACCCAGAAAGAGACATTCCGTTTCGATGAGCGAAACCGGAGGCCACCCCTCGACAACGTAAATTGCCTTTTATCCTTCATCTACACCCTTCTCATGCACGATGTCCGGTCAGCGTTGGAAACAGTAGGGCTCGACCCGGCTGTAGGATTTCTGCACAGGGACCGCCCCGGAAGACCGGGACTTGCCCTCGATTTGATGGAGGAGTTCAGACCCTTTATAGCCGACCGTCTGGCGCTCTCGCTCATTAACCTTCAACAAGTTCAGGATAAGGGGTTTAATAAGATGGATTCCAGCGCGGTTGTCATGAATGACGATACGCGAAAGACAGTGCTTGTAGCCTATCAGGAGCGGAAACAGGAGGAGATAACACACCCCTTTCTTGGTGAGAAGGTGATGCTCGGAATATTGTTTCACATTCAGGCACTTTTGATGGCACGGTATCTGCGGGACGATCTGGACGGCTACCCGCCGTTTATCTGGAAGTGATTGAGGTAGTGAATGGTGAATAGTGGACAGTGAATAGAAAAAGATAACAGATTAAGGATGAAGGGGGAGAAATGTTTGTGTTGGTAAGCTATGACGTGGCGACGAAAGACCCCGGAGGTTCCCGTCGCCTGAATCGTGTGGCAAAGGCATGTCTGGACTATGGCCAGCGGGTCCAATATTCCGTGTTTGAATGTATTGTGGACCCGGCGCAGTGGGCTGTCTTAAAACAACGGCTTATAGATGAAATTGACGAAGAAAAGGACAGCTTACGGTTCTACTATCTCGGCGCAAACTGGCGGCATCGGGTTGAGCATATCGGCGCAAAGGAAACGGTTGATCAGGAGGGGCCGTTAATCGCATGAATGCGGTCTGCGAACCTGAAGCGGACATGTTTTCTCAGGGGGAATCGCAAAAGTTGTAAGGTATAGAAATATAAGGTTATTTTTAATCGGCTCTTTGACAAATGAATCTGTTCATAAAATATTTGGCGGTCATACGCGTAAGTATTGAAAAAAAGTTATTAAATTAGCTTAGTTAGAAAATAACAGTCGCCCCCCGCGCGGGGGCGTGGATTGAAACTAATCAAGACGGCAAAGAAGTAAGGGGATTATCAAA
>CAZIQY010000105.1:0-8113 GCA_964541605.1 uncultured Syntrophaceae bacterium | reverse complement strand
GGTGGTACACTTTTCGTTATCATTTTTGGTACAGTTTTACATATTCGGTGACAGCACTTGCCGCCGGGCGGCAAGTCGGTTTTCCTGAATTCGAAGGTGCAGTACCCACAGGTGATAAACGACGAGGTCTCGGCGGGGCGTTTGCGTTGTTCTTTTTCCGAGACGGAGGCCAGCTCCCTGGCCTCAAGCGCCTTTTGAGCCAGTTCCGTGCGGACTTCCGGGGTAAGAGAACGCTTGACGGCGTTGAGCATATGGGCAGCCATGATCCGTGTTGCGATGCGGACGTAGGTGAAGTGGTAGCCACCCTCCGGGTCTTTCCATTGAATGCAGAGACGGTAGGCCTCACGAATGGTGGTTTTCGGAAAGAGGAAAGCCAGCGGTCCCAGGAACAGAAATCGGCCTATGGTGGGGCGTCTTCGGACCGAGGAATCGTCGAGGAGCGAGACATCGACCACGTCATCGAGGGGGATGCGGCCGAGTTCTTTTTCGCCGTCGTGTAGGATGAGGGCTTTGTGGGTTGTCAGGCAGGTGACTATCCTGCCGGTCGGGACGGCGTCCAGCAGATCTTGCAAATTAGGGACGCCTCCCCTATTAATATCTCCAGTTACAGTGTTCATTATAATGTGAAATCTACGCGAAACATAGTATCATGTCTATTATTTCTTTCAGGAAGCAACGGAACAGAATTTCACTCCATTATCATTTGACTGGATGGGAAAGGAATTACAATTGGGAAGTCTCTTTGTCCTGAAGTTCTCTCTGCTTTCCGATTCTATAGGCATCTATGATAGCAAATATCCAAGAGCAAACAATAGCGTAGAAAACAGCGTCATGATAGGGATCTGTGGTTAATTTTTTTGATTCGACAATGTCTGAAAGCTCTTGCAGGTTCGTTTTACCAACCTGCATCTTAACCGTAACGTCGTCAAGTCGATTGAGTACAGATACCGTGTCCGACCAGATCATGTAGCCTAATCCGGTGAAGACAAAAAACATGATAACCAGACCCCTCCAATATCTTTTTAAATAGAGCTGGCCAACGCCAGGAAAGACGAATGTGGATAGAAGCGCGGCTTTATATGATACTTTCATTTTGATGCTCGTTACCGTAGTCTTTGCACTTCACTCGGGAAAAGCTGTTGTGCAGATCCCCGCACCGTGATTTCTATCAAGGCTTTCTTTTTGGCTGCTTATCAAGCTTGTTTTTTGATTTTTGTTTCTGTTTTTCGGCATTCTGTTTCTGACCCTTTGCCTTATCTTTCTTACCGCCCTTGTCTCCCATTACATCTCTCCTTTTCCTGTTTTCCAAAACATCTTCTCGCAGCGTGGTTTCCTGTTGCAACCACAGTAGGTCCATCATTATAATTGTAATCTTGCATACTTTTTAAAATCCGTCAATTCCTTAGAAGAGCTTTTTCTTGAACGGAAAAATGGAATCTTCAGACTTGTATGTTTCAACTCGCATTCGATGATCCCGTCTTGCGGCTCGCTTACGGCTTTGTATTTGAAAAAAAACAAGGCGTTCAAGATCAATTTTTTATCAATCAAAAAACAGTATGCTGTTCCCGTTGCCATCCTTGACCCGCTGAAAGGGGAGTTCTATCAAGCGGGCGTTTCTGTTTCACTTTATGAGGAAAGCATCAGACGGCTGCGGAGTTATACATCCGTTCCCAGAATGCTGATCTTGTAGCCCGTGTTTTCCAGTTCGTCGAGGATTTCCCGGATGTGGTCCGGTCCGCGCGTTTCGAGCTCCAGTTCCACGCGGCTCAGGTGAATGGCCAGGTCTTTTTCACTCCGGGCATGGTAAATGTTCAGGACGTTGGCCTTGAACCGGGCAATGACGGCAAGCAAGCGCGCGAGCGATCCCGGAATATCTTCCAGGCACACCGATATGCGCATGATACGGCCGTGGCAGAAAAGCCCTTTCCGGATGACCCTGTCCAACAGTGGGCTGTCCACGTTGCCGCCGCTGATGATGAGGACCGCCTTTCGCCCTTTTTTTAGTTTTACATAACCTCCCAAAAGCGCGGCAAGCGGGACGGCGCCGGCGCCCTCGGCAAGAATTCTTTTTCGCTCCAGGAGCATCAGAATAGCTTCCGCGATTTCCTCTTCTTTTACGAGCACAATTTCATCCACTTTTTTCTGAATGATGGGAAAGGTAAGATCGCCCACCTGCTTTATGGCAATGCCGTCGGCAATTGATTTTTCCGCCTCCACCCGTACCGGCCCCCCGCACTCGCGCGCCCGGTGAGCCCCCGGGCACGCCTCCGTCTGAACACCGATGATGTGAACTTTCGGCCTTATGGCTTTCGCAGCTACAGCAACACCGCTCGCAAGGCCTCCGCCTCCGACAGGAACAATAATTATTTCCGCGTCGCTCAGATCCTCAAAAATCTCAAGGCCGATCGTACCCTGGCCGGCGATAATGTCAGGGTCGTCAAAAGGATGGATGAAGGTCATTCCCGTTTGAGCCAATTCGCAAGCTTTGTTGATGGCGTCTCCGATGCTCTGTCCTTCCAGGAGCACGTTACCGCCATAACCCTTAGTGGCTTCCTGTTTTGTGATCGAGGCCCACTCGGGCATGACAATGGTGGCGGAAAGCCCCCCGCGCATCGCCGCCAGGGCTACCCCCTGGGCATGATTGCCCGCCGATGCGGCCACCACCCCTTCCGGCCCGATGCGCTTGAGGTGAGATTGTATTTTAAACGTTGCCCCCCTCAGCTTGAAAGAGCCCGTGCCCTGGAGATTTTCCAGCTTCAGATAGACTTCCACCCCGCTCATGCCGCTGAAGGTGGGTGAGTAGATGAGCGGCGTCCGGAGTACTTTACCTTTGAGAACTTCTGCGGCTTTGCGAATGTCGGCTAAAGATATCATGGAATTTTCTCTTTTGTTTTAACCTGGATTCAATGAATAAATTTATCAGCGGAAACGGGAGGCGTAATGATCCGGCGGGGCCGGAACCACAGGAATGATTAAGGCTTTTTTCACCAGATCCCAAGGTCATTTTATCCTTTGTCTGACTCCATGGATAATCCAGACCGCTCCCAGTAATGCGACGATGGGATAGGCAAGAAACAACAGTCTGCCGTATCTCGTAATGTGGCGGATTCCGTAATAATAATGGTCAATTATTTCACAGACACCGTAGGAAAGGTAAATAAGAGACAAGATCGCAATAACGATCAATACTCTGATCCATGTGTCCAGTTGAAGCATGGTTGTTATCTCTCTGGAATGAAGACAATTATCTAAAAGATTGTCATTGCCTCAATGTATTTTTTTAGACCTGTCTATTTCATCTGCTTGATCCGTACCTCTATTTCAGGATGGTCTTTCAGGAGCGCTTCCAGGCGTTTGGGATCCGTGTCTCCGTAGTGATATGGATACAGTATCTTCGGTTTGAAGGCTTTTGCCGCATCGACCACCATCTCCGGCGTCATGGTATAGGGGAGATTCATGGGGAGAAAGGCCACATTGATCGCTTTCATCTGTTTCATTTCGGGGACATTCTCCGTATCCCCTGCCACATACACCCGCTTGTCACCGAAGGCGATTACGTAACCATTGCCGACGCCCCTGGGATGAAAAGGCGTGCCCGGTGAACGCATATGAACGATGTTGTAGGCGGGCACTGCCTCGATGTGCAGCCCCCCGGCTGTTTTCACATCGCCGTTACGCATGACGATAGTGCCCTTCAACTGCCTGGCAACACTTTCGGAGCCGACCACCACCGTCTTGCCCTTGCGAATCTTTTCGACGGCCTTAATATCCAGATGATCGGAATGCTCGTGGGTGATCAGGATGATATCGGCCTTGGGCAATTTGTTATAATCCCCTACCTGTCCAAAAGGATCAATATGAATGATTTTTCCACCGAAGGAAAACATGAGCGTTCCGTGACCGATGAAGGTGATTTTCAGATCGCCCGCGGATGTATTGATAACGTCCGATTCATACTCCTTCGCCCCTGCCACCGTCGTCGAAAACGCACATAAAACAATGACCGATAACAAGAATATCTTCATATGACGCCTCCTTTGCTCTGCAGACCCTTTCCACGGATGCTGTTTTTGTATGCTATACCATCAACCGGGAAAACCAGGCAAGAGCATAATCAAACCCCGCCACGCACGCTTTCCGGAAGCGCTGTAACTATTTTTCCCCTCAACGCCCTGACCGATTCGACAATATCGGGGGCCTGTGTAATGGCTGTCACCATTGCCACCCGGTGCGCTCCTCTCGCAAGTACCTGATCGATATTGGATTCATTGATGCCGCCCATAACCGTGAAAGGGAGTTCTATCTTTCGGCTGATAGCGGTCATCCCGTCGGGACCCAGAAAGGACTCAACCCCTTTTTTGGTTTTGGTAGGGAATATGGGGCCGATATTGATATAATCCGCGCCATCGGTCTGGGCCTGCAACGCCTCTTCAAGGGAATGCGTGGAAATCCCGATAAGAAGTTCCGGCGCTATTTTTCTTGCGGCGATGAGGGGAAGATCGTCCTGCCCCAGGTGCACGCCGTCCGCTTCTACGGCCAGCGCGATGTCCAGGCGGTCGTTGACGATCAGGAGGACTCCGGCTCTGGCCGTGATTTCCCGGAACCGAAGCGCCAGTTCGTACAATGCCCTTGTTGCATATTCCTTTTCCCGGAGCTGGATGATTTTTGCGCCGCCCCGGATCACTGCCTTAAGGACCTCCGGATTTGACCTTCCCGCGGAAAGCTCCTCGCAGGTGACGGGATAGATGTCCACATCCAGGAACCTGATTTTTCTGTCGTTTCTGTTCATTCAACCGCCTCCCACGAATCTGATGATCTCAATGCAGTCTCCTTCTTCAACGGTCTCGCTCTCCATCTCCATACGAGCCAGAATGGTGAGGTTACGTTCCACGACGACCGATCGGGGATTGATTCCCAGAGACTGCAACAGTCCGCCGACGGTGAGGGGGGCCCTGTGATGTTGCCTCTCGCCGTTTACCGTGATTTCCATAACTATCCTCCTGAATTTTTCCTATGTCTTTGAAATTTGTCAGCATCAATGAAGGAAAGCTGCATCCCAGTCCTTCCAAACCGGTTCATATCCCTTCCGCCGGATGATTTCCGAGACGGCCTGCGGCGAACGGTCGTCGGCGATTTCAAACTGCGCTTCCGCGTGACTGTCGTGGACGTAGCCTCCCGGCTCGGTTCGGGAGCCGGCGCTCATGGAGGTGATTCCGAGGGGTATCAGGTGATCGCGAAGATTCGGAGACTCGCGGGTGGAAAGAATAAGGCCCGCATCGGGCAGAAAAAGGCGGAGCGCCGTCATCAACTGTACCATGTGGATATCCGAGACGGGAGAGGGGGGTTGATAGCCGCCCGCCGCGGGCCGAAGACGGGGGAATGAGATGGTAATGTGAGATTTCCAGAAAGCGCGCAGGAGGTGGCGTGCATGGAGCGCCAGGTAGAATCCTTCCGTTCGCCAGTCGTTCAGTCCCAGGAGAGCGCCGATCCCGATGCGGCGGAATCCTGCCAACCCGCCTCTTTCGGGCGTCTCCAGTCGCCAGAGGTAATCCCTCTTCTTCCCGGCGGGGTGAACCTCGCGGTAGCGCCGCTCATCGTAGGTCTCCTGATAGACCACCAGGCCGTCGACGCCATGATGAATGAGCGTTTGATAATCAACCGTCTCCATGGGATATATCTCGATGGAAATGGAAGAAAACAGGGGGCGAAGCCTCGCCAGCACGCCTGCGAGATATTCCACGGTCACTGTGTGTGGCGCTTCCCCAGAGACAAGAAGGAGGTGGCGAAATCCCAGGTCGTGCAGGTGTTTCCCTTCCGCCGCGGCCTGATCCACCGTCAGTGTAAGACGTTCGACAGGATTGTGGACATTGAAGCCGCAGTAGGTGCAGGCGTTGGTGCATACGTTGGAAAGGTAGAGGGGGGCGAAAAGGCCGATGACCCGGCCGAATCTCTGTTGTGTCAATCGATGAGCCATCTGGGCCATGTCTTCCAGATATGGTTCCGCTGCGGGCGAAAGGAGACTCATGAAATCTTCGAGCCTCAGAGGCGAAGCGGCAAGCGCCTTCTCCACGTCGATTCGAGAGCGATTTTCTATGTCCTGACGAACCTCGTCCCAGGGAGTGCGTCTTATTTCATCATAAAAGTTCATGGGTTTTATCCCCTCAAAAAACCGGTCAGCGGACTTGACGCCTCGGCTGTTTTGTGAGTCCGTCCCAGACCGGCCAGAAAGGCTTGCCGACCCGCCTCGACGCCCTTTTTGAAAGCCCCGGCCATGGCTTCCGGGTCTCCCGCTATGGCAATCGCCGTATTGATCAGCACGGCGTCCGCGCCCATCTCCATCGCCTCTGCAGCATGGGACGGCGCTCCGAGACCCGCGTCCACCACCACGGGAATGTTTGCCATTTCGATGATGATTTCAATGGCCTCCCTGGTCTTCAACCCCCGGTTGGAACCGATGGGAGATCCCAGAGGCATGACCGTGGCTGTGCCGATATCCTCCAGCCGTTTGGCCAGGATGGGATCGGCCTGGATATAGGGCAGGACGGTAAATCCGTCTTTCACCAGAATCTCGGCGGCTTTTAGGGTCTCCACGGGGTCCGGCAGCAAATACTGCGGGTCGGGAGTGACTTCCAGCTTGATCCACGGCTCACATCCAGCCGCACGGGCAAGTCTTGCCAGACGCACCGCCTCGGTTGCGTCCCTGGCGCCGGAGGTGTTAGGGAGGAGCAGATACCGACCGGCGTCAATGGCGCTCAGAATGCTGTCCTGAGGATTTTCCAGTTCGACCCTGCGTAGGGCGACCGTCACCACTTCAGCGCCCGACGCCTCAATGGCCCTTTTCATAACCTGCGGGGAAGAGAATTTGCCTGTTCCCAGAAGAAGCCGCGAATGGAAGGACCGTCCCGCGATTATCAATGTGTCACTCATCATTCATACCTTTCTGCATACATTGCACCGCAAATCCTGCGGCAGTTTGATTTCCCGGAACGTCATGGACAGGGCGTCCCAGGTAAGGAGTCTGCCCGTCAGCAGGCTTCCACGATTTATTAAATATTTGATGGCTTCCGTTGCCTGAATGACGCCGAAGATCCCGGGAACGGTTCCGAATACCCCGGTTTCAGAGGGGGTCTTGACCGTTCCCGGCGTCGGGATTTCGTCAAACACACAGCGAAAACACGGCCCCTTTCCTGGAACGACGGTCATGGTCTGCCCGCACATGCCCGCTATCCCGGCATGGGAATACGGTTTTCCCAGCCCGACACAGACATCGTTGATCAGGAATTTCGAATCGAAATTATCCGTGGCCTCGATGACAAAGTCGTATCGGTCAATGATCTCCGATGCGTTGGCTGCCGTGATTCGGAATGGATAAAGGATCAAACGGATATCCGGCCGAAGCCTCATGATGCTTTCCCGGGCGGAAAGGGTTTTTTCCTTTCCAATGTCTTCGTCCCCGTGGAGGATCTGCCGCTGTAAATTGGATAACTCAACCCGATCTGCGTCCATAATCCCGATTTCGCCGACGCCACAGGCGGCAAGATAGTAGAGGGCCGGGCTTCCCAGGCCGCCCAGACCGACGATCAATACCCGGCTTCGCAGCAGCCTGGTCTGGCCCGTTTCGCCAAATTCCGGAATAGTGATTTGATGCCGAAAACGTTCTCGATGGTGTTTGGTTAACCGATCCGTAATCCCCATAATAAAAAAAACCGCCTCCCATGCAGGGAAACGGTTCTTACAAAACGATTTCTGAATGTCTCGCTTCAACCGTTTCCCTACGCTGGCATTATCCAGATCAAGTCTTAAGGGTGGTTTTCTCAGCCCAGATACATGAGCACCCCTAACGGTTACCGACATTTAAACAAATAAATTTTTAAATGTCAAAGAAAATTACACTATCTTTTTTTGTCATTGACAGAGAAAAATGATTTTTCTATATTCGCCTTCGGGAAATTACGGAACAGTTAGTGCCTAACTGTAAAAAGTATGTCATTTCGAAGGAACAAAGTGACTGAGAAATCTTCAGTATGATTGAAAAAGATTTCTCCCTGCGGTCGAAATGACAGAGGTGGTCGGGGTTGTTTGGACAGGAAACAGGGATTTATAAGTGAGAAAC
>CAZIQY010000104.1:0-8180 GCA_964541605.1 uncultured Syntrophaceae bacterium | reverse complement strand
CTTGACACGGAATCCGGTATTTTCGGAAATTTTCTTGATTCCCGCTTACGAGGGAATGGCAAACTTCATGTTCCTCCGGTCATGGGGATTCAGATAAGTATGGGTGTATCCGTTTCCTTCAAAGACGTTTCCTATGCCTATCTCCAGGGCGGAACACCGGCCTTGAAGAATATAACGGGTAAAATTGAAAACGGTTCCTTTGTCGCCATTATGGGACATGGCGGCGCCGGAAAATCAAGCCTTTGTTATGCCATGAACGGTTTAATTCCCCGTTTTTTCCGGGGAGAGTATTCCGGCAGGGTAAGCATCGGGGGAACGGAGACATCCGGGAGCGCCGTATGTGATCTGTCAAAAAAAGTGGGACTTGTTTTTCAGGATTTTGAGGCGCAGCTTTTTTCCACCAACGTAGAACTTGAGGTGGCTTTCGGTCTTGAAAATCATGGACTTCCCAGCGAGGAAATACAAAAACGCGTTGACCGGTATCTGCGATTCGTCGGTCTGGAAGGGATGAATCGCCGGGACGCGGCCACCCTGTCCGGGGGACAGAAACAGCGCCTGGCCATAGGGTCGGTTCTGGCCATGGAGCCCGACGTCGTCGTCATGGATGAGCCGACCACCGATCTCGATCCGGAAGGGCGGAAGCGGATTCTTTCACTGTCGGAAGAATTGAAAAATGGCGGAAAGACCCTTGTTCTGGTTGATCACGATCCGGATTCCGCCGCCGGAGCTGACGTTCTGTGGCTTCTCCGGAATGGACAGATAGCCGCCCGGGGAGCGCCGAAAAGCATTCTGACGGATCTGCCCCTTCTGGAATCCTGCGGCATCAAAGCATTGCCCACGGTGGAGCTTTTCCATGAAATGGGATGGCCGGGGCAACCCCTGACGGTGGAAGAAGCGGTATCTCTGATTTCAAAATACAACCTCCTGCCCCGACAAAGCGAAAAGACGCCGGCAAAGCCCGTAAAAACGTCGACAGGGCCCGTTATCCTCGAAGCGAACAATCTTTCATTCTCTTATCCGGGAATCCCCCTTGCAGTCTTGCAGAACATCGACCTGACCATTCGCGAAGGCGAGTTTGTCGCCATTCTGGGGCAGAACGGTTCGGGAAAAAGCACCCTGGCCAAACAGTTCAACGGCCTTCTCAAACCTTCGTCCGGCCGGATGCTTGTCAGAAACCGACCAACAACGTCCTTGAAACACAAAGAGCTTGCCCGCCTGGTGGGCTATGTATTTCAGAATCCGGATCATCAGATTTTTGCTCCGACGGTGTTCGAGGAGGTCGGATTCGGACTGAAGGTTTTAGGGGAAGAGCAGGGGAGGATAAAAAAACAGGTGGAAGAAGCCCTTGCCGCAACCGGACTGGAAGGGTATGAGGACAGGTCTCCCTTTCTTCTGACGAAGGGGGAGAGGCAGAGGGTTGCCGTGGCGTCGATGCTCGCTGCCAAACCGGAGGTTCTCATCCTCGACGAGCCCACCACGGGACTGGATTACCGGCATCAGCGGGACGCCATGGAGATGCTCAGGCATCTGAACGGTCTCGGTCATACGGTTATCGTCATTACCCACGCCATCTGGATCGCAGAGACCTATGCGGACCGCACCATTGTCATGAAGAACGGTCAGATTCCGGCGGACGGGCCATCGCGCTCCATATTCAGGGATGAAACCCGGCTGCGGGAAGCCTCTCTCAGTCCTTCGCCCCTGGTCAGGTTGAGCAACCGGTTGGGGACGATGGCGCTCACCCTGAAGGATCTTGTAAAGGAGCTGAAACCATGAACCTGTCGCTTTACCGCGATGAAAACACCTGGCTGCATCAGCTCGATCCGCGGACAAAGATGGCAGGCGTCGTGGTCGTTTTTGCCCTTTGTCTGTGCTTCAATCATCCTCTCTACATGGTGGCTGTCACAGCGGGCGTATTTCTGGTTGCGATTTCCGCACGGGCACATCGCGTTCTGTGGGGCATGAGACATATCCTGATTCTCTTGATTCTTTTCAGTGTGGTTCTCTGGCCGTTCTTTGCCAAAGGCCCGACGACAATCTGGGCGTGGAAAATGCTGACGGTCAGCAAGGAATCTCTTCTCTACGGTATCGCCATGGGATTGCGTCTGGCCACCTTCGTCATGGCAGGCCTCATTTTTCTTGCAGCAACACGAAACGAAGAAATCACGAACGGTCTCATCCGCCTGAAACTTCCCTACCCGGTTGCATTCGCCCTTGCGACGGCGCTCCGGCTGGTTCCCACTTTTGCCGGCGCAGGAGCGACTATCGTTCAGGCCCAGGTATCCAGAGGGCTGGATCTGGAATCGAAAAATATCTTCAGCCGCCTCGCCGGTTTCATACCCCTGGCCGTACCCATGTTCATCACCGCCATCCGTTATACCAATCTTCTGGCCATGGCTCTGGAATCCAGGGGGTTCAGCCCGGTAACGGCTCGTACCGCATACTATGCGTCTGTAATGGGGAAGAGGGATTGGGGAATCCTGCTTCTTTTGACCATCATTCTCGCTGTCTGTCTTTACCTGCGGCTGGTCTGCGGGCTGGGCGTCGTCATGCCGGGGAAGATGTGAATGTTCAAGTCTAAAGAAGGAGCGGCTTGGCGTTGACATGAAAAACACTTTTACATATAGTGTCGTCAAAGAAGAGAAATTCATCTTACGAACGCATCAGGATTGATTTTTTACAAGCGAGGCAGACATGAAAATTGTCATCGTTGGCGCTGGTGAAGTGGGTTATCACATTGCCAAGAAACTTTCTGAGGAAAAACACGAGGTAGTCATCATTGACAAGGACCCGAGGAAAATCAGGCGCATCCATGAAAATCTCGACGTTCAGTCTTTGCTTGGTTCGGGAACAAGTCCCAAAATTCTGAGGGAACTCGGCCTTGATGAAGCCGATATGCTTGTTGCAGCAACGGACAGCGACGAAGTCAATCTTATTTCCTGTCTTCTTGCAAGAAATCTGAACCGCTATATGATCAAGGTGGCGCGGGTGAAAAACCAGGAGTATCTGCAGGAAAAGGATCTGTTTAAGAAGGAACTGCTTGGGGTGGATATGATCATCAATACCCGCTCTATGATGGTGGAAACGGTTCTCAATCTCATCAATGTTCCCGGTTCGTCCGAGGTCATCGAATTCGCAGGGGGACAGGTGAAACTCATCGGTTTCTCCATTGCCGAGGAATCTCCCCTGGCGGGGCGACAATTGCTTTCGATGAAGGGGATCGAGGGAGATTTTCTGGTAGCGGCCATTCTCAGAGGGCACAGGATTCTTATTCCCCACGGCAGAGATACCATTCAAATGAACGACATCATCTATATTGTCGCCAAGACCTCCGATCTCGAGCGCATTCTGAAACATATCAACATAAAAACAAAAGAAACAAAGAACATCCTGATCGTTGGCGGAGGAGAGATGGGGGCTGCCATCGCAGCTTCCCTCGACGGCAGAAAATTGAATGTCAAGATCATGGATAGTGACGGTGAAAGATGCAAACAGCTTGCTGAGGTGCTCAGGGATGTCATCGTCATACGGGGAGATGGAACGGACAGGGATTTGCTCCGGGAGGAAAATGCCGGGGAGATGGACCTGATGATTGCCGTCACGGGCGACGAAGAGAGCAACGTTCTCATTTCGCTTCTTGCCAAGGATCTGGGTACAGAAAGGACCATCACACGTGTAAGCAAATTAAGCTATATGCCCGTTGTCTGCTCCATCGGCCTCGATACGGTGATCAATCCGAGGATGTCCGCTGTCCGGGCCATTCTTCAGTACATCCGCCGGGGAAAGATTATATCCGTCGCTCCATTGCGCGAGGAGCATGCGGAGGCGATTGAAGCAGAGGCGCTGGAAACATCCGATATCGTGAATACGCCCCTGTCAAAGGTGAAATTCCCCAAGGGCGCAATACTGGGAGCCGTCATTCGGGGAGAGAAGGTTATTATTCCCAAAGGTGAAACGGTTGTCATGCCCAAAGACCGGTTGATCATTTTTGCCATGCAGCAGGTCGTGCCCCAGTTGGAAGATCTGTTGACGGTCAAACTGGAGTATTTCGCATGAATTTCCGGCTGATAGCCCGCCTGATTGGAATCCTGATCGTTTTTTTGGGCATTTCCATGATCGCGCCTCTGATCGTGTCTCTTTTACATGCGGACGGCAGTGAACAGGCTTTTGCCCTTTCCATGGTGGTAACGTGTACCCTGGGGATGATCGTCTTTTGGTCGGCCGGGGGGAAACCATCGGATCATTATTTGAGTCACCGCGACGGCGTTGCCGTTGTGACACTGGGGTGGATAGTTGCCTGCGCTATCGCAACCATGCCCTATCTGCTGTCGGGGGCGATCACAAACCTGACGAATGCCTATTTTGAGAGCATGTCCGGTTTTACCACCACAGGAGCGAGCATTATCACGGACATTGAAAAACTTCCCATGGGTATCCTTCTGTGGAGAAGCGAAACGCAGTGGCTGGGAGGCATGGGAATCATCGTTCTTTCCATCGCCATTCTGCCTTTCCTGGGAATCGGAGGAATGCAGCTCTACAAGGCGGAGACTCCGAGCCCGGTGGTCGACAAATTGACGCCGCGAATCTCCGATACTGCCGGGTCTCTCTGGAAAATTTACATTGTATTCACCATCGTCCAGATCCTGCTGCTTTTCGGCGGCGGGATGACGCTTTTCGATGCTGTCTGTCACACTTTTACGACCATGCCCACGGGCGGATTTTCAACAAAAAACGCAAGCATTGCCCATTATCGCAACCCTTATTTTGATTTTATCATTGTTGTCTTTATGATGATTGCCGGAACGAGTTTTTCCCTTCATTACAAACTGTTCAAGGGTCAGTTCAGCACCGTCAGAAAGGATCCGGAACTTCGGGTCTTCTGGGCAGTTGTCATCTGTTTTGCCCTTCTGGTGACATGCGATGTCTACGGTAACGTTTATGACAACTTAGCGGATTCAGTTCGGTATGCTACCTTTCAGGTTGTTTCCATGATCACCACCACAGGCTTCGTCACAGCGGATTATGAAAAATGGCCGGCCTTTTCCCAGCAGATCCTGCTGATTTGCATGTTTTTGGGCAGCATGGCGGGCTCAACCGGCGGAGCCATAAAGATTATGCGTTTCATCCTGCTTATAAAACACAGTTATCTTGAAATATTCCGCATTATACATCCCCATGCCACAACGGTCGTAAAACTTGGGGACATGCCCGTATCGCAAAGCGTTCTCAGAAGTATATGGGGTTTTTTTGCCTTGTATATAGGTTTGTTCACCGTTGCCGCCCTGCTGATGTCCTTACTGGGTCTGGACATGATTTCATCCATTTCTTCCGTTGCAACCTGTCTCGGCAACGTGGGCCCCGGACTTGGCTCCGTGGGACCTATGGATAACTTTTACGGGGTTCCCTTCCTGGGCAAATGGATTTTGATTTTCTGTATGCTCCTGGGCCGACTGGAAATCTTCACTATCATTGTGCTGCTCGTGCCCGGATTCTGGAAAAGGTAGTCTTGAAAGCTTTGCGATATGAAGCGGCTGCCGTTGATCATGGAATCGCCTCGTTATGCGGGAGCAGCCGTTATTACGGTGTACATGCCTTCGTCGCCGGCTTCGTGGAAATCCACGGCATTGAAGCCGGCTTCCTTCAGGAGACTTTCGTATTTCTTTTTTGTCTTGAACAGTCTTGCACCAAGATCATCGGTAAATAAATAATTGAATTCACATGTAAGAACGAAGTCTTCATTGCCGTCCGTCATGGGTTCACAGATGATTACCCTGCCGTCTGCGTTTATTGCTTTTCTGGTTTTCTTCAAAAGTTGCAGGACGGTTTCGTCCGGCAGGTCGGAGAAAATCCTTGTCCAAAGAATTCCGGCAAAACCTTCGGGCAGGCTGCCCTCGCCATATGCATCTCCTTCAACCACGGTAAAATTCACGACACGGTCTTCTTTTTCAATATTTTTTTTGATCAGATAGGCAAAAGCGGGTTGGTTGAAAACCGTCACGGAGATATCGGGATAAAGCTGCGCGAGGCGATACGCAATGAAACCATCGCCGCCGGCGACATGAAGGAGGGTGAAGTATTTCCTGAAATCGACGGCCTTCTGCAGAATGGCCAGGACAATGTCCGCCGATATTTTCATCCAGTCCGTGTAGGCGGCCGCCTGTTTGATGGTCTGGGGAGGCCATCTGACAATCTGGAGCAAAGCTTCCCCCTTCAACGCTTCATAGATATCGTGCGCCGCGGCTTTCTTCCAGTAGGAAACCTTGCTGGAATAATACAGGGGCAATTTTCCGTTTTCTGAAAAGAGCGACCTTGCGAAAGGAGTGAGAGCGTAAATTTCGTCTACGGGACAACCTTCCTGCCTGACCGACTTCTTTTCGAGGAGACCGAGCAGGTGGAGCAGATTCAGCCATTTTCTGGCTCTGTACGGCTGCAGAACGAGCTTTTTACCGATTTCTTCAGCCGGAAGCGGTCCGGCCCAGAGAACCACGCCCAAATCCAGGTCAATAAAAGATTCGAGCAGTTTGATTTTTGCTCCGCCGGAGAGAAGATGTTCGAACAGGTCGTCTCTCCTGCGCGGCGTCAGGTGTTCTTTCCACGCTTCAGTCTTCATAATCTCTTTGCCCTGATGACGCTGTAGATACTCTCATCATCGGCGGGGATAAAGCCGCATACCTGGAATCCTGCCTCATGTAGAAGAAATTCATATTCATTCCTCGTCTTGTAACAGGCCACGCCGAAATCATCGGAAAAGATATACCTGAATTCCCATGCAATGATGAAGTCTTCATTGCCCTCGATAAGCGGTTCGCAGATAATGATTTCACCGCCGGGTAGTAGTGAGCGGTACGTTTTTTTCAAAAGGCCGATGACAACCTCGGAAGACCAGTCACAGAGCACTCTGGACCAAAGGACGATGTCGAATCCCTCCGGCAGGGATTTATCGGAAAGAAAGTTCCTTTCTTCCACGAACACTCTTTCGACGAGGCCGTTGGCGACGATATTCTCGCGCGCCATATAGGCCGAATGGGGGAGGTTGAACATGGTAACCAGGAGATTCTTGTGCTCTTTCGCAAAATGACAGGCCATCGTGCCGTCGCCGCCGGCCGCATCCAGCATCTTCTTGTATTCGTCGAGGTTGATGGTTTTTTCAATCGCCTTGATCGCTCCCTCCGCCGTGGAGGACATCCACCATTCAAGATGATAGGCGGAATCGAATGTCCGGGGGGGCCAGCGGACAGCGAGCGGCAAAGGTTTGCCTCTCAGGACGGAGATGAAATCCAGACCGGCTACGGCCTGCCAGAAAAGGATCTTGTCGACGGTGTAAGGGAAGACTTTGCCGTCTTCGTCAACCAGTCCATAACCAAGCGGGGAAAGACCGTAGAGAATCTCTTTTTTACCCTCCACCTCTTCATCCCTCTCTTCCAGAAGTCCTATCAGACTGAGGAGATGAAGCCACTTTTGCACCCTGAAGGGGTGGAGATTGAGCGCCTCCGCTATTTTGTCGCCGGACAGGATTTCAGAGCGAAAGAGAAGCTCCGTGATGTTGATGCCTACGAATGACTCCAGAAGCCTTGTCTCGGCGCCGCCGGCAAGGATTTCGTTGAACCTTTTGTCCTTTTCTGATAGGGATGGAAAAAGTGGATTCTGCATAACGGGGCATTCAAAATTATCTATGGGAGTTTGCTTTTATGGAAGGCGAGTATAGGAAAACCGCATCCGTATGTCAATGAAAAGATGGTGCAAAAAATCAGCGGTAAATTTGAAATGATACGCAGATGTAAGAAAAATTTCCAAGTGGTTGATGAGCTTCCTCTTCAGTTGATGAAATTTGAGAAACATGCGAAATTGAAAACGTTAATAGTTTAAATGCCGCCGCCGGGAAGCTAAACGGTAGAAGAAAAAAGGTATAGGGTTCTATTGAAGGTGATTTATTACAAATACTTATCCGCACAGAAACCGATCTTGACAGGGCAATGAATTCGGAGAGAAAGGCGCGGTTATAGGATATTGCCTATTCGGAAGGTATGGCGTATTCTTGTCTTCCTGAACTGCTTTTTCCTAATTTGGTCCATTCATACAACATTTCTATCGATAATAATTGACATAACGTAGAACTCTAATTGCGGTGTCAACGGTCTTTTCAAAGTGAGCCATTTTCGGTCGTGAAAAGTGAGCCACCC
>CAZIQY010000103.1:0-8709 GCA_964541605.1 uncultured Syntrophaceae bacterium | reverse complement strand
CAGGATACTCTAATTGTATTGCCCTGATCTGTGCAATGTAAGGGGTTCAGTCCATATACTCCAAAAGGTGGAGCAGATAGCTGAAAGTGAAAATAATGTGCTGATATGGGGTGAAAGCGGCACTGGAAAGGAAATCGTGGCAAAGGCTATTCATAAGATCAGCAGGCGCCACGATAAGCCTATTATTGCCGTGAACGCGGGAGTTTTTGCGTCCGAGCTTTTCGCGTCCGAATTTTTCGGTCATGAAAAAGGCGCATTCACCGGCGCGGTAGTGTCTAAGAACGGATTTTTCGAGGAAGCGAACGGCGGCACTTTGTTCCTCGATGAAATTGGAGAGCTTGAGCTTCCGATTCAGGCAAAGTTGCTCCGCGTGTTGCAGGAAAGGGAATATTTCAGAGTCGGATCGACGGAACGGCGAGGAGCGGATGTGAGAATCGTTGCGTCTACAAATAAGGATTTGAGCGCGGAAATCGAGAAGGGAAGGTTCCGCAGAGACCTTTATTACCGGCTGAATATAAGCTCGATTTTTCTTTCTCCCCTCAGAGAGCGAAAGGGTGATACGGAATTGCTCGCATACCATTTTTTTGAAAAGCACAACAAAATTAACAATAAAAAAATAGAGATTATCTCCAAAGATGTAATGAATATCTTGGAGATGTATGATTATCCTGGAAATATAAGGGAGTTGGAAAATATTATCGCCGGCGCCGTGGTATTGGAAAACGGGGACACTTTGTCCAAACGTTCTTTACCTCCCTATTTGGTTAAAGCGGTGGCATATCATGTGGCGCCTCTTCCATCGAGTGTTCGGAAATCGCTTACGAAGGTTGAAGCCGAACACATTCAGCGGGTTCTCGAATATACCGGCGGTAATCGGACGCAGGCGGCGCAGATACTCGGTATATCAAGAGTGGGGCTCCTCAATAAATTAAAAGACTATGGGATTGATGTGATACCGCCGGCTCGTGGCGGAGGACGCCAGCAATCCGAAAAATCGCATGAAGATAAAGAGCCTTCAATTTAGATGGATACCGTTCTCAATGTAACTTTCTTTTTTCAACCGATCACGTAAAATCCTTGATACATTTTTTCAGTTTACCCTGCTTTTCCCGCTCCTATATATCAATCCCCATTTGCGCCAGTCGCCTTTGAATATATCCGTCGAGAGTAGCGTAAGAAAGGTGGACCGGATGCATTGTCCTGGAGGACAGTTGAACGGCTCGCAGATGCCTGATCTTCGGATAGTCTTTGATAGACGGCCACATTTTGCCATCCTGACGCGCCTTTTCCGCGTCTTCCGGAGTTATTTCCAAGAGTTTCCAGATTTCCTGGCGCACTTGTGTCGCGTCCGATGTTGGAATCCTGTGCCCCAACTCATTGGAGAGCCTGCAAATCAATTCCGCTGTGCTCAAGCCTCCCGGCGGTGGGGTCACCTTCGTGAGAATTCCGAGCCGGCGATCAAATCTGACCATCGTTCCATCGGTCTCGGCCGGTGTTGATGCCGGAAGCACTACCTGGGCCACTTTGGCCGTTTCCGTGAGGAAGTGATCTACGACAACCAATGTCTCCAGGTTGCTGGAGATTTGCCGCGCCTCCGGATCATTGAGCAGATCATTAAGCATCACAAGAGCACCTCTGATTTGCGACGATGATGGTTTTCCGAAGACACTGTTTCTGTTTTCCCGAACCATCCCTTCAAGATCTGCTTTCCATAATTTCCCGGTTTTCCGGCGGAATTTGCCATTTGATATGGAATATCCGCCCGGCAAAACACCCTCTCTCATTCCTGCCAATCTGGCGCCTTCCGAGTTGTAGTCCGATTGCAGCAACAACAATCCGCTGCCCGGCCGTGAAATATGACCGGTAAGAAGCATCAATTGCGCCAGGATTGCGAGGTCGTCTTGTGCCCTTTCCTGTGTGTCATCCAGATCGTAAATGGCCACGATCTTTCTTCCGCCGGCCAGCATTTCGGCCAAGTCATCAATCCTGGAAGGATCGAGGCCTGCGACGCGGCAGACTTCATCCATAGTAGCATTTGTCAGTGAATCGCTTAACAGCTTCATCTCGCCGTTTACTTTGCTTAGAGATTCCGTGATGAGTTCTCCGCGATCCATTAACCGGCGCAATACTCCGGCCAGCAAAATACCCATTGTTCCCCGGCGCGGATCAAGCCACAGTTTCGAGTACCGCGCGAGATCTATATTGCTCGAATTAAGCACCGCCAGTTTTGCGCCCTTTCTAACCGCCCGGCGTAATGACATGCCTAACACCGGATGAGTTTTTGAGGGGTCAGCCCCTATTAAAAGCAGAGTGTCGGCGGTGTTGATATCTTCCCGGAAGCATGTGGAAGAGGTCTCTCCAAGAATATCGTCCAGATCATTCCGAATTCCGCCTTTGAATACTTGGCCGAAGGTTCCGATCTTGTCTGTACCCAAAGCGGCGCGAGACAGCCTGCCGGCCAGATAGCATTCTTCCAATGTCATTCGAGGTTGAGCCAGTACGGCGACCGATTCCGACCCATATCTGTCCCGGACGTCCGCCAGAAGGCGGGCCGCTTCGCCGATTGCCTCATCCCAACCGGCTTCCACAAGTTGATTGTTTTTTCTGATGAGAGGTTTGCTGAGCCGTTCCGAACTTTGTATCAATCCAGTTCCAAATCGCCCCTTGAAGCATAAGTCTCCTTCGTCCGGGCCGGATATTGCCGGCGAAGTTGCCCAGAGAATCCCGTCCGTCACTTTATTGATGTCAATGGAACAGCCCAGGGAGCAGAAGGAGCACACCGATTGGAACTTTTCCGATTTCCACGGTCCTTGCCTCCCATAAGGCAGCTTGGCCGTCAGCGCGCCGGTCGGACAGGTTTCTATACACGCGCCACAGGATATACACGGGCTTTCCGCCAGAGGCCTACCCAACGACGGTTTGATCGTCGTATTAAACCCTCTCTCCACAAAACCAAGTACCGACTGGCTCAGCACGTTAGCGCATGTCCGCACACACCTTGCGCAAAGAATGCATTTATTCGGGTCAAACGTGATCAATGGATGGCTGCTGTCCACCTTATGACGACGGACTGCGCCCGATAATCTCATTATGTCTACGTTGTAATCGGTTGCGTATCTGCGTAGATCGCAGTAAAATTGTGCTTTGCAGCCGCATTCCATGCACCTGCTCGCTTCCAGTTCCATTTCCGGCCTGGGGAGTCCAAGCTCCACTTGCTCGAAATCGCGCCTTCTTATTTCAGGCTCCCGTTCCGGCAGATGTTGTCGCGGTATTCGAGGAACCTCCTCGTACATGCGCTCGGGAATCTTGCCAAACACGTCTCGTCCGCTGATAAAAGTCCACTTCGGCTTTTCAACTTTCCCCTTGGTCAGGTAATGATGAATAGCTTCCGCGGCGCGGCGCCCGTGAGCTATTGCGTCAATGACAACGGCAGGCCCCGTCACTGCGTCGCCGCCTGCAAAAACCCCCGGCAGGTTTGTCGTCATTACGGAATCATCAACTGTTATAGTGCCGCGTCTGCTTACCGCCGGCCGTTGTTCTTCCGGATCAACGTTGAAAATAGTCTTATCGGTTTGCTGGCCGATGGCGCAAAAGACAAAATCGCACGGATATTCGAATTCCGAGCCTTTTATCGGTACTGGGCTACGCCTTCCGCTCTGGTCGGGTTCACCAAGCGCCATCCTGATGCATTTCAAAGCTTTCAGGCGCCCTTTTTCGGCAATAACTTCCGTTGGAGCGGCCAGAATTTCCAGCCGGACCCCTTCCTTTTCTGCTGCGTCAACCTCCTCGTGATGCGCAGGCATCTCGGCGCGGGTGCGTCGGTAAAGGAGGGTCACTTCATGAGCGCCGCTGCGGACTGCGGTTCGAGCGGCGTCTATAGCCGAGTTTCCTCCTCCTACGACCACAACCTTCCCATGAAGCTTGCGCGGGCCTTTAAGCACGCTGTCGCACAGAAAATCAAGGGCCGATTCGATGCCTTCGGCGTCCTCGCCGGGAACACCCAGTTTCGAGCCTATCGGCGCGCCGGGACTCAAGAACACCGCGTCGAATTTATCCTGTTTCTTAAGGCTTTCCAGTGTGAAATCTTTTCCGAGTTTTTTGTTGGTGACAACGTCAACGCCCAGGCTTATAATTTCGGCGATTTCATTGTCCAGTTCGGCCTTCGGAAGACGGTACTCGGGAATACCGTAGCGAAGCATTCCGCCGAGTTTCGGCATTGCGTCAAAAATCTTTACCGAATGACCTTGCAATGCAAGATAATTTGCGCAAGTAAGTCCCGCAGGGCCTCCACCAATTATCGCTACTTTCTTGCCTGTGGGCGGTTTTACCTCAGGTTTGATAAGATCGTGGTTCGAATGTTCCACGATGAAACGTTTCACATAGTTTATGCCGACCGGCTCGTCCACGTCATTCCGGCGGCATTTCAACTCGCACTTGCGCACACAAATCCTACCGCATATTACCGGCAGCGGGTTCTTTTCTTTGATAAGCCGCAGCGCTTCCTCATAGTGCCCCAGCTTTGCAAGGCCTACGTATCCCTGAACATCCACCCCCGCCGGGCAATTATTCTGCGCGGGGCATATGCAATCGGCATAATGATCGGAAAGGAGCAGTTCGAGCGCGCTTTTCCGCGCGTAATATATTTTCTCGTTTCTGGTGGTTACTTCCATTCCGTCCCTTATGCGCGTGGTGCATGAAGGAATAAAACCCTTGGCGCCCTTGACCTCCACCACACACACAAAACAGGAACCGAAAGGCTCGAGTTTCGGGTCATGGCAAAGGCTCGGTATGTCATCAAGCTTCTGCTCACGAACGACTTCCAGGATTGTCTGGCCGGGCCGGGCTGTTATTGTCCGGCCATTGATCTTTAATTCCACGGGGAGTCGAGTACGTTCAATATCTGTTTTCTCAGGCATCTTCCTCACCTCTTCTCCACAGCGCTCTGACGGCATATGGTTATGCATTTGCCACATTTTACACAAATGCTCTGATCAATTACATGCGGTGTCTTCTTTTCGCCGCTGATGGCCTTTGAATCGCAGCTTTTCATGCAAAGGCCGCAGCCGTTACACACCTCGGGATTAATGAAAAAATCCACCAGCGCCAGGCAGGCCTTGGCGGGACACTTCTTGTCCTTTATGTGCGTCTCGTACTCGTTGTAAAAATAACGCAGAGTGGTGAGCACGGGATTCGGCGCCGTCTGGCCCAGGCCGCAAAGCGAGCTTGTCTTTATCTGCTCGCCCAGTTCCGCAAGCATTGTCAGGTCTTTTTCCTCGCCCCGGCCCATACAAATCCGTTCGAGTGTTTCGAGCATTCGCTTGGTGCCTATGCGGCAGAAAGTGCATTTTCCGCAAGACTCGTTTTGGGTGAAAGTCAAAAAGAATCTGGCAACATCCACCATGCATGTGGTTTCATCCATAACCACCATGCCACCGGACCCCATGATCGCTCCCGTAGCGGTTATGTTTTCATAATCAATGGGTGTTTTCCCCAATGTGGACGGAATGCATCCACCGGAGGGGCCTCCCATCTGCACCGCCTTGAACGGTCCTCCCGATTTTGTGCCGCCTCCTATCTCGTAGATGACTTCGTTCAGGGTCATGCCCATGGGAACTTCCACAAGCCCGCCGCGCTTTATCTTGCCCGCCAGCGCAAATACCTTGGTGCCTTTCGATTTTTCCGTTCCATAAACTTTATAGGCGGCGGATCCGTTCATGATGATCCAGGGAATATTGGCGAGTGTTTCAACGTTATTTATGCAGGTGGGATGTCCCCAAAGTCCCGCTTCCGCCGGGAAAGGAGGTCTGACACGGGGCATTCCGCGCTTGCCTTCGATGGACGCAATCAGCGCAGTTTCCTCACCGCAGACGAACGCTCCCGCCCCTTCCTTGAGCTTGATCGAAAAATTAAAGCCCTTGCCGAAGATATTATGCCCAAGAAAACCCCTTTCTTCAGCCTGGGCGATGGCGAGACGAAGCCGTTTGACCGCCTGCGGATATTCCGCCCGCACATACACATAGCCCTGATCTGCTCCAATGGCATAAGCAGCGATTGCCATACCCTGCAGGACCGAGTGAGGGTCTCCCTCAAGAACGCTCCGATCCATAAAGGCACCCGGATCGCCTTCGTCGGCGTTGCATATAAGGTATTTATGCTCGTCTTTCGATGCGCGGGCAAACCGCCACTTCGTGCCGGTTGGAAACCCCGCTCCTCCCCTACCACGCAGGCCGGAATCAGCGATGATCTCGATTACCTGTTCCGGAGTGTATTCTTTAACAGATTTTCCCAGAGCACCATAACCTTCCCTTTCCATGTAAGCATCAAGGCTGAAAGGGTCTATTTCTCCGCAATTGCGAAGGACTATCCGCTTCTGCTTCTTTACAAAGTCAATGTCCTCAACTACCCATTCTTCTATAACTTTTCCGCCCCGAAGATGTTCTTCTATTATTCTGTCTACGCGCTCCGGAGTCACTTCTCCATATAAAATCTTTTTTTTTCCGTTATCGGTTATCTCAACAAGCGGTTCTCGATAACACATGCCGACGCAACCGGTCTGTTTGAGGATTACTTTATCTTTCGCCGGATCGAGAAGTTTTTCGAACTTTTCATAAACAGCAAGACCTCCTGCAGCTATACCGCAGGAGGCGAGCCCAATCGTCACTCCTTGCATACGATCCTCCATTACATTTTTTCCTCCAATATATGAATCTAACTTTGGGGGGTGCCATGTGCCCGATAGGCGCTCAGCCACAATCACATTTCTAATTGTCAGCTCCGGCAGCTTTGCCATCTCTTTTATACTGGCGAAGAATCCTGCGAAGTTTATCGGGCGTAAGCTTTCCGTACGTCTGTTCACCTATCATGACCACCGGCGCAAGACTGCAGCAGCCGAGACAGGCGACCACCTGGAAAGTGAACAGATTGTCTGGTGTATTTTCATCGGGGCCGATTCCAAGTTCATCCTCTATTGTCTGGGCTATCATTACCGCGTTGGAAACATAGCACGCGGTTCCCTTGCACATCTTTATGAGATATTTGCCCAGCGGTTGAAGGCGGAATTGCGTGTAAAACGTTATTACCCCGTACACCTCGCTTGACGGTATGCCGGTGACCTCTGCTATCTGCTCGATCGCGAGAGGTGGTATGTAGTCGTAAGTGTCCTGGGCGGCCTGGAGAAGCGGTATCAGCATCCCAGGCTCGCCACGGTACCTCCACAACATCCTGCCGAATGCCGGCAGAGGGGTTTCAATGATGGGTTTGGTTATTAATTCCACTCTTCCTCTCCTCTCCCGATTACATTGTAATTATTTCAACTATATTCATCATCTTCACTCTGAGTACGCCGGGCTGAGTGCGAATTTCGTTCGCTATCGTCCTGCGTATCTGGTCGAAATCCTGGGCCTGGACGAAGAGGATCATCATGTTGCCGCTGTCGGTCGCATCGCAGTAGACAATGTTGTCGGTGAAATAAAGCTTGGAGTATAACTGGACAAGTTGAGAACGGTCTATCTCAATCATAGCGTAAGCGGACACCCTACGGCGGTTCCTCTTGTCCCCCAACTCCTCGCCGGGCTTTTCCATCGCGTTCATTCGCTCGTAATTCTTTATGAATGACTCGATATCCTCTCCCAGCCACGGACGCTCGGCATGATGAATTTCCGCGTCCTTGACACCCTTGAGCGACTGAACCTGCGTCTTTACGAATTTTTCGATGCCTTTTTTGTCCGGCGCCTGAACCAGAATAACGATGTCCCATTCACCGGCCCCCTCGCCTATCACCGCGTCGCAATACAGCACCCCGTCGGCAAAATAGAGGCTGGTGTAAATATTGTTCAGGTCCGCGTCCGAAGAGCCGCGAATAAACACATAGGCGCTTACCTGCCGATGCTCCACCGCAGCCCACGGCCTGATATCCGCTTCCTCTTTCTCCGGTAGCCCGATCCTCTTGAATGTCGCCTCCAGATCGGTGACATCGAAAGGCTTGTCGAGGTACGCATTGCCGAAATTGTCCGCCACGTTCATCTTCGTTCGCTCATCGCCATAACCGGATATTACAACCACCGGCAACTCCGGATACTTGCTCTTGATCACCTGTAAGAGCTTCAGACCGTTGACGTCCGGCAACCGGATGTCTGTGACGATAAAGTGGTAGGGCGACTTGTTCCTTTCCGCTGTTTCGATCTTCTTCAAAGCCGAAAGACCGTCTTCGCAATCCTCCACATCGAACCCGCTCTGCATGAGGCCGATCGCCAGTTGGCGACGAACCGACGCCTCATCGTCTACCAATAATACCTTCACTTGTGTGTTCATCTCTTTAATCCTCCTGCAAAATTATTTCTTCGCGTTTTCTGTTTTTAACTATAATATAAGCACAAGCCGTGCCAACCAGACCTTCGCTTATATATGCTTGTTATAATTATATATTATCATTTAATGGGAAAGTGGCTTTTTGAATACTAACTATACAATAATTGTATAGTAGTTTCGTAAGTAGATGATATATATTGATATTTCAATATGCTTAAAATCTTAGCAGTTAACGAATAATGCGGTTGCGAATTGAGCTTGGGACAAGCTATCTATTGAGGCTGCTGAAAAAGCTGGGCGGGACGTAACGCCGGCATCATGCCGGCAAATGATATACTTTGCAAACGTACTTTCCGGATGACGTCACTGGACAAACCCATCCGTTTCAAGATCGCCTTGATA
>CAZIQY010000102.1:8038-8950 GCA_964541605.1 uncultured Syntrophaceae bacterium | reverse complement strand
GGGATAGAGGGTTTGTCGGACAAGCGTTTGACACAGGCTTCATTTCGTCGTGCGCCGGTGGATGAGGTGATGGCGGTTTCTGAGCGCTATGGCAGTCGCTATCGGGGCTGGAACGTGAAGCATTTTTACAGTTGGTATCAGCGGGACGGAGGCAAGCGTAGTTACAGTTGGGTGAAAAACACACTTCAATCGAAGGGTTTGGTTTTGAGGTCGGCCAAACAGGGCGTTCATCGTATACGGCGAGAGCGGGCTCACTTGTCGGGGATGATGCTGCATCAAGACGGCAGCAGGCATGAATGGGTTCCCGGCAAGATGTGGGATTTGATTGTGACGATGGATGATGCGACCAGTGAACATTACTCGATGTTTTTTGTGGAAGAGGAAGGGACGGCCAGCAGTTTTCAAGGGGTACGGGATGTGATTGTTCAAAGGGGGTTATTCAGTTCCCTCTACACGGACCGGGGAAGTCACTACTGGTTTACACCCAAAGAAGGTGGGAAGGTCAGCAAAACACAGTTGACTCAGTTTGGTCGAGCCATGAAACACCTTGGGATTCAGATGATCGCCGCCTATTCTCCCGAGGCTCGGGGGCGGAGCGAGAGGGCCTTTAAGACTCATCAGGACCGTCTTGTCAAAGAGTTGGCCTTTCATGGGATCACCGATATGGATGCCGCCAATCGTTATCTGGCCCAGACGTATCTGCCCGCGTTCAACGCCGAGTTCATGCAGCCGGCTCCTGAAGAAGGATCAGCGTTCGTTCCCTGGACGGGGGGAAACCTGGATGACATCCTCTGTCAGCAAGACGAGCGGACGGTCAGCGCCGACAACTGCGTTAGCTTCGAGGGAATGACCCTTCAAATCCCCGCAAATCGTTATCGCTGCCATTACGTCAGGGTCAGGGTACAGGTCCAT
>CAZIQY010000102.1:0-8028 GCA_964541605.1 uncultured Syntrophaceae bacterium | reverse complement strand
CTCGAAGGTTCGCTCGCCATCTTCTACGGTCCACGAAAATTGGCTGATTATGACCCGAGGGGAAAGCTCAAAGAGACAAAAAAAGCGGCCTGACGGAGTTACCCACAACCATCTCCCCCTGCTCCGCAAGGGCTGCGGGAGAATGGCTGTGGATAACTCCCGTTCAGAGGTATGCGTAAGTCCGCCGCTCACCTCCTGCTCAAAAAAGGAATCCTTTCTTGAACAGAAAAAGCGGACAATTCATTTGCTACAAAACCGGACAATTCTATTTGCTCTTGACAAGGTGAAAATTACCACTTGACTTGAGAAAACTACGCTTCTATACTCCGTACCGTCAGAAGCAATGTCTTATCAATCAATATCAATCGCTGCCAGGACATGGCTGAGATCGATAACCCGGACTTCTTCCAAAGCGTGCCTCATCGCAGACCTCCTTCGGTCGTTTCAGGCCCCTTTGCGGGCCGCCGCCGGGTCATGAAAGACACTGTCCAGGTGTTCCTTGGACGGCAAATCGCTCTTGGTCATTCGGCTGATAATCACATAGGCGATTATCGAAACAATGAAGGCCGGTATGATCTCGGTAATATCCTTCAAAGACGCATACTGTTGCCGGAAGCCGAACCTCCACACCACGCAGCCCACGATCCCGATGATCATGGAATAGAGCGCGGCTTTTCCGGTTCCCCAGCGCCAATAGAGACCACCGAATACGGCCGGGAAGAAACTGGCTGCAAAAACGGCCCCGGAGAACGCGGTTAATTCGACGATGCCTGCAATCGGGCGGAGGGTGAAAAGAAACACGAGAACAGCATAGAAGACCATGAACCATTTGGTCCGCAAGACCTGTTGTTGCGGGGCCATGGGTTTCAATACCGACCAGATGTCCCCCACGAATGCCGTGCCCACAATAATGAGAACGGCCGCAAACGAAGACATCCCCGCGGCGAACAGTCCCGCCAGAACGATCGCCGTGACCAGGGGACTGCCGAATTTCGTCAACATCCACCCGATGACTTCGTCCGTATGCTTGACCAGATAGGCCGATTCAGCGTCTGTGGCCATGCCGTGGCACAGGGCGCCAATACCGAAGACGCATGCCAGGGAAATTCCCAGTAAAATCGGGGTCGCAATCATCGCAAACTTCATGCTTTTTTCGTTGTCAATCGAGTAGAAACGGATCAGGCATCGGGGTTCGGAGATCTGCTTCATCCCGACGGACAATCCGATCCCGGTGATATACGCAAAGGAAACGAGAGTGCAGAACGTGACCAGGCCGTCACCCATAGGTTTCCCTGCCGCAGTCAGATGGGTGGTATGAACGAGACTGTCCATGATAGGACCAACGCCGCCCACGAAAAGGAACGGCACCATAAACATGATGATCGCGACAAAAAACATGATGATGCCCTGCAAGGCATCCGTCCACAGGACACTGTACATCCCGCCCATGATCGTATACACGGCGGTGATACCGATGACGAGGAAGGCGCCCCACACATAGGGAATACCCAAAGTGGATTGCAGCAGATGGGCGCAACCTTTTGCGATTCCCACCATGTACCAGAGCGTGGCAAACAATATGACGGCCGCCGCAAAGATCCGCAGCGCCTTTGACATGGGGCTCTGATAGCGATAATCGAAGTAATCCGGTATGGTAAATGACTTCAATTTGGCCGTCTGGATTCTCATCCGTTTACCCATCGCAAGCCAGGAAATCATACAGAAGATCACCCAGTAAACACCCACCCAGGCCCAGGAAAGACCCGCCTTGAACGAATAGCCTGCCTGGCCGACGTACGTATTCGTGCTGATGAACGTGGAAAAAAAGGCAAGGGCGATTACCCATCCCGGGATCTCCCTTTTTGCAACATAGAAGGCACCCACACCCGTAGCGGCTCTTTTTTTGAACCACTGACCGATCAAAAGACAAAAAGCGACATAGACAATCATAACCAACAATATAACTCCATTTTTGGCCAGATAATCCATTTTACTTCCTCCTTCTTTTTTAAAAATTCAGTAAGTCAGTAAGTAGGATCCCATGCGAAAATTACCGCGCGATTCGATGGTTACATAATTTTGTCATTAGCCGGCTCTGCAGGTTTCTTTTTCCGTTGCCTCCTCCTCTTCTTTTTCTTCTTTGGGAAATACGACTTTCATCCTCGCCACGATGATCGTATTGATAATGACCAGCAAGAAGATTCCCCAGTAAGCCATCCCTGTTAAAAAGTCCATTTCGCTACCTCCCTTTCATTGGTTTTGTTGTTTTGACAAAATCCCGCTGTTTACTATTTAAACTGTTCAGGCACCTTGTAGAGGCCGCCGGACCATTCCACCAGATCCTCCATGGAACGGGCCGCCAGCAGCGACGTATTCGCCTGGGCAAGATCGATCCCCAGGTCTTCCGGAGTTTGAACGACCCTTCTTTTTCTCAGGCCCGCCGTCTCTTGGGGGTTCGCCTGCTTGCCGAGGTCCGTTTCGCCGGCCACTGCCTTGATGGCCGCCTCTCGCTCTTCAAGGTTGGCGCACCTGTTCAGGTAGGCCACCCCGATCTCGGTGACGATATGAGTGACCGCGTCGCCGTAGATCATGACCGGCGGGACCTTGAGGCCGGCCCGTTTCATCAGCTCCCAGGCGTCGAGCCTGTCCACGAGACACTGGATCCCCTTAGGCCCTCTGGTCTCGACCATCTGGACCACGAGCTTGCGACCACGGGGCATGTCGCCGATGAGGCCCGGCCGCATGCCGTTCTCTTGACCGGCCTTAATCCAGGCTTCGCTCGAATGGCGCCGGCCGGGCGCGTCACAGCCCATGTTTGGCGCGCCGCCGAAGCCGGCGATACGATCGGCTACGGCGGTAGAGCTATTGCCGTACCGGTCGATCTGGAGTGTTGCGCCCACAAAAGCGTCAACAGCATAGTGCCCGGCGGCCTGGCAGAAGGCACGGTTCGACCGGAGTTTTCCTTCGGGGCCGACGAAAAAGATGTCGGGCCGAGCCGAGACATAGTCCTCCGTACCCACCTCGGAACCGAAGCAGTGAATCGATTCCACGAAACCGGATTCAATCGCAGGGATCATTGTGGGATGGGGATTAAGAGCCCAATGGGTGCAGATTTTGCCCTTGAGACCGAGCCGTTCGGCATAAGTGGGAAGAAGCAACTCGATGGCCGCCGTGGCGTAGCCGATACCGTGATTCAGCGAGCGTACGCCATATTCTCCATAGATTCCCTTGATCACCATCATGCCCATAAGGACATGCATATCGCGAATCTTCGCCGGATCCCGGGTGAAAAGAGGCTCGATGAAGCAGGGTTTTCCCGTGGGAATGACGAAATCGATCCAGTCTCCCGGGATATCTACCCTCGGGAGCTTTTCCACCACTTTTTCCACTTCGGCCACGACGATGCCCTGCTTGAAATGGGTCGCCTCCACGATGGCGGGCGTGTCCTCCGTGTTGGGACCCGTATAAAGGTTACCGTTTTTGTCCGCCATAACACCGACAACCAGTGCGACTTGGGGTGTGAGATCAAGGAAGTACCGTGAAAAAAGTTCCAGATAAGTGTGGATCTCCCCGATCTTCATCTTCGACTCATTGACCAGGCGTGTTACCTGGGTGGCCTGAGGCCCGGAGAATGAAAAATCGACTTTTGCCGCGATCCCGCGCGCGAAGATTTCACAGTGCGAAGGCAGGGCGATGACCGATTGCACCATATGAAGCCGGTTGACCTTCGCTATGTCCACTTTGCAGAGGCAATCGGCTAAAAACTCGGCCTGTTTCTGGTTGTTCCCTTCCAAAGCCACCCGGTCACCCGGGCAAATGATCGCCTCTAGAAGGGCAATCGCGCGGGAGGAATCGACGATCTTGCTATTGCCTTGTTCCGTGATCGGTTTGGCATTGACCATGCGTCTCTCGTATTCTCTGCTGCGACATCGCCAGTCTTCTCTCGCATGCTTAACGATAATTCCCACAGAATCGCCTCCTTTCACATAGTGAATGGTTTTAGAGTCAAGTAGCCCGGTTTCTCTCGATACAACAGGTTGAGGTTTGTTTTCTCCGTTTGCGCCTGATTTTCCGGCGGTGCTACAGTATTTCAACCCTGTATCCGTTGGCCCCGGCCCTTTACATAACCGGACTTGCAGATTTCCCGCATCTGGCTCTTCAAGCAGGTTGACAGGTTTGCAGATAATTGGTAGCGTTGTCAATAGGAGACCTGGAATAATGCTCTCCATTCCGTCGCTGGTGTACCATTCTTATGCATCAAACCCGTTGTAGTAATAGGCGAGGCGCACCCTGGTGACGTTAAGCGCCCCTTCCATACTCCACTTGCTCACATTGACCCTCATGTTCACCGTCCGAAACAGTCGTTCTACCCGGCTCGTTGTTTTGCCCTCCAACCGATTTTCTATAGCCGTAAACATATCGCCATTGGCATTCTCAAGATACGATACTGTGTGCGTAAATCCTTTTTCCCGGCAATACGCGATGGTCTTTTCCAATCGCCTCCGCTTGGATGCGATCATCGCCTGAATCGTATCCTGGCAGTCAACCAAGGGGCGAATCGCGCATATCTCCATAAGCTCTGCCACGACAAGCAACCATTCCTTGCTTTTTCGTTTGACGGCGTCTTTCCATAAAACATACTGCGCCTGGTAGGGAATATGCCACAAACAGCGCTGAATAAGGATCGTGACCTTTCCTTTCAGGCTTTCTAAAATTGAGGTGTCACCGTCGATCAAAAGGAGAAAGGGGCGTTTAAATCCCTTGATCACCTCCAGACTCTTTTGAAACAGCTTCTCCCAGGAACCATTGTAATTGCCGATATCAATACCTGCAACCCTGATTCCGCCTCCCTTCTTGTACTGAACCAATATCTTCAGCTCTTTACCGCGTTTGGGAATCCCGGTAATCCCAATACCGGTTCCATCCGCTTCCCCGCGAGCCTCTTCATTCCCGTCCAAAACGAAATCCATCTTGGCGCCAATCTGTTGCACCGACTTCCAGATCGTCATCCTGTCCACAGCCCACCCGAACATCTTGCCGATCTTCGCCGATACCCGATAGGACGTCAAGGCTCCCATCAGGGCCAACTTGCGCCGCGTTTCATCGGGAACCCTCTTCTTCGGCTCCATGCCGAGCAACATCCGGGTGATATTTTGCTTGCTGCCACACCGCTTGCACCGCACCTGTAATTGCTTGAGAGTTATCCAACGGAACCAGGTGAGAATCGTCGTTGCCTTCCCATGTCGCGTCTTCCACACAAATTCGGCGTCATTGCCGCAACATTTGCAGGCAAAAGACTTTTTCTTCAACCCCATCTCATACTCGCCGAAACCGACAAGCACTTTCTGAAAAAAATCCTCCAGCAACTGTGGCAATAACATAAGAAATGCCTTCATGATCGACGAAAAATCGCTGTCTTGCAAACCAACTCTGAATTGACACTCAAATTCGATGGTGATATCCTTTCCCCGTGGGGTTACTCCCATATTGCCCTCCTCCTATGGATTTTGTTTTCGACGAAACATAAATACCATATCGGAGGGCAATTACTTTTTATTACGGCTCAGGTCTCCTAAATTCTACGTTACCAATTACTTGCCGCAGTGTCTTATAGCCGATTCAATTCCGGCTGATTAAAGAAGGAGAAGGCGACATGATGTTGGAAGTGACGGTATCGGAGATTGCGGAGATTTACCAAAAGATTCAGGAGCGGCCGGAACATCTTTTCGAGATGATTCGGTTGGATATTAGAGAGGCTGTCGGGAAATACATGACAGCGATGATGCATGCGTAAAAATGGATCTCGCTGCGCACGACAAATATCATTGAACAGATCAAAAAGAAGTTCGGATGCGGGACCAAGATAATGGAGATTCCGGCCGGGGAAATGGCCTGTTATCGGATTCTCTTCAATATCTCTTTGAAAATGGAGTCGCATTGGAGGTCAAACTCCTTAGGAAAAGTTCGTAAGAACCTGCCCCTCTTCAAAGGGTTGGTCTATGGATATTTTATACAAAACACCTGTTGTTGTAAGTCTACGATTGGCAGCCTTGAAAGTCAAGGAAAATCTCGTAATCCGTTTTACGGGTGGAGATAGACTAAAAACAGCGGAAAGGGGTCTCGGTGGGGAGGAGATGGCGGGGCGCCGGCAACAGGAGAATCGCGAAAAAAATCCACAAAGGCTTCGCGATCCATAGGGGGTTCTTACCGTGAATCGACCGGAAGATTTCCGCCGGAGATCTACAGGCCGCCATCGTTTCCCTTGAGGCGGACGGCCCGGATAAAACGCCGGTCGTAATAGGGCGTATTGAGGTTGTCCACACGGACACCCTTTTTTCGCGAGGATGCGTGGACGAATTCATTGTTGCCGATGTAGATCCCGACGTGACCGAAGGTCTTTCTCGTATTGAAAAAAAGGAGATCCCCCTCGGCCAGTTCGTGCCTTGCAACACGCATTCCGACATGAGACTGCTCGAAGGCCGTCCGGGGGAGGTCAATGTTGAAGAACTGATAGATCTTCTTCACGAATCCGGAACAATCAACTCCCGTGACGGAGGAACCTCCCAGGCGGTAGGGGGCGCCGAGGAAACCCATCGCCACCTTGACGAGCAGCTTTGGTTCATCGGGACTGCTCCACTTGCCGAGGAGCGCCGCATTGTTCTTCTTTTGTCTCTCGATTTCCGCCCACGCCTCTTCCCGGGTGAGGACGTTGTCGTCCGCCTCTTCCTCCTCCAACTCCGGTTTGATTGCTTTCTTCGCGTATTCCGGAGGCGACGCGGCGGCCACGTCCTCGCAATCTGTTTTTTTCTTCAGGGCGAGAAAAGTGAACGATACAGACATAAGCCAAACATCCAATAGCCGGGCATCCCTGTTTGCTGAGAACTCCGCCCTTCAACGTTTCAATTCGACAATGATTTTCGCGGGCCTCTTTCTACGGCCGCTCGACTGGGGGAATGCTGATTCTTCTGGTGAGATCCGTTTGCAGTCGTTTCCCGCCCGCCGTCAGGACGAGGGTTAGCCGGGGCAGGTCAGCGTCGGATCCGATGTGGATCTCTTGCAAATGAAAGCGTTTCTTCAGGGAAGCCATATTTTCGTTTTTCTGTCCGCGCAGACTCGAGACATCCGCCGGGGAGACTGTAAAGCGGGGCGGGGAGCAGGCAAATCCGTTCTGTAGAGAGGAAAATTCCGGGTTGCCGTCCTTTCCTCTGACATGTGAGAGAAGCGCGATGGCCATCTCCAGGAAGAGGGCGGTTTCGACGAGTGAACGGAAGGCCGGGTGAAAAGGGCCGGCAACAATGGCCCCCGGCTCTTCCATTTCCCGGGTCGTCTGGAGACCGAGTCGAATGACCGGGATCCCGGCGCGGGCAAATGCCCTCAGCGCATTCCTGCAAAGTTCAGCCGCCTCCGGAAGGCTCAGCGGGCTGTACTCTCCGCTTTGAAATTTTTCGGCGAGGGGGGTGTCCTTCAGAACGAGGGTCGGGTGAATCCGGACCATATCGGGCCTAAGGGCGATCGTTTTTCCCACGGTTGCGGCAAAACTCTCCGGGCCGTCTCCGGGCAGACCAACCATCAGGTGAATTCCCGTTTCCAGTTTTTTCTCTTTCAGAAGAAGGACCGTCCGGGTTACATCGGCCGCCAAGTGGCCCCGTCGCGAACAGAGGAGAACTTTGTCATCCAGCTATTGTGCCCCCACCTCCACTGTTTTGACGCCGCGGGCCTTCAGGTCGTCGAGAAGTTCGGTGTCGGTTCCATCGGGGCGGGTCGAGATCCGGATGCCATCTACCATTCCGCCCCGGAGAAATGGTTCGGAGAGGTCCAGCAGGCGCCGCTGTTCCTGTCGTTCCATGCCGGTAAAGGTTCCGCCGTAGAAGGCGATCTGATCGGGGTGTTGTTTTCCGCTGCGACCTCTGCGGGCCGTTTCCAGGTGCATGCGGACTTTCGCGGAGGATGCCTCTGCCGTAATGCCGCTCGGCTGGTGGCCCGCCGTCAGGCGCTCGAGGCCGGGGACATCGACGGCTACGACCTCGT
>CAZIQY010000101.1:0-9024 GCA_964541605.1 uncultured Syntrophaceae bacterium | reverse complement strand
CCCTAACCCTCCCCCGTTGAGGTGGAGGGAATTCTTGACTTTTTGCGAGGTCGTCAATTCTGGATTCCCGCTGGAGCCTGCCCTCGAAAGTACTTGTCGGGGGCGGGAATGACATTTTTCCCAAGTCGGAATGACCGTTCATGGGTAAGAAGAAAAAAGTCCCCCGGCCGGACACGCCGCCACCCGATCGTTCCGTCTCCATCTGGGAACGAAACAGCCTTGCCTTCCTCTCCGGCATTCTTTTTCTGGCCCTTCTTTTGAGAGCGGCCGCCCTGAAGGATCTGTCCGGAAGCGTCTATTTTGATTTTCTCCTGTGGGATGAGCGTATCTACCATGAATGGGCGAAAAAAATCGCCGATGGGTCGTTCACTTCCAAAACAGTATACGAATTTTCCCCCCTGTTCGCGTATCTCTCCGCCGGCATTTACAGATTGTTTTCACCGGACGTCTTCTATATCCGGATTCTGAACATCGTCTTCGGGGTTTTTGTCTGCTGGACAGTGTATCTACTGGGCAGCGCCATCGCCGACCGCCGGACGGGTCTTCTCGCCTGCCTGATGGCCGCCCTCTACAAACCCTTCATCTTCTACAGTATTGTGCCCCTCAAAGAGACCCTTGCCGCGGCGCTCTTTGCCCTTGCCTGCTACCTTGCGGTCACGGCTTTAAGACAGGATGATCCTTGCGGAATGCCGCCCGGTCCGGCCGGGCTGAGTGCTCGAATCACCCTTTTGTTCCGAAAATACCGGTTATCCTGCATGACGGCGTCTCTCGGCATTGCAGCCGGGCTTCTCCTGAATGTGCGGCCAAACGCGGTTGTCCTGATTCCGGTCTTCCCACTGTTGATTCTCTGGTACGGGAAGAAATACGGGGCTCCGCTGAAGAAGATATTCATCGGCCTTTTGCTTTATGTTCTGGGCGTGTCTCTTGCTGTTTCTCCGTTCGTTATCCGCAACATCCGCGTGGCAGGAGAGTTCGCCCTGACCACGTCCCAGGCGGGATTCAACCTGTACCTGGGCAATAACCTGAAAAATCCCGATCCTTACTACCGGCCTGTACCCTTCGCCTCGTCGTCCCCGTTTGAACAGGGCATCCATTTTACCATCGAGGCAAGCCGCCGCGAAGGCAGGAAATTGTCTCCCGGAGAGGCGTCCTCGCACTGGACAAAAGAAGTCATCCACTCGGCGCTTTCACAACCCGCTGAATTCGCCTGGAAAGGTATGCAGAAGACCCTCGCTGTGTTCAATCGTTTTGAAGCCTGCGACCATTACGACATCGATTTCGTCAGCCGTTTCGTCCCGCTCTTCAGGTTTCCCTTCGTCGGTTTCTGGCTCATCCTCCCCCTCGGAATGGCGGGATTCATCCTGCGCGGCGTCAGAAACGACAGGAGCCGGCTGCTTATGACCACCCTGCTCCTTTACGGATTGACACTGGTCGCCTTTTTCACCACCGGCCGTTACCGGCTGCCGATGGCCGTGATTCTCATTCCTTTTGCCGCACTGGGAATTATGGAGACGCTTTCTTCCTTCCGGAACAGGCAATACCGGAAAACACTCCTTGCCGGGGGGATCATTTCCATATTTCTGATCATCGGCTTCCTGCCCGTCCGGGCGACGGACGACAGGAGCGCCTATTACAACACCCACGCCATCATTCTTGATGCGAAGGGATTTGGAGATGAAGCAATCCGTTACTGGAAAGTCTCATCTGAAATGAACAAACCCTATTCCGCTTTTGCCGACCTGTCCCTTGCCGCGAAATATTATCAGAGGGAAAATATTCAGATGGGCAGTTTTTATCTGGAGAAAATCCCGGACGACTCGTTTGCCGCCGCTCCGAAATATGAGTTGAAGGGAGACTTGATGATGCACCGGAAGGATGCGAGCAAGGCCGTTGCCGCCTATGAGCGCTCCCTGGCCATCAATTCCGGGCAGCGGCTCCCACGGATGAAGCTTATCCGGATCTACAGGGTGCTGGATCCTCCCCGAGCGAAAGAGGAAGAAAAGACGCTCTCCTACATTACGTCATTTTATGACCTGATGTAGCAGGCTCTCCATTACTCACTATCAAGGCGCCTCTGTTCCCGGCTCTTTCTCTTGTAGTATTCGAACGCCTCGTCGATCAGCGTGACGAAATAATCCGGATTCCGTTTTGCCGCTTTGTACTGATTGATAGTCAGTATTTTCTTGTTTTCCAGATAAAAATGCTCCAGCAGTTCCCTGTATTCGTCCGAGTCGGTATCCACCTTCCCCGCAGGCACGCTTCCCGGAATCCGCTGCAGATTGAACAGGGCAAACCTGATGCCTGCTAAGGATTGCAATTTCTTCATGACCGGCGAATCAACGTTGACATATTTTGGACACCATTGACCGGCATCACGGCAAAGCTCCAGCTTCTTGATCATCATACGGTCTAAATGGCAGTCTTTCACCCGCTCCGGATGGCCGCAATAATTGCCCGGATGTTTGTCGAGTTCCCAGTGAGATTCACGAGGAATGATATAATACCAGCAGCTTGCACAGCTCTCCTCGGGTCGCCGAAAGGAAAGTACCTTGCCCATGATGCCCCCGCAAAGATTCTTTTGAAAAACTGTCAAAATTCAAATCCCTCACAAAGATTCTTCCTGTAAAAAACAATTGATTTTTGAAACCTTCAGGAAGTATAGATGGAAGCCCGGTGAGTGTCAAGAGAAAGGGGTTTCAGCGATTCAGGATATGCACGAGACGAAAAAACCAAGACCGGAAGACGTGGCCGGTGGACAGGCGATTATCGAAGGCGTCATGATGCGTTACGGGAATAAGATCGCGTCTGCCGTCAGGAAGCCCGATCGGGAAATAGCCATCGAGGAGAGGTATTATGTCCCCCTCACCAAACGGTATAAATTCCTGGGGCTGGCGTTCGTCCGCGGATTCGTCACTTTATTGGAAATGATGGTCATAGGCATGAAAAGCCTTTTGTTTTCCGCAGAGCTGGCCCTGACGGAAGACGAAAAAAAACCCCAGGGATGGGAATTGACCGTTTCCATGATGATCAGCTTTTCGATCGCCTTGCTCTTTTTCATTGTCATTCCCGCCTATTCCTTTTCATTGTTGAGAAGCTATATTCCCAGTACCCTGCTGTTAAACATCGTTGAGGGTTTCATCCGCCTGGGAATCTTTGTCTGCTTCCTGGGCTCCACCCTGTTCATGGAAGACATGAAGCGCGTATTCATGTATCACGGGGCGGAACATAAAACGGTTTTCGCCTGGGAGGACGGTCAGGAACTGACCGTGGAAAATGTCCAAAAATATTCGACGCGGCACCCCCGCTGCGGAACGAGTTTCATTCTGGTCGTCATGATCATCTCCATCCTGGTATTTTCACTGCTCGGGAGGCCCGATTTTTTGCACAGGGTCCTTTATAAACTCATGCTTTTGCCGGTTGTCGCGGGGATATCGTATGAGATTATCAGGTTTACCGGAAAATACCGAAACCTGGCATGGGTGCATATGCTGAGCATCCCCGGATTGCTGCTGCAAAAGATTACCACCAGGGAACCTACCGAAGACCAGATTGAGGTCGCCATCGCGGCAATGAAAAAAGTGGTTTAGAGTGAAAGAACATATTTTATGCTCACGGAAAGCCAGAAAATCGATGCCCTTGTCGAATTGAGCATCGAACTCAACCAGATAAAAGACCTGGACATTCTCATGGAGCACATTCTCTCACGGGCCAGGCTGTTTGCCAACGCCGATGCCGGATCCATCTACATGAGAGACAAGGACCGGCTCATCTTCAGTCATACGCAAAACGTCACCCTGCAAAAAAAGCTGCCTGAGGGCGCGAAACTGATCTATTCAACTTTTTCCATTCCGGTCGATACAAACAGCATCGCGGGCTATACGGCGGCAACGGGGAATCTGCTGAACATACCCGATGTCAACGCCATAGACCCCGACCTGCCTTACCACTTCAACCGGTCGTTCGATGAGGCTGCCGGTTACGTCACCAGGTCCATCCTGACGATTCCCCTGACAACGACCCTGAACCATGTGGTTGGTGTGCTTCAGATCATCAATGCCCAGGATGACAATAACAGGATCAGGAATTTCTCAGACGATGATAAACGGGTAATGCGTCACTTTGCCGTCATGGCGGCGGTTGCCCTCGAACGGGCGCAGTTGACGAGAAACCTTATCCTGCGTACCATCCAGATGGCGGAACTCCGGGATCCTCATGAAACCGGCACCCATGTCAACCGTGTTGCCGGTTACGCAATCCATATGTATGAAGAGTGGGGGAGAAGACAGGGAATTCCGGTGGCGGAAGTGCGCGCAAAACAGGACATCCTGCGCATGGCGGCCATGCTTCACGACGTGGGAAAGGTTGCCATTTCGGATTTGATCTTGAAAAAACCGGGAATGCTGACCAGCGAAGAATATGAGATCATGAAACAGCACACCGTCCTGGGAGCGAGGCTTTTCATGGACAAATCCTCCGAATTTGACGAGGCCGCCGCCGACGTTGCCATGAACCACCACGAGCGATGGAATGGCAAAGGATACCCCGGCTTTGTGGATGTGGCCACAGGCGAGCCCCTGGGGGATCACAAGACCCATGACGGGAAGCCCCGGGGCAAAAAAGGCCGGGAAATTCCGTTGTTCGGAAGAATTGTCGCCATTGCCGACGTTTTTGACGCCCTCTCTTCCAGGCGGACATACAAGGAAGCCTGGGAAGAAAGCAAAGTCATGAAAATCATGAGGACAGGATCAGGCCGGCATTTCGATCCGGAATTGATAGACATTTTCATCAAATTGAAGGACACGATCAATCAGATTAAGTCCAGGTATGCAGAAAATTAGATTTCACCATATTCTTTCACGGAGGGCGCTTGTAAGATGAAAAACCGCCTTGTCTGGATGGACCTCGAAATGACCGGCCTCGACGCCGAAAAAGGCGTCATTCTGGAAATCGGCGCCATCGTTACGGATGGCGATCTGAACGTCATTGCCGAAAGCCCCGGCATCGTCATCAATTATTCTCCCGTGGCCCTCGCCACGATTGAGGAATGGAGCCGCTCCCACCACGAAGCATCCGGGCTGATGGAGAGGGTCAGGCAATCCTCCATAGATCGCGCGGCGGCGGAAGAGATGATGCTGTCCTTTGTTTCTCAATACTGCATGAAAGGGGTTTCCCCTCTCTGCGGAAACTCAATCTGGCAGGACCGTCTGTTTCTGATCAAACACATGCCGGCGCTTGAGGCTTTCTTTCATTATCGCATCATCGACGTGAGTTCTGTCAAGGAGCTGGTTTTCCGCTGGTACCCTTCCCTGCCCCCTTATGAAAAGGCAATGGAACACAGGTCATTGAGCGACATCAGGGAATCTATAGAAGAGCTGCGGTACTACCGGGAAAAGGTTTTTCTTAAAAACACCCCAACCGGATCCCCGCTTTCGCGGGGATGACTGGTAAAAAATGAGGGTCGAAACAATGTGCCGGAACCTCAGATTATTCATATTTTTACTTGTCATCAGCGCTCTGACGGCCGGTTGTGGAACGCTTCCCCCCCGCCTGCAGGAATCCGGAATGAACAGCCGGTTCCACTTCACCAAAGACGCGCCTTTTGATGAATATATTCAGAAAACCGGGGAAATGATCGTAAAGGTACGGGTGGACATCAATGAAATCAACAGGGACGCCATCCTCAATGCCAATGTTCCCTTTGAGTTGAAACCGGACGAAAAAAAATATCCCCTTAACAGAAACGGCCGATATGAAAAGGGTATATTGTTTATACACGGCCTGTCGGACTCTCCCTATCATATGAGGGCCGTCGCCCGGCATTTCCAGACCAGGGGTTTCCTGGTTCGTTCCATCCTGCTTCCCGGTCACGGAACCGTTCCCGGCGATCTTTTGCATGCGACCTATCAGGAATGGATCCGCGCCACCGAATACGGCGTTCATCAAATGAAGCTCCAGGCAGAAAATGTCTATATGGGTGGCTTTTCGACAGGCGGCGGGCTCTGCGTACTGGAAGCGCTGAGCGATCCGTCAATCCGGGGTCTCGTTCTTTTTTCCCCGGCCCTGGGCATCAACAGTCCCTGGGCTTTCTTGGCGGACCTTATGAAGGTTTTCAGTGATTGGCTGGGAGGCGAAAGAGACGACAAAGACACCGCCAAATATGAATCGTTTGCCGTCAACGGAGCCGCCCAGGTCTACCACTTAACCCGGGAGATCGATGCCGCTTTCTCAGCCGGCAAACGTCTTTCCATGCCGGTTTTTGCTGTCTTGAGCGTCGACGATACATCCGTAGACACAAAAAAGGCAACGGAAACGTTCAGAACTTTCATGACATCGCCGGGAAGTGTGCTGATACTGTACGGCAAGGGGGATGAAAGAGACAGGAAGGATACAGACAGGCGAATTGTATATAAAAACAGTTATTTCCCGGAAGATCGCATTGCCGGTTTTTCCCATGTATCGATCCCCATCCCGCCGGATGATCCTCATTACGGCAAAAACGGGGGCTACAAGGCCTGCCTGCATTACCAGGCAGACCGGGAAAAGAGGATGGCCTGCCTGCACGATCCGAATATCTGGCTGGGGGAAATCACCGGCGACAATTTGAAAAAATATACGTTGCGCAGACTGACCTACAATCCCCGTTATGACGACATGATGAGGGACATGGACCGCTTCCTGGAGGGATTCCATTAACATGTACCGGTTCGGGTCGCAAAATGAAGGGAGCATTGTCGTAGCAAACACGCAAGCACTGCGCGAGACGGCCTTCAGGCTCATCTATGATGTGTACCGGAGCAAGGGGTACGACATGCGATTGGGGCGCGAGAGCGGGATGTGGTGCACCATCCATCATCTGCATCCGGACATCGTCATTTTTCTCGCAGAGATGTCCGGGAAGCCGGTGGGTTCGGTGAGCGTTATCCCGGATTCGCGGCTGGGATTACCCGCCGACCTCATTTTCCCCGATCCGCCGGCATCTCTTCGCAAAGCAGGAAGAAGACTGTGCGAGGTATCGTCGCTTGTGGTGATCGATGGTGTAGAAGGCGGCGCTCTGGAACTGCCGCTTCATCTTTACAGGCTGGCGCATCTTACATCTGTCCACCTGTTGAATGGCACCGACGTTGTCGTGTCACTCATGGCGCACCATGCAACCTTCTATTCCCGGTTTCTCCTGTTTGACGAGGTATCGCCGGATTCACGGCCCAGTCCAAAGACGGGTCAGCAGGTGCGATACGGGAGGCTCAATCTGGAAACAATGAAGATCAGGTATGAGGAGAAATACGGCCACTTGAGCGGCAGGCGCAATCTCTTTCGCTGGTTTTTCATGGACGAAGAGGAGAAGAAAGGTTTGCTCGACTGGCTTCACCGGGAGAGGCGGCCTATGACTTTGGAAGAATTGCAGTACTTTGGAGCTCACACATCCGATATCCTGTCCGGGGCCGGGGTGAATGCCATCGCCGCTCTTATGGACTGCTACGGATAAGGCAGGAATCAGAATCCGGGAGTCAGGAGTCAGAATTCAGGAGTTAGGAGAAGAAAATTTCTATTCTGACTCCTGACTTCTGAATTCCATATTTTTTTTGAGGTTACGTGCTGATGTGGGAACAGATTGTTAATCGGCAACAGGGCATTCTGAATTTTACCGAAGAGCTGATTCATGCCGTCGGCAGGACGCGGATTCTGGTGGCGGGCGCCGGCGGGAACGGCGCGGTGCTGGACTTCCTGCTCCGGGTGGGATACCGGCGCTTCGTTATCGTCGATTTCGATGTGGTCGAAGCTACGAACCTGAACCGTCTTCCCTTCACACCGGGTGACATCGGGAAGGTCAAGACGGACGCGTGGAAGGAGTATCTACAAAAGGTCAACCCGGGATGCAGTGTGGACGTCCACTGCCGCAAAGTGACCCGGAACGACGAGAAGTGGCTGGAAGAGATCGTCGGCGAAGTGGATCTGGTCGCTCTCGGGACGACGGACATTGAGGCGAACTTTCTGATATCGCGAGTTAGCCATCGTCTTCGAAAGAGGATGGTGGTCGGCCCGGGCACCTCGAATTGCTGGGTCGTCAGCACATTCGCCCACACGGGGAATATTTCCCTCGAGAGCGTCGCGGGGTTCGGAACGGAAAAGATGGACGCGCGGGAGATCGATTATCAGGCGCTATTGCCCCGGTATATGAAGATTTATATGTTTCCCGGCAGAACGGAAAAGCTCTATCCGGAAACATTGCGGAAGGTTCGGAACAGGGAAATCTCCCCGAGAAACTGCAAGATATTCGTTTCCATGGTAAACGCCGCTTCCTGCTGGGAGATGGTGAAAAATACGGCGGTGATGAACGGGATACCTCTCAAGGGGACAAAAGTGATTGAGTTCCCCATCATACAGGTTTTCGACCCCTTCAAGGGGAGTGCATATTATTATGATGCAGGCAGGGAACAGATCGGCATACCCAACTGGATGACCGAAAAAATCCGCTGGTATCCGGTGATGAAATAATCTGACTATGATCATCCACAGAAGCTTCAGACAAGGTTGACATCTCATGAATTCGTTGTCATGGAGTCCGAGGGAGGGTTTAGCAATTGGAAAAATGTCATTCCGAACGAATGTAAGGAATCTTAAAGATTTCTCACTGCGTTCGAAATGACAGCAGTGTGTAAGTATTTATTAATGATATACCAGGTCACTTGATGGTTACAACCGGACAGTGGGCTTCCAGAATCACATATTGGGCGTTGGAACCAAAGACGAATTTTCCGACTTTTGATTTTTTCGCAATTCCCACGATAATTTCATCGGCATTATTGTCTTTTGCGAATTGAACGAAGTCGTCGCCGGGCGACAGCCCCCTGATCAGCAGATGACTTTCGCAGGGTATTTTTTCCTCTTCAAACTGTGATTTGATATATTCCAGTTCATGTTCCGTGTTTCTGATTTCCTGAACGTCTTTTTCGGATCCTTTTACCATGGAACTTAGTACATCGGTTCATAAATTCGGTTACGTATTATGCGGCCAGCCGTTCGGAG
>CAZIQY010000100.1:0-9075 GCA_964541605.1 uncultured Syntrophaceae bacterium | reverse complement strand
AAATATGTTAAGCTTTTACAAATTTTATGTACTAACTATTCCGGACAGTAGTGATCTTATATAATCGATGAAAGGTGAGGTGAATATGGGAAAATCGAAATTAACGGTCACGCATCCTGATGTTACATACGAATCCTTAAATGAATGTTTACAGCGGCAACCTTCTGCGCGAATTGGCTTACGAATTTCAATTCTGCAAGATGTGATAAAAAGCGTACCCATCAAGGAATTAAGCAGCTGCCGCAATATATCCCGTCAGGGTATCTATGATCTTGTAAAAAGGGTGAACGAGGACGGTATGAAAGCTCTGCAAACCGACCCTGGACGTCCCTCCAAACTGACAGCGGAAATTGAAAACGATCTGAGAGAAACATTACTGCAATCACCGGCCAATCGGGGATACAGGCAACCCTGCTGGAACAATTCCCTGCTCAGAAAATATCTGCAGAGAAAATACAATATCCATATCAGTTATCCCTGTCTGACTGATTGGCTCCGCAACATGGGCGCCCCCGGTTCGTTGGTTCGGAAAAATTATAGAAGGGCTGATTGTATTGTCCTGCAAAAGGTTGCATGATTATTTAAATGAAATGATCTGAATTTATTATGGATTTACAAATAATTATAAAAAGCACAAAATTTTTCTTGACAAATCTTTCTGTCTATAATATCTACTATATTAATAGATATTGTAGAGATTAATTGGAGGCACGTTCATTACGCATTATCGAAAAATATAAAAAGGAATACAAAGGATGAAAACTGAATTTATCACAGCATATCTCATGCCTCAAGATAGCATGGCCGAAAACGCGTGCCGCATGTGCATGTGTTGCCATATGCGCAGAATGCGTGTCCGGGAAGGAGGATATTTGTTTATGTAATTACACGTAAACAATTTTTATACGATTAGACGAACCCTCTGCCCGGTGACACAAAGATCGGCCAGCGGGTTTTTTATTTTTTAAAAAAAGAAATTTAACTTCAGGAGGAAAAAAATGACAACAAGAGGATTATCAACATTGGCGCTCCACGTCGGTCAGGAGTCAGCCGATCCGGCGACGGGAGCACGGGCGGTGCCTATTTACCAGACAACGTCTTACGTGTTCAAAGACACGAACCACGCGGCAAATCTCTTTGCCCTCAAGGAATTCGGGAATATCTACACACGCATCATGAACCCCACCACAGACATCTTTGAAAGGAGGATCGCCGCAATCGAAGGAGGAACAGGGGCTCTTGCCGTTTCTTCAGGGCAGGCCGCGGAAACGCTTGCAATTATAGCCGTAACACAGGTTGGGGATGAGATAGTGTCCGCGGACAATCTCTACGGCGGCACCTACCAACTATTTCATTACACCCTTCCCAAGCTGGGACGGACGGTAAAATTTGTCGATTCCACAAAGCCGGAGGCAATCAAACGGGCAATCACTGAGAAAACACGGGCGGTCTATGCGGAGACAATCGGCAATCCCAAACTTGACGTACCCGATTTTGAGACAATCGCGAATATCGCCCATGATGCAGGCATTCCTTTCATTGTCGACAATACAGTGGGCGTTGGATTACTCAGGCCTTTCGATTATGGCGTCGATATCCTGGCGACATCGGCAACCAAGTTCATCGGCGGGCACGGCACCTCTATCGGCGGCGTCATTGTCGACGCGGGAAAGTTCAACTGGGGGAACGGCAAATTCCCGGAATTCACTCAACCGGACCCAAGTTATCACGGCTTGAAATTCTGGGATGTCTTCGGGAATTTCCCCGGCCTCGGGAATGTGGCTTTCATCATCAAGACCAGGGTGCAGCTGCTCCGCGACATCGGGGCGACACTAAGCCCGTTCAATGCGTTTTTATTCCTTCAGGGGCTTGAGACTCTTCCCCTGCGTCAGAAACAGCATTCACAGAACGCTTTGGAAGTGGCCAAATTCCTGAAAAGTCACCCCCTGGTCAGTTGGGTCAACTATCCCGGTCTGGAGGGCCATCCGAGCCATCGTCTCGCCGTAAAATATCTCGGCAGCCATTTCGGCGCCCTCGTCGGTTTCGGCATTAAGGGAGGATTGGAAGCAGGGAAGAAATTCATCAATTCCGTCACGCTCCTTTCTCATCTTGCCAACATCGGCGATGCGAGAAGCCTTGTGATCCATCCGGCATCAACGACACATTCACAGTTGACGAGAGAAGAGCAGGAAGTGACAGGCGTTACCGAGGATTACATCAGATTGTCCATCGGGCTGGAAAACATTGAAGATATCAACGAAGACATCGATCAAGCACTCAAGAAAGCAGTGAGGTGAAAGAATATGAGCATCTATGATGATATTACAAAGACCATCGGGCGGACGCCCCTGGTCAGGCTGAATCGAATGACCGAGGGATTGAAGGCTCACGTTGTTGTGAAACTGGAGTCCTTCAATCCCTTATCGAGCGTAAAAGACAGAATCGGCGTGTCCATGATTGAAGATGCCGAAAAAAAAGGACTGCTGAATAAAGACTCTGTTCTGGTTGAACCGACGAGCGGGAATACCGGCATTGCCCTCGCCTTTGTGGCGGCGGCAAAAGGCTACCGTCTGATCCTCACCATGCCGGATACAATGAGTCTGGAAAGGCGTCATCTTCTGGAGATATTCGGTGCGGAACTTGTCCTGACGCCGGGCGCCGAGGGGATGAAGGGCGCCGTAAAAAAGGCGGAGGAACTGGCGGCGACAATCCCCGGAGCGGTTATACCCCAGCAGTTCAACAATCCGGCAAATCCGGAAATTCACAGACAGACCACGGCTGAAGAGATATGGAACGATACGGACGGCAAGGTGGACTTCTTGGTATCGGGTATCGGCACGGGCGGGACGATTACCGGTGTTGCTGAGGTGATCAAAAAAAGAAAACCGTCATTTAAGGCCGTTGCCGTCGAGCCGGAGGCATCGCCGGTGCTTTCTGGCGGGCAGCCGGGACCGCACAAGATCCAGGGTATCGGCGCCGGGTTCGTTCCCCAGGTACTCAACCGGGACATCATTGACGAGATTGTAACCGCATCCAATGAAAACGCGGGCATCATAGCGCGCCGCCTTGCGAAAGAGGAAGGCATCCTCGTCGGCATATCGAGCGGGGCCGCATTGTGGGCTGCTATCGAAGTGGCGAAGAGACGGGAAAACCTGGAGAAACTCATCGTCGTGATTCTACCCGATACGGGTGAGCGGTATCTGTCCACATGGTTGTTTAAAGAATAGCAACATAAAAAATATGGAGGTTCAAATGATCGGGAAACTAAAGAAAGAGGGACTGACGTTTATTTCAGTCTTTATATTGTGGGGGTTGTTTACTGTCTGGATACCTGCGGCGGATGCACTGGAGCACCTTCGGGTGGGGCATCTCCCCGTAACGGGACACGCAAAGGTTTTTGTCGCTAAAGAACAGGGCTTCTTTGCCAAGGAAGGCATCGACGCGGAACTCATTTTGTTTATCAACTCCGCGGATGGCATCAACGCTATCCGGGCCGGCAAGGTCGATATCGGGTCCTTCGCAACCACAGCGCCTCTCGTCCACATCGCCAACGGGGCGGACCTGCGCATTATCGGAGGGATGATGGGGGAGGATGCGTCGGTCATAACCCGGCCGGAACGCGCCGGTACGCTTAGGACCGTGGCGGATCTGAGAGGGAAAAAGGTGGCAACGGTGCGTCTGTCCACCGGCGATGCCGTCTTCAGAGGCGCACTCTTCAGAGAGGGTATTAACTGGAAGACGGATTTGCAGATATTTGAGTTAAAGAACCCTCCAGCCGTGATTGAAGCGGTGAAATCCGGCCAGGTGGACGCCGGCGTCATCTGGGGTCCCTTTGATCTCTTAGCGGAAAAGGAAGGGTTGAAGAACGTTATCCGCAGCCGTGCACTCAGCCCCGGCCATCCCTGCTGCCGGATAGTGCTGATGGCACCGACATTGAATCAAAAAGGGGATACTTTTGTAAAGTATCTCCGCGCCATCCTCCGGGCGGAAAAGTTCTCCCGGAATCCGAAGAATAAGGCGGCTACGGTTGATGCGATTGCTAAATACGTCAAAATAGACAAGGCGCTCATTGAAAAGGCTTACTACCACGGGTACCTCGATCAGAGCAGCGATCCGAACGTGAAGGCCGTGAAGGATTTCTGGATAACCATGCAGAAAAGTGAATTTATAAAATCCCAGCAGAATATAGTATCTTTCATCGATACGACCCTCTACAAGGCTGCTCTCGACAGCTTGGCCAAAGAGAATCCGAAAGATCCCTACTGGAAAAACCTGAAGAAGGTCTTTGTGAAAAGGAATGTCTGATGTTGATTAGTCAAAAAGCCCCGGTGGCATCTGATGGGGAAAGCAGTCTATGCATTGATTCACTTTCTTTCGCATATAACGGTACTGCCGTTCTGCAGGATATCAATCTTGTGATCCGGGAGGGAGAGTTCATTTCCCTCCTGGGTCCCAGCGGATCGGGAAAGACTACCCTGTTGAGGTTGCTGGCGGGGATGGAATTACCTGCGTCCGGTTGTATTACCTGCCGGGGAAGGATTGTGGATCGGCCCGGTATCGACCGCGGCATGGTATTTCAGGATTATTCTCTCTTCCCCTGGATGAACCTTGCAGAAAACGTCATTCTTGCGGTTGCCAAGGCCAACCCGCAAATGGTCAAAAAGCAAAGGCGCGACCTGGCCGAGGCGTATCTTGATCTGGTCGGACTTCAGGACGTCCAGTTAAAATATCCGTTTGAGCTCTCAGGCGGTATGCAACAGAGGGGCGCCATCGCGAGGGTGTTGGCGCTGGGGTCTCCGTTTCTTTTGATGGACGAGCCCTTTGGCGCGCTGGATCCTGTTAATCGCATGAAACTCCAGGACCTCCTGATCCGGGTATGGAGCGACGCAAGTCCGCCCAAGACGATCGTTTTTGTTACTCACGATGTTGATGAAGCGCTCTATTTAGGGGATCGGGTGCTGATCCTCGGATCAGCGCCAGGGCGGATTATTGCCGAAATCCCCGTCGGCATTTCACAGCCCCGCAGCCGTCAGACCTTCTTTGGCGAGGCGGCATTTAAAGGATTGAGGGATCGCATCTTGGACTATTTCCATCGTGATGCGATCGAAAAGATGGAGTTTGCCGATAGAATAAAAAGCAGCGGGGAGGGAATATGATGACGAAAAGTGATCTCATTGGTGAGGGCGTACAGGTGGGAAGCAATCAAAAAGTGAAGACCCTTCAACAGGCGGAGCATAAAAAAGCGGATAACTGGTCAAAGATATTTTACGGGAAGGAAGGAATCCTTTTCATAGCAATCCTCATTGCGCTCTGGCAGGCTGTTGCGGAGTTATCCTCCCGGCAATTCCAGTTTCTTTTTCCCACACTGCCCGTTGTTGCTGAGGCGTTGTGGGACTCTCTTCCGGAACTTCTGAAGGGGACGTATTCGTCATTTCTCATCCTGGCGCCGGGTTATCTGATAGCCGTGGCGTCCGGGGTTGTGGTTGGAATCGTAACCGCCACCACGGGCTGGATTAACAGGGCCTTCATGCCCTTTGCCAGAGTGGCAGCCCCCGTGCCTCCCACCATCTATATTCCCTATGCGATTGCCCTGATGGCAAGCTTTCGCACGGCCTCCATATTTGTGGTCTTCATCGGTGCGTTCTGGCCGATCTTTTTGAATACCGCCGCGGGCGCAGCGGCCGTTCCGGGACGGTACCGCGATGATGCCAGAATCCTGAGCCTTTCGAAGTTTGAATATCTGTGGAAGATCGTTTTTCCCGCTTCCCTGCCCCACAGCTTTTCAGGAATGGCGGTCGGCCTGGCCCTGTCATTTATTATGCTGACCGTTGCCGAATTATTCGGGGCAAATGAGGGACTGGGAAAGTTCGTGCAGTATTACGCCGACTATGCCGACTATCCGAGGATGGTGGCCGGAATTTTTTATACGGGACTTATTACCTTCCTCTCCATGGCGCTTCTGGAAGGGATCAAGAAACGGGTTCTTTTTTGGGTCCGATAAGTGAATTAGAGAGGAGATAAAATAGGTTTCACCTATATAAAATTTGAAAAGGATCACCGCATCGGGATTGTCACCCTGAACCGGCCCGAAAAAAGGAATGCCCTGTCGCTAATGCTTCTCAGGGAACTCGATCAACTCCTCGATCAACTGAAGGAGGACAGGGAAATCAAGGCAGTCATCATCAAAGGAGAAGGCAAGGTATTTTCGTCCGGCCACGACTTAACCGAGATGACCGAGCGAGGCTTTGCGGATTGTCAGGAAACATTCCAAACATGCAGCCGGATTATGCTGAAGATTCAGGACATGCCGCAGCCCTTTGTTGCCCAGGTGCACGGTGTAGCGACGGCCGCCGGCTGTCAGTTGGTAGCAGCCTGCGATCTGGCATTGGCTGAAGAAAAAGCCCTTTTCGGTACCCCGGGAGTCAATATCGGCTTTTTTTGCACAACGCCCGCCATCCCTCTTGTGCGGGCAATAGGGCGAAAGCGGGCCTTGGAGATGCTGTTTACGGGACGGATGATTACGGCCGGAGAGGCGGAGCGGTACGGCCTGGTCAACCGGGTCGTTCCCTTCGACGTACTGGAACTGGAAACGAAAAGCCTGGCGATGCGGATTGCTGAAGCCAGCCTTATGACCTTAAGCATCGGCAAACGGGCCTTTTACAGGCAGGTGAATATGCCTGACCGGAACGCTTACCAATTCGGCAACGAGGTCATGACCAGCAACCTCATGATCGAGGATGCGAAGGAAGGTATCCATGCATTTCTGGAAAAAAGGCAGGCGGTTTGGAAGGATCAATAAAAGCCTTTGCGAAATTGTAATCCGGGAAAGGATAAAAAATGGGATTAATCACAAGAAAGACCTACCTGAAATCATTGAAAGCGATGCGCCCGAACGTCTACAAGTTCGGAGAACTTATCGAGGATGTCACAACGCACCCGGCGACGCGCCGGACGGTGGAAAGCCACGCCCGGGTCTTTGATGCGGCGCTTGATCCGCAGTACGCGGGAATTTTTACGACGGTTTCATCTCTTACGGGAAATAATATTTACCGCTTTAATTCGCTCATGGAGAATCTGGACGACATCATCCACAATTCAAAACTGAAGCGTGCCATGTTTCGCCTGACGGGCACCTGCACCGGCGGGCTGTGCGTGGGATGGAACAGTCAGACGGTCCTCTGGAACGTGACCCATGAAATGGATCGGGAGTATGGGACCGACTATCAGAAGCGTCTGAAAAAGTGGATCATTGCCGCACAGAAAAAGGGATTTGTCGTTGCGGGAGGACTGACGGACGCCAAGGGCGACCGCAGTTTGAGGCCTTCACAGCAGCCGGATCAGGACAGCAATGTCCATATCAAGGAAGTCCGCCGGGACGGTATCGTGATCAGCGGGATCAAAGCCATGATCTGCGGCGTTGCGGCGTCCAATGAGATATTTATCCTTCCCGGGAGCGCCTACGGGGAAGAGGACCGGAACTTTGCCGTGGCCTGTGTTGTGCCGCGAGACATAGAGGGACTGACCATCGTGGAGGCGCGCCGCGCCAGCGACGGGAGGGAATTTGAAGAGGGTTTTGACATCCCCGAGACGGGAATTACCCAGGCCTATCTGATCTTCCAGGATGTCTTTGTCCCCCGGGAGAGGGTCTTCATGTGCGGTGAATGCAAGTATGCCGGCCGGATTATTGAATACTTTACAGCCAACTACCGGGCCTGTATAGGGGCCTGCGTGGCCGGCCAGGGGGATGTCATGATAGGAGCGGCGGCGCTCATGGCCAGGGTGAACGGTTTGGCCGCGGGCACGTTTAGCAATAAGCTCGTGGAAATGGCGGTCAATAACGAGACGACTTACGGACTGGGTATCGGCGCTATGGCTCTGGGAAAGAAGTATGCGGCGGGCTGCTGGATTGCCGATCCCCTCCTCGCGCATACCAACAAGGTTCATGTGGCGACATTGCCCTATGTGACGAAACGGATCTGTCAGGAAATAGGGGGCGGTGTTGTGGAGACGGGGTGCTTCCCGTCGTACCGGGATTTCAACGACCCGTCGTACGGTCTCCTCGTCCAAAGAGCCGTCAAAGCGTGCGCCTCTTACAGTGCAGAGACAAGGGCGCGCGCTGCCCGTCTTTCAGAGTGGCTGACCCTTGGCGCGGGGGTCCCGGGATGCATGCACGGCGGTGGGTCACCGGACGGTGCGAAACTCGTGGTGAGATCACGGACGCCAGTCAACGAATTTGCAGAATATGCCCGGCGGATCGCCGGAATCACCGAGGAAGTTCCGGAACCGGAAAAGAAAAAGAAATCAGGATGAACGACAACAGAGATGGAGTGAAGCTTATGAGTTATTACGAAAATATACTGGATACAATCGGGAAAACTCCCCTGGTGAGGTTGTCAAAAGTGACGGGGGATCTCCCGGTAACAATACTGGCGAAGGTTGAGTACTTCAATCCCGGCGGAAGCGTCAAGGACCGCATCGGACTGGCCATGATTGAGGATGCCGAACAGCGTGGCCTTTTGAAGCCGAGAGGGACTATCATCGAGGCGACGGCGGGGAATACCGGCGTCGGGCTGGCCCTGGTGGCCGCTTGCAAAGGGTATCGCTGCATCTTTGTCATGCCCGACAAGATGAGTGAGGACAAGGTCAATCTCCTGAAAGCGTATGGAGCCGAAGTGGTCATCACACCGACCGCTGTTCCGCCGGACTCGCCGGAAAGTTACAACGGCGTCGCCGAGAGGCTGGCCAGGGAAATCATCGGAGCCTTCCGGCCCAACCAATTCGGCAATCCGAAGAATCCCGAAGCCCACTATCTCAGTACGGGACGTGAAATTTGGGAGGACACGGACGGAAAGATCGACGTCTTCGTGGCCGGTATGGGAACGGGTGGAACGATTTCCGGCACCGGCAGATACCTGAAGGAGCGGAACCCGAAAATTGTCGTTGTCGGCGCCGACCCGGCGGGTTCTATCCTGTCCGGTGATTCGCCTAAATCCTACCGAGTGGAAGGCATCGGGGAGGACTTTATGAAAGTCCAAAACTTGAATACCCCGTCCTGTGGACGGGGATGAAAAGTTT
>CAZIQY010000099.1:0-9162 GCA_964541605.1 uncultured Syntrophaceae bacterium | reverse complement strand
GTCGTGAATCAAGATCATTTTACGTAACCGTATTTTTGAAATATGGTACTAAGGCTTTCGCTAACATAAAAAATCCGGTTATTGAGGGGAATTCATTATTGCTGTGGCCTATCGAACTACCTGCCCCTAAAATGAAAATGCGCTTAGATTGCATTTAATCCCCTTTAAAAGCTCGATCAAAATCAAGATGTTGTAAATCCAAGGACGAAAATATCGATTTTATCGCAATGATAATATAAGCTTCCGCCCTCTCATTTTAGTCTCAACCGCTTTCGTCCTTTTAGTGTCAACCGGTTCCGCGTTCAATATCCTTCAGAAAATAACTGCTCAGTACATAGCCGCCTGTTTTCGGCGCGCCTTCAAAGCGAGTAATTCCCAAATCCTGCAATATCTTTAAATACCTGGTCGCCGTCCGAATGGAAATATTCATCCTTTTTGCCACATCATGCTTTTTCTGCTTTGGAACAGCATGAATAATCATGACCATTTCAACGAGTTTCTGCCTGACAGTATCTTTTATCTCGCCGACGATTTTCTCATCCATGCCCTTGGTGATCCATTCATTTACTCGGCCACTTACTCGGCCATTTACTCGGCCATTTACTCTGCCATAGTCGGTCATCAAGGACTCATCGAGAGGGATGATCGTTCTGAAGCGAACCCCTTCAATAAATTGCGGTTTTTTCTTTGGGGAGTAATATCCAAGGTATTTGTGGACATTCAAGAAACCGGATCCCAGTTCCTCGACCCTGCCCAACTGCATGAAGAACTTCGAAATGAGCGGGTTTTTGGGGTAAGGAGTGAAGTCGTCCAGAGAAAGCTGCCCCTCTCCGTGCGGATTGTTGGCGTTCTCCATCTCCACTCGGTCCCGGTAGATGCAGAATGTCGCCGGGAGGGCGTTCGTATATTCCCGATGTACAAGAATATTGGCCACAATCTCCCGGAAAATTCTTGTACGCAGGCTGATGCGCTGGTCTCCTTCCATGAAAAAGACGTCCGGAAGGTGTTTTGCAACGAAATCCAGCATCCGGTCGTATGCGTCAATCAGATTGGTCTGAATGTATTCCCGGTCATCGTAACGATCTATATGGATCTTCCGCACCAGGGCGTCGATCTTGTAATGAGGGACGACCTGTTGGATTATCTCATCCCTTCCCAAGAGCAGGGCGGCAGCCATTACATAGCCTTCCTCACCTGTCCGTGGATCACGCCTGAAAAGGCCTGCCTTCATGAGAATCTGTCGGTCATCCAGTTCAAGCCAGGGGTGTCGGGTATTGTTGCTCCGGATCAGATTCCTGATCCTGGGGAATAAATCGGCATTGAAATCTTCAAAGCGAAGGGCGGGGAAAATGATTCCTTCCGTGTAATGCAGTTGCTTTCGATTATACAATTCGGCAATCCGGGGTGGCTGGGTAACTCTAAAATCACCGTCCTGGCTGCGATCATAGACTACGTTCGCTGATTTATGCAATTGGGAACTCTGAGGCACCTGGACATGGAGAATTATTTTTCCTTCGACGGTGTATCGCTGAGGAAAGAGAATGAAAGGCGGATCAAGTTTCTGCGGATTGTTCGAAAGATTGACCAGATTATTCGTGATCGTTTCGACACGCTGTGGATCGATGCCGGTAATTTGCCCGTCATCGGCCACGCCCAGCAAGATATCGCCTCCATCACGATTCAGCATGGCGCAGATGGTATCGAAGAGATTGTCCGGCAGGGCTGTCCGAGTTTCCTTAAGCTCAAGACGTATGTTTTCCTTCAGCTTGAGTAGTTTCTTTATGCGATCCGGGTTCATTGTTCTCCTCAAAGCCTATTTCAGATGCAAACAACCCCTGGCACTCAAATGCCGATCATCCGTCCGATATATGACCTGATCTCAACTTGACACTGCGCGTTTTGTAACGCAATTAATGGGATTATGCAAATGATTTCCATGAGAAACCCAGGATAATAAACTATGTATGTTCTACTGTGTCTATTTGAATTCCTTATTTTGACATCGACATAAGCGCTGCGTCCAGGTCTATCCCCTCATCGGCCTTTTCCTTGATTTTTTTACGGACGGCTTTGGCTGTTTCTTTTTGGATTCTTTTCCTGGTCCCGCCCAGGGTGAACGTAACCGTATCTTCCACACCATCTTCCATCGCTTCCTGCAGAGACTCTACTTTGCCTTCCATGTATTCTCTGATAACCCGCGCCATGGCAAAAAACGCCAGGGTAGAGTTGATGATCTTATATCCCTGCTTTGCCGCAATGATCCCCTCCAGGATGTCTTCATATTCCGTGATCCGGCCCACAAATGCGGTCTTTGTTTTTACCGACTCGACGATACCCTCACAAATCGCTTTCAGCTCCTCGATCTCTTCAGGTAAGAAGAGCAGGACGATTTCTTTATAGAGTACCCTCTGTTCCGATATGGTTACAAAGTCGGTATTATTGAGCTTGTCTATCAGTTCCGTGGACAAGCCGGAATAGATTGACGCCTCCAGTTCATCAATTTGTTGCCATAACTCCTTGAGGATCTGCTCGTCATCCTGGCCGGACAGGGCGTTATGGGAAAGCTGAATAGCAATCTGCCGCTGCTTTGACAGGGGCTTATCAATCAACATGACCAGAAATTCCTCGATCCCGGCCTCGACGGCCGCCTTGATCCTGTGATTGCCGGACAAGACAAGGAGCTTCCCGTTCTCCTGGCGATAACACAATGGCAGGGACGTCAAGGCGCCGTCCGTTTTGATGTTCCGGGTCAGCGACGCAAACTGCTCTTTGGTCATGAAACGCGCATTTTTATCCAAAAAATCAATCTCTGTGGCCCTGGCCAGGTAGAGCTTATACGGGAATCTGTCCGCAAGCCGGGCATTGAGTGCATCGAGCGCTACTTGTATTTCTTGAGCCATATTCTCACCGCCTCCTCTGCTGTAATTGTGCCGCTTGGTGTTGTGTATTGCAAAAACCCTTCACCCCTTTTCTGGAGGTCATAGACTCCCCGATATTTCATGGATACCGGCTTGTCCGTGAATGCCGTGGTCAAAAGAAAATCGACCGCCTGGATCAGTTTTGATTTTAATATTTCCTGGAGCTCTTTTGTTTTGGTCGCCAACAGCAACAGCTTTGATAATTTTTTGATGGGGCTGGCAACGACAAAATCCGACAGCACATAGACGCCTCGCGTGGCCTTGTCCTGGTCCATGCCGTAACGGATGAGGTCAAAAAGCAGAAAGCCGAACAGGTATCCGTCAATCAGGACAAAAAGAGGCGAAAGCCCCGTTGAATAGTCAATGCCTTTTTTCAGAAACAGGTTCTTGTAGTAGTTCAAATGATGGTTGTCCGTCTTTACATAGGTGATTTTACTGCTCTCCGTGAACTGATAATCTTCGGGAAGCAGCGCAAGGTTGCTCTTCTCAAACCTCGCATAGGGCATGATGTAGCTTTTCCGGAAAGGGAGGTTGCTGTATAAATAGACGCTCCTGAGTCTCCCCGTCTTTACGATGGCGAACAAGCCGTCTTCCCCGCGATCATGATCCGACAGGTATAAAAACTGACCTGAGCGCATGAAACAGACGGTCTCCTCGAACCGTTCTGCGGTCAGGACACTGTAGGCCGGCGCATCCCAGGAGATGATCTTCTCCAGGCGGGAATAGAGCTTTTCGTAGCCGCCGACATAGGTCGGCAGGAACGCCACCCGCAACCATTCAGATGGAAGGTCTCGATATAGATCATGGACGTCTTCCGTCGAATAATCGCTGATCTTGATCAGCTCGATCGACTTGGATATTCGCTTGCAGGACTGATTGTGATATTCATCAAAATTGTTTCTATAGTGCGCGAACATCCGGCATTGGTTCAGGTTGTTGCCCTTTTCGTGCTTGAGCATTTCAAACAGCAGAGACACCGCCGCAATTCTATCAATGCCGCCATCTTTCATATAAGGCTCAAGCCAAGCATATTCGGGTTCTGTGATTTCCGCCCTCATGGGCCGGTCGATCAGGTGGTTGCCGATGAGCGACGAATACAGAGCGATGTCGTTCGACCATATCTCACAGTCAAGACCCTGGAGAATCTGCTCAACGGTGAAGTTGCCTGAACAACCGACACAGATTTTTCTGCCCTTGAAGATCTCTTTTTCCGTAAAAATCAGATTTCGGATCTTTGAGTTAATGGAACCGACGAACATGATCTTGCCTCCAATTCCGTTCTTTTCGTTTCCCTCCACCGTGTTGTTTTTTGACCGATTCGTCGCAACGACCTTCTTTCGGGAGGGGAAAAAGGTCTGGGCGGTTTTCTTGAAATACGGTCTTACGCTCGATATTTAAGAAGCAAAATCCTCTCCTTCGTAAATGCGTTTTCATGACCCGCCAATGTAGGGATGGTAGGGGTTTGCGAAGCCCCGCAAACGTAGGAATGGTAAAGGGTTACGCAGCCCCCGCCATTATAGGGTGGATGAGGGTTTACGAAGGAGTGAATTTTATCCCCCGCCAACGTAGGAATGGTGTGGGACAGACGAGCCTCTAAAATCGTCGCCACTGAACGATCCGGATGCCCCCCTTGTAAGTATATGCGAACAATAGTCATCTTGTTTTTCTCATATTTATCTTTATTGGCATAGATATTGTCCTGCGGTCTTTTTTAGCATCGCTCCCTTTGGAGGTGATTTTTGAAGGTTTCCCTCCACCATGTAATTGTCATTTATTTGACGTTGAATCATCTTCCGATGGCATTTTTCTTAGCTGAACTCGTGTGTATTCCTTAATCCATTCATCAATATTGTCTGCGTGGGCAATCCATCGACGGTCTTCATATCTCGCCGGCAAGCCTCGTTCAATATATTTTGCAAACATATAGTCAGAGATGTTTCCCAGGTAGGTTTTTATCTCTTCCTTGCAAGTCAATATTTTACAGCTTTTCGCTGATATTGTTTTCTATTCCTCGATTAATCATTCGGCGTTTTGATCGCAGGTTCGTCCCTGTAGTTTTTTGTGCAGCCAGCAACCGCAGGCCTCCACCGGGGAATTCCATTTCGACGCATGCGGCGGCGAGAATTTCCGCGTCGAGGAGATGGTTCGGGCGCTGATGGACGTTCACCCATTCTTCGTGGCCTTTTTCGTTGAGTTGTTTCTCTTCCGCCAGGATCTGGGCGGCGTAATCTTCGCCGGTATCAGCATGGAGAAAGGCGGCGCCGGGGAGTCCCCTGGTTTCTTCCTTGGCCGCAAGCTGGAGGCGATAGTGATACTGGTCTTTGGCTTTTTCCGTATCGACGGAGATGATTCTCAGGGCCTCCGGCAATTTCTTCCCGGAGGGCGTGGACAGAATAGCGTTTCCCATGCTCAGCATGCCGGGCATAGAGGAACTGGAACCTTTCGTTCCCCAGAGGGCGCAACCGCCGCGGCCACGATTCTTGATGAGCCAGAAGTACGTTTCTTCCGTCATGGTCATGTCTTCGTATTTCTTGCCGCCACCCGTATCTATCGCGGCCCGGAATATCCGCATGGACCGGCCCGTATCGCCCACGGGATAGGACGTCTCGAAGATGAGTTTTTCCACGTCCTCCCATGTCGCCAGGAAACCGTGATGGATATTCCAGTTTGTCAGATCCGGCGCCCAGGCGCGAACCACAAACCAGAAGCCATGTTGCTGGACATCCCCGCCGAAGGAAAGGGCGATGGCCGCCTCCGGCACGGTCTGGGGCGGGAGGTCGCAGCGGGCGGCGAGGACTTGTTCCCTGTTTTTGGATATGATGATCAGCTTCCAGGGTTCCGCCAGGTGTTTGTTGTTAAAATCTTTAAATTTGTTTATGTCAGTCAAGCCGCGGAGAAACGAGGAAGCGACGGAAGCAAAAGATACAAACGGCGATATCCATGACGGCAAATGGAAACCGATCTTCACAGGACGGCGCTGTTTCAGGTATTCCGCAAGCTCCGTGCTGGTTTTTCGGTCCTGCCATTTTCCGTGACGCACTGCCTGATCGCAATCATAGTCATTCCATTCCTCCAAGCATTGGGGGCATTCGTACCAGGCGAGCTTTTCGGCCTCGATGGTCTCCGGATCCTCGGAGTGGGTTTTGCCGTCCTTGTCCGGATCCGCCTTATGCGCCCATTTGATCTGCGAGAAGGTCATCTTCTGGAGAACACTACAGGCCGGACACGTCACCCAAAAGTCGAAGATCACCTGCGCTTCAGTGTTCAGGGCTTTCGAAATGTTTCCTGTCTCCGTGGTGGGGGTGCTGATCTTCCATATCTTACGGTTGTGGCGATAAGTGGTCGTCCGCGCCTCGCCGAGAGAGATCGGATCCGCCTCTTTTTTGCCTGCGGTATCCGGATATTTATCCACCTCGTCGAAGATGACATAGCGGATCGGCTTGTTCGCCAGGCGGGAAGCGGATCGCGCCCATGCGATATAGATGGGCATGTGCTGGAGGCTGACCCGGAGCATGGAGCTGTCATCATCGATTCCGGTCATATAAGATCGAAGCCTTGGGCTTTTCTTAATCATGGGCTGGATCCGATCCTGCATGTTCTCTCGCCCCGTCAACTCGTCCGGATAAATGCAGAGCGCGGGCCCCGGATCTCGGTCAATGGCGTAGCCGAGACAGTTCAGAACGGCCTCCGTCCCGCCGACCTGGGGGGCCTTACACAGAATAATCGTCTGCACCGACGGGAAGAAAGATGCGTCCATAATGCCCTGCAGATAAGGTGTCGTTTCGTTTTTCCACTTGCCGGGCAGGACGGACATGGTGACATAACGGTATTCCTCACACCATCGGGAAACAGGGATCCTCTTTCGCTTGCGGAATATCTTGCGCTCCGGGGCGGAAAAGATAACTACATGGCGGATCGGTCCGGGAATCTCACGCAAGGAGGGCGGAAGCCAGGGGGCGGAGCGGAGAATGTGGATGACGTTCAGCATTTAATTTTCCATCTCCATTTCTGTTTCTTCTTCTTCGGCGTCGATGATGACCTGGTATTCGCGGACACTGGCGTAGGTGTTGATGTGTTCGTCCAGGGTGCGGTTCAGGATGTTGATCAGTTCGCCGATTTTTTTCATGTCGCCATTGACCACCCGGATCCATTCGGCAGTGTGTGATTGTATCCAGTGCTTCAACCCCGCATCGAGAATGCCTGCCCGCGTGGCCAGCTCGATCTCCATCATTTCTTTGGGCACGTATTTCCCCTGATCCTTCTCAAAATTAAAATTCTTGCGCCTGTTTTCGATCTCCAGGTTCTGAAGTTCTTGCTCCAGCTTCTTGCGTTGAAGCTCATCGATTCTTTCAGAAATACGTTTCCCGGTGGATTGCTGTTTTAGCCATACCCTTGCGTATTTATCGATATCATTCTGCCGATATGTGCCGTTATCGCGGGGAACGAACTTTCCTTCCTTCTGGTGGCGATAAAGGCTGGTTTTGGTAACTCTCCAACCCTCCGCTTTCAGGTAGGCCAGAACGTCGGCAATGGTTCCGAGCCGCGGATCGTCTGCATTTTGCTGATCGATGCTCCGGATGAAATCGTTCAAGGCCGCTTCGGAAGCCTGCCAGTCTTTCAGCTTCCCTGCCAACGGTTCCTTCTGATATGCCTGGGCGGACATGGAGACACTATTATATAGAACGACCCCCTTCGCCTGAATATCCGGCGGCCTGTTCTGGATCAGCTTTTCAAAGGATTCCTTATTCATTAGAACGGCTTATTTTCCCCAATTCACTCTATGAAATTCGACCCGTCGATTTCTTCGGCGGGGTGGTTCAGGATGTAGGCTGTTACGTCCGGAGTGCGGAAGACGAGTTCGTTGATACGACCACCCACATACTTTCCGTTGCGCAGGACGGTAAAGCGGTTTGGCGTGTTGTAAATTATGACACCAGGATTTCTGCAAAGAAGATCATATAGCTCCAGGATCGGCGCAGACAGATTCTCCGGCGCTTCATGTCTAACGACCGGCTCGCTGTGCCTAATTTCCGGTTTCTGAATCTTAACGGGAGCGGGATCATTCATTGTCAACACCGGCAGCAATCCTGTTTTTATCCACTGATCAAGGTCTATCCCCAGCTTATATGCGTCGCCAGGATCCTTGCCCTGGGGAACGGGCCACCGATCGCACCGGTCGAATTGTTCTTGCCACCATTTCATTGCCTTCGCGCCGGCGTCGTCGTAATCGATAGCGACAAGGATCTGGAGGGCGTCCTGCAGGATGCCATACGTTTCGGCGTCCGGTTTCGCGCTGACCGATCCCAAGGCAACAGCGCCGGCCAGGTTGTTGTGTGCCGCGACGGTGATCGCGTCGAGTTCGGATTCAACAACAACAAAGGCGCGACGAGCCCGCTCGATGATCATGGTCGCCATGGACGACCCGGGTATGACATAGTAGCGTGGTTCGCCTTCGGGACGGCGGATCCTGATCCGATGGATGATTCCGTCGATGATATAGGGGATGATGAGGCCGCGCGGAATCCACAGGGCGCGCGGCTTGCCGTCTTCCTTCAGGATTTCCGGAAGCCCCCAGGCCTTCCGGGCGCGGTAAATATCCTTCCCGTCTTCGCCGGGGATCCAGCCGAGGCGAAAATTTTCCGCCGTTTCCCTGCCAATACCGCGATTAGATAGCCAGAAGAGCGTTTCGCTGTTTTTTGCGAGGTTGTCCCGGGACGACTGGATGAGCTTTTCTGCCTTTTCCTGCCAGATATCTGCCGGCGGGATGTGTTTGTCTGGCGTGAATTCTGGTTTTCCCGTCTGTTTCGGCTCGAATCTGCAGCGTGCGGGGCTTTCTGGGATGGTGATATTCAACTTATCACAAGCCTCTTTGAATGATAGTCCTTCAAAATCACGGAGAAACTGGATATTGTCGCCTGCTTTTTCACATGACCGGCACCAATAACTGCCCCTACCATCGTTCTGATTCGGCCAGGCATGGAAGCGATCCACGCCGCCGCAGGCCGGGCATGGTCCCTGCCACTCTCCGCCCTTTGTGCCGGATACCTTTTTTAGTTTAACTTTATGTAGCGCCAGATCCAGGGTGTTCATGTGATTTTTGTTTTTAAACCCTCACCGAAGACACATCTGTTTAATTTCATTATTCTATCGTCGATTTCCCACCTTTTTTGCCTTTTTTCTTTCTTTTTTTATAACTATTTATTATTATTATATTATTAACTATTTATATATTATATATATCCCC
>CAZIQY010000098.1:0-9190 GCA_964541605.1 uncultured Syntrophaceae bacterium | reverse complement strand
GTCAAAAACCTTCGCCTGTTGAGGTCGAGAGCGAAAAGTACGGCATTGGAAAACCTCACCGCATCATCGTAAGAGGTAACGTTGCAGCAGACTCAGGTACTAAAGACAAACGGAAGTAGGCTCTGCCAGGGAGATATCCTTAAAGACGTCCATTGGGTGGAATATGTGGCTGAGCGCTCAGGTGTGATTGAAGTCGCGCGAGTGGTATTTCCGCTCGCTATTGTGCTCACACAGGATTGTGATCTCGAACAAGATCACCTTTTTCGGATTGAATCCCGCGCGACGCAAGACAAGTGGCTTATATCAATACTCATGGCCCCTCTTTATAATGTGGAGCATGTATATCAAGGAGAGCACCTTAGCGAATTGGATATCCAAATGGAAAAAATACCAAAATCTAAGAGTATGGGCAACTTCCTTAGAAACAATGAACGTCCACGGTATCACTATATGGAGTTCGATGAAAGTGTTCCCATCGTGCCTTCAGTAATTGACTTCAAGCACTATTTCTCAGTTACTGTGAATTACCTTATGGAGATCAAGCCAATGGCGTATGTATGTTCTGTGGCTCCACTATTTCGGGAGGACATCGCACAGCGCTTTGCATCTTATTTGGCCCGAGTTGGTCTTCCAGTGCCTGATAGTACTTGCTTTTAAGGAGGTATGAATTAAAACGAATTTTGTGACTGTCGAAAGAATTTCAATTTGTCGCAGAATTGAATTTATTCAACGAGGGATATCTTTAAAATGACCACTGCGGGTGAGATAATTCATAGGGCACAAATCTATGGGGCATTTTTTGGCTTTAATAGTGACGCTTTATTTAAGCTTACCAACGGAACATATTGGCTACAGGCCGAGTATAAGTATTGGTATCATTACGCCTATATGCCGCAAGTGGAAATCGTCCATGAGTGTGGTCGATATCTTATTCGACTGTCTGGCTCCGATCAAGTAGTGTCAGTGCGACAAATTTTTGGAGTGATTGAGTCTCAGATATCTGATGTATTTAATGGATGGCAAGGCGACTCAGCGTACGAGTTGACCAATGGCCAAGCTTGGAAACAAGTTCGGTACAAATATGAGTATAAATACTTGTACCGTCCTCATGTATTGATTTATGATACCTCCTCTGGGAAAATTATGGATGTAAATGGATCCCGTGCTATCGTTGAAAGGATACGATGATATATTGTACTTGACAATGATGGTATAATTGCATGGACCATTGTGATTTGTTAGAGGGAAGGCGAGAGATGAAATGGAAAATATAAGTTTTAAACAGATCGGGAGGGGGGTGTATACCTTTGCTGAAGCGGAACGCCTGACGAAAGTTCCACGTCAACGGATCCGCCGTTGGACAAGGGGATATAGGTATGAATATAAAGGTGAAATACGACATACGCCGCCCGTGATTGCAGCAGAGTACATATATAATGATGAAACACCTGTACTCAATTTCGCAGATCTTATTGAAATTATGTTTTTAAATGCTTTCAGAAATTATGGTGTGGGGTGGAAAACGATCCATATCGCATCGCAAAAAGCAAGGGAAATGCTTAATAGAAAACGACCATTTTCGACCAGACTTTTTAAAACAGATGGTCGAACCATTCTTGGAGAAATCGTGGAAGAGGCCGGTGATAAGGTATTGATAGATTTGATAAAAGATCAATATGTGTTTGAAAAGGTTATATCTTCTCATCTTCACGGTCTTGAATTTAATGAGTTTGATGAACCGGAGCGCTGGTGGCCCCTGGGAACCAACCGCTCTGTCATTATTGATCCTCATCGATCTTTCGGCGCACCGATTGTTTTTGAAGGAGGGATTCCGACCTTAATTCTTTATAAAGCTGTAAAAGCAGATCAGAGTGTTAATTTTGTCGCTAATTGGTATGATATTCAACTACAGGAAGTTATTGACGCATTTGAATTTGAGCAAAAACTTGCAGCATGAAATTCTTTATAGATGCTTCCATATCTTCAAATCTCATTAAGGCTTTAAAGATTATCGCATTGTCTCATGGCGATTACGAAATTAAACATCTTACTGATAGATTTGAGAAAAATATAAAAGATGAAGAATGGATACAGGAATTATCAACAGATGGTGATTGGATTATTATTTCAGCTGATCCCAGAATAACTAAGGGGAAAGCCGAAAAAAGGGCGTGGCAGGAATCCGGCCTATCCGCTTTCTTTTTTAGCGGTGGCTGGGCAAGTAATAATGTATGGAAGCAGGCTGAAGACCTTTTTCGTTGGTGGCCAAAGATCGTTCAGAAAGCCAGGGAATGTGAAAATGGCACCGGGTATTGTATGCCTCCAAACGCCAGAGATTTCAAACCAATATATACCCCAGAAATAGATTAATAAATGCCCTCCTAATAAGATTATTTTTGTCACCGATTTCATTTATCTATTTACACCTATTTCAAAAAACATATTTGGTGACACCATCCCGCCATATCCCACATAATCCCTTATTATCCCGCACTTTTCTTCTCATTTTCACTTTAATCTACTTGTCACCGTTTATATTAATCCCTTCAATTAATATCTTCCTCGAGTCTTTGATTGACGGATTTTAATAAATGTGTAAAATAACAAGCCAATAATCGTCATATTGTTCTCAATCACTTCATAGGTGACCTTATGACCCGCAAATTGAAGACCTCAGAAGAAGATCCCAAAATCGCCTTTATCGAACCGCCGGAAGCGGGTGAGGGCGGTATCCCCGAACAGAAAGAGCATTTTCAACTGCCGACACGTTTCGGTGCCGTGCCGGTCGATGAGGCGCCCCTCGGTTGGGCAGTGGAGACGCGGCGGCGCGAAGTCAAGGTCACGAAGTTTCAGCACGCCTATCCTACCATCCGCCTGCCATTTCAGGAAGTCCAGCGCGTTGAATTCGGGCATAACGACGATTTTCTGGCTGAAAACGAGAAAAGCCGCAAGCTGAAAGAACTTTTTCCCACGGGCGCTAACCGCCTGTTCTTCGGCGACAACCTGCACATCATGCGGCAGTTGCCGAGCGAGAGCATCGATCTGATTTACATTGACCCGCCCTTCTTCTCCGGCCGCAACTACAACGTCATCTTTGGCGATAAGAACGAGGTGCGCTCCTTCTCCGACATCTGGGAGGGCGGCATGCCCGGCTACCTGGTATGGCTCAACGCGCGGCTCTGGGAGATGAAACGCCTGCTGAAACCTACCGGCTCGATTTATGTGCATCTGGATTGGCATGCAAGTCATTACGTCAAGGTAGAGATGGACAAGATTTTTGGAGCCGATAACTTCCGAAATGAAGTGATCTGGCATTATTCAGGATGGAATAAGCAACTTGATAATCACTTAGAACGGAGGCACGATTCCATTCTTTTCTATGCAAAACAAGAAAAGAACTTCTTTAACTACCCCAAACGTCCTTGGGAAAATAAGGACGAGTACGTTAAGAAACGGAAGCAGAAGGTACATGTAGACGAACAGGGACGAGAGTATGTGCTTTCTGATGCCGGAGGTGGTCAAAGGGTAAGAAGATACCTTGAAGAAGCAATGGCCTACGGAAGTCCTCTGGATGATGTGTGGGATATAGATAAGATTAACAATTCCGATCGCCTTGAGCGTATCGGCTATCCTACCCAAAAGCCAGAGCCTTTACTTGAGCGGATTATCCAAGCATCCTCCAACGACGGAGATGTCGTCGCCGACTTCTTCTGCGGCGGAGGTACGACGCCCGCCGTAGCCCAGCGCCTCAAACGCCGCTGGATTGCCTCTGACCAGTCTCGGATTGCCGTTGCCATTACCGCCGACCGTATCGCCAAGGTGGTGGAAGAAAAGATAGGCATGCTGTTTCCCGTCCCCGATTTTACGGTTGAGCATTGGGGCATCTATGAAGCGCCAAGGCTGGAGCAATACAGCGCGGAGCAGTTCCGCGAGTTTGTCGTCAAGGCCTTTGGCGGCCGGCCGGAGAGCGTTTCCACGGCTATTCACGGCATGCGCTACGGCGTGCCGCTCTACGTGGGCGAGCCGTCGCGGAAATCGCGCCTCGGCCGGGACGACGTCGCCCGATTTGCCAGGGCCGTCTATGAAGAACGCCGGGCCAATCACGGCGTTATGCTGGGCTGGAACTTCGGTCCTGACGCGCGGAAGGCCGCGGAAATTCTGGCCGCCCGGGAAAACAAACGCATCGACTTTGTGCGGCTGAACCTGATCCGCCTTGAGGACGACGCCTTCTGCGAACATGTGGTCATCAAAAGCCGCGACTACGCCCCCCTCCTCAGCTTTATCCAGCCGCCGGAGGTGCGCATTGCCCTGTGCCGCATTGCATCCCTGACTTACGAGTTCGACGTTTCGGAGTCCGTCAGCCTGAACAAGGACGGCATGATCGCCAATGTACAGTGGGATTTCAGCCACAAACCGGGCCGTTTCACTTCAACACAGGGTTATACATTCCTGCGGGATAAAAAGTCGGGGCGACCGCTGCTTACCGCTCTATATACTTTTCCAAAGGCCGGTGCATATACGATTGCCTGTTCGGTGCAGGACGACCAAGGCGGGGAGCGCACTGTCGTACAAACCATCGAGGTTACGTGATGTATTACTCCTTTGCGCCATACGAGCAGGACTTTCGCGCCTGGTGGGCATCCAGGGCGTTTCCCGACGTGAACCCCCTCACCCGGGACTTCCTGACGCACCTTACCCGCACGGATGCACAGCGCCGCCTATGGAGGCACCAGGAAGAAGCCTTCATGCGCACGGTCTATGCCTATGAACTGCTCCAGTGGAAAGACCTACTGCTTAATATTGTCACGGGAGGCGGCAAGACGGCTATTATCGGCACCGTGGTAGCGTGGCTGAAAGTCTGTCACGATATTCACAAATTCCTCCTTCTCTGCCCCAATACCATTGTGCGTGACCGCCTGGAAGACGATTTCAGAGACGCCAAAGTGTTTCGAGAATTCAGCTTCTTCCCACCCGGCACGGAGCATTACACCAACGCGCTCGGCTTGCACGTCATGCAGCCCGGCGAAGGTCCACAGGGCATTCGCGATCACGGCGTCATTCTCGGCAACATCCATCAGTTGTACCAATCCAACATCAGCGGTAAGAGGAATCTTGCCGTCCTGATGAACGCAGATGAAAAAATCGCCGTATTTAATGATGAAGCCCACAACACCCCCGCGGCGGAATATGACAGTACCCTGTTTACCCTTAAGCAGATTTCAAAATTCCGGCTGGACACCACTGCCACCCCCGATCGTGCTGACGGACAAGTGCCGGATACGAAGATGATTTTTGATTACAGTATTACCGATGCGCAGGCGGAAGTGCCGCCGATCATCAAGAATATCGTTGTTTATCAGCCCCAGCTTGCCTCCGTCGAGCTTACCTATACGAATTCTGAAACAGGCGAAAAGCGAACCGTGGACGAGATGGATGAGGAATTTGAACGCATCGAAAAGGGATTGTCGTCAACCCAGTGGGTCACTGATCCCGACCCCATGCATAAGCAGATGCGCATCGCTTTGGATCGTCTGGCCGAACAGAAACGTCGCGCCGATGCATTGGCAAAAGGGGCCTATAAGCCTATTCTCTTTGTCGTCGCCATTACCATCAAAGACGCAGAACAGGCCCGGGACATGCTGGAACAGCAGTTTAAGCTCAGCACGCTTCTGATCACCGAACAATCGGACGAGAAGGACCGGGAGGCCGCCCGCAGGTTGGGAAAGCCAGGCAGTCCTTATGAAGCCGTGGTCAGCGTTCTCATGCTCCGTGAAGGATGGGACGTGCCGGCTGTTTCAGTCATTCTGCTACTCCGTAAATTTTCCAGCCGGGTCTATGGCCAGCAGGTGGTGGGTCGCGGTCTCCGGTTGAACGTGCGTGAGGTGGATATTCAGGAAATCTGCGCCATTGTGGATCATGAAAAGTTGAAGCATGACTGGCTGTGGGATATCGTAGGCGCTAAGGTACGCAAAGACGTGGAACAGGCGACCCTGTTCGGGGACGAAGACCTGCCGCCCAAACGCAAACCGCAATTCGTCGTCAATTCCGATCTGCTCATCAGTATTCCCGAACCGATGGAAGAAGAAAAGGCCGATTTCGATGATGATTTAGCCAATATTACCATCGAAACCAGTGATTATCCAAGGTGGCAAAAAATATTGGATGAGTTTGATTATGGTGTGGAAACTGAAATATCGAAGGTTGAGATTAGCGGTGTTGTGGGGCAAACATTGAATGGATCGGGTTTTCGGGAGATTCGCGAAGCACCGGCACTCTATGGCGGACGAAAGGCGCTAAGTGAAATTGACAACCCCATCCAGCTTACCGACCTTTTAAAGACCAGCGTCAGAGATATCGCTGCCAACCTCCTGGCAGAGGAAGGCATTGGCTCTCATGAGCTCGGCTATTTTTACGGTGTGCTTATGGACCATGTCCGCAAGAAAATGTTAAGTGGAAAAACCGTCGGCGCCGCGGGGATTGAGGAATTGAGGCATGCGCTCAACTGTCGTCACCAGTTATCCGCCAACTTCAAAAATCGTCCCGGACTGGTTGCCAGCATTGTGAACTATAAACAGGAGGCAAGGCATGCCGACCAGTGAACGTGGTGACTTTGAAAACCCCAAAAAAAGCGCATATTCGGTTGAGCGGTACGACTCATCATGGGAATTGCAATACATGAAGCGCTTGGAAAAGGACAAAACGGTCACGAAATGGACAAAGACTCACGGTATAACTATTCAATACGTAACAGAGGCCGGAAATGTACGAGGCTATCGTCCAGACTTTCTTATTGAAAGAGTGGACGGCGTCGTTGAGTTACACGAAGTCAAAGGAGGACAGTTCCTCAGCAACCCCGATACGCTGCGAAAGCACGAAGCCGCTCGCAACTGGTGCCGGAAACGAGGGATGACCTTCCTGGTTATTACAAAATAATGCTCTTTGAGGATGCTCAGAATTAGAACATACAGACGTCCCACGGCTGATTCGTGGCAATTGATTATCTGGCAATGGGTCAGTTTAAATTTAATGTTTTTTCTTGAAGTATTAGCTACCTATTCAATGTGGGAGTATTTAACAAGGATAGGTGAAAAAAGGTAATTGGATTGAAGCGATTGAAAAATTGAAAGGTAAGTAGCCTGACATTCCATCCATCTCATCCCTCATAAAAAAAGCGCCGGCGTTAAATATGATGCCGGCGCAGGGCTTTGATTTTTAATTCATAATTAAAGGAATCGTCATCAAACTATTATTGGTCAAAGTATGTATTAAATAAATTATTAAAAAAGACAATGGTAGATAAACAAAAGCTGAGAAAACCAATAAAATTCTGCACTACGTTTGCCATCTATACGGCAACTCATATCATCGGTGAGGGGGGGGCTGGCCGTATATACGAAGCAATTGATGACGTTGAATCAGTATGGGCTATTAAATTACTGCATCCGACAAATGTCACCAGACAAAAGGTGAAACGATTCAAAAACGAACTTCAATTCTGCAATAAAAACAAACACCCCCATATCGTCACTATCCATGACCACGGTATCTTCCCAAAAGATAAAGATATGTTGCCGTTCTATGTTATGCCTCTTTACGCAGGTTCTCTCAGGGGGCTACTGAAATCCGTTATTCCAACAGACAAAGCCCTACCTTACTTTTCGCAGATATTAGATGGTGTTGAAGCAGCACATATACAAGGAATCATACATCGAGATCTAAAACCTGAGAATATTTTACACGATACCCAAGGCGATCGTCTTATTATAGCTGATTTCGGCATTGCGCGTTTTGAAGAAGATGAATTGTATACAGCCGTCGAGACCAAGGATTCTGAAAAGCTTGCCAATTTTCAATACGCCGCGCCCGAGCAGCGAACACGCGGATCTGAAAGCGATCATCGTGCAGATGTGTATGCACTTGGGCTAATCCTCAATGAAATGTTCACGGGTTATGTCCCCTACGGCACAGGTTATAAAACCATAGCTAAAGTAGCCCCACAATATGAGTATTTGGATGAGATTGTTGAAAAGATGATACGGCAATCACCACAAGATAGAATTGCGTCAGTAGAAGCTATCAAAGATCAGTTGATCGGTCGAAAGAATGAATATGTCACGCGTCAAAAAATTAGCAGTCTTAAAAATACTGTTATTCCTGTAACCGAACTTGATGACCCTCTCGTAATCGACCCTATCCGCTTAGTTAACATCGACTGGGAAAGCAATAGGTTGACACTTTTCTTTCAACAGCCAGTCAATAATACGTGGGTATGGGCTCTTCATAACATGGGCAGTCACACTTCACTCTGGGACAAGGGGCCTGCTGCCTTTTCTGTATCTGGAAATAAAGCGGTAATTACTGCTCGAGAAAATGAAGTAGAAGATATTATCAACTACTTTCAAGGGTGGCTACCAGCGGTAAACCGTGTATATAAAGAACGCGTACAAAGGGAGAAGGACGAAGAAGAGGAAAGGCGGCGTATGGACTTACAACAGCAAATTTCGGCGCAAGAAGCCAGACAGCGAGTGCTGAATAAAATTAAAATATAGAGTTCATCTCTTGCTATAAAAATGAGTGAGATTGAATTGTATCTTCCTGGAGAAAAAACCAATCTATATCCGATTACAAGGAAGTTCATAGAAGACGAGTGGGTCAAGCTTAAACAAAAACAAATCACCCCCTGGTCTTTTTTAACATCTGGAAAAATATTCTCTTGTAAATATTTTAATGGAAAGGAAATTACTTATCAAGGAGGTACCTTTGAAGGATCTCCCCGATACGTTTTCTGGGAACGCTATATAGAACCCTTTTTAGAGGACATTTCAGTTCGGGTCATAAACGAAACGGTAAAACTATGTCACGACAAAGATCAAGAACTGGAACCGGCACTACGTGAGACGGCTGCTTTATTGAATCTATTGATTAAAAACACATATAATTCAATGGTAGATGTTGATCAAAGACTGCGTGGTAAGGGGACTCCTGAAAATGTGGAGAAGCGTAATGTATCAATGGAAATTTCTGCAATGGAAGATTTTGTCGAATCGCTGATAAAGGCTGAACTCGCCATGTGGAAACGTCCCTCGAAATTTCAAAAGTTTAGAGAAAAACACCCCATAATTATCTTTATAATTCCTCACTACTGTCCGGAATAATCCGTGAATAAGTTCAACTGGTTACTGTTTTTATC
>CAZIQY010000097.1:0-9198 GCA_964541605.1 uncultured Syntrophaceae bacterium | reverse complement strand
GTAAAGAACGTAAAACCTGAAAACAAGTTCTCTAATTTATGCAAGTAGATACTAGCAAGGTTCAGGATCCGGTTGATGTTGTCCAGGAGCCGGTCCACGTCCTGAATCATGTATCCGATATACTTAAGCTGGTCCTCACGGGAAAGTTCATGTTTCGTAAAGGTGTCGAGGTAAAGTTTCAACGATGTCACGGGCGTCTTCAATTCGTGTGTAAAGCTGTTTATGAAATTCCTTTGCAGCCTGTAGAGCTGCCACGTCTTCTGGTTGTACACGAATATGATAAACACCCCGACCAGGATGATCCCCATGAGAATGGAGATGACCAGAATGACGACCCATGTCTTGACTTCAAAAAACTGCCCGGGATCAAGATGATGCTTCTGGATGAGTTTCGTCAGCCCTGTACTGACCTCTATGTACCAATAAATGTAAAGGAAGAGGGACGCAGCAAGTGCCAGGATTGAGAAGACAAAAATAAAAACGGGGTGATAAAACCACTTGAATCGGTTCAATGATGAAACTCCCTGCCTGGATCGTGGGTGCCCTTTTGCAGTATACGTATAACAGGGAGCAGACCATGTCAATGGACAAATATTATTCCCCATATTCTCCTGCAGATCCCTTTTGTAAAACTTTTGTAAAACACGAAAACAGGGCTTTTCTTCCCCGGTGTTTTCCCCTAAGTAAACTTTATCAATCAGGAACAAATCCTATTCAATGGAGGAGGATACCACATGCCGACGTCACAGACTGTACATCCCATGGGAACCAGGGCCAGGATACTGCTTGCCAGCGTATTTGGTCCGTATGCACAGAATGACGAATACGGAAGCAGGAAAATCAATCCCATGGAACTTTATCAGAACCAGGTGACGCGATTCCAGGAAGGGTTCTCCCTTCGAATGTTCCACCGGTCATTCGGCCTGCTGATGTTGCAGGCCAACATCGACGCGCCCTGCACGCTGCTTGATTTCCCCTCCTGCGAACATTTCATCCGTGAAATCCGGGACAATGATTACGACGTCATAGGTATCAGCGCCATCATCCCGAACATCGGCAAAGTGAAAAAGATGTGTGAACTGATCCGGGAGTACAGGCCGGAAGCGACGATTGTTGTCGGGGGACATATCTCCAACTTTGAGACTGTTGACCGTATCATCGACGCCGATCATATCGTAAGAGGAGACGGGATTCGGTGGTTCCGTAAATTTCTCGGCCAGGACGAGAAAGCTCCCGTGCGCCATCCCATGGCTTACTCGGGCTTCGGCGGCCGCATCATGGGGATCAACCTGCCTAACAGTCCGGGACGCACGGCTGCCATCCTGATCCCCTCCGTAGGTTGTCCAATGGGCTGTAATTTCTGTTCCACATCGGCCCTCTTCGGAGGAAAGGGAAAATTCATCAATTTCTACGAGACGGGAGATGAACTTTTCTCGGTCATGTGCCAGATCGAGAAAAACCTCTCGGTACGATCCTTTTTTGTCCTTGACGAAAACTTTCTTTTCCACCGGAAACGGGCACTCAGGCTTCTGGAGCTGATGGAAGAGAAGAGGAAAAGCTGGGCCCTTTATGTTTTCAGTTCCGCCCGGGTATTGCAGTCCTACACCATTGAACAGCTCGTGGGATTGGGCATCGCCTGGGTCTGGATCGGTCTGGAAGGCGAGAGCAGCCGGTACCGAAAACTGGAGGAGGTGAACACACAGGCGCTGGTCAAAATCCTTCAATCTCACGGAATCCGGGTACTGGGATCATCTATCATCGGTCTTGAAAACCACTCGCCTGAAAACATCGATCATGTTATCGATCACGCTGTGAACCATGACACCGATTTTCATCAGTTCATGCTCTATACCCCGAATCCGGGGACGCCGCTTTATGAACAGCATAAAAAAGAAGGCAGCCTGATATCCGAATCGGATTTTTCTTTGGCCGATGCCCACGGCCAGTATCGCTTCAACTACCGTCATCCACACATCAACGACGGCAGGGAGGAAGAATTTCTCGTCCGGGCTTTCCGCAGGGATTTCGAGATCAATGGCCCCAGCCTCTACCGCCTCATCCGGACCATGCTGCAAGGCTGGCAGAGATATAAAGACTGCCCGGACCTTCGCATCCGGGATCGTTTCGACTGGGATGTGGCGCCCCTGCGTTCGGCCTATGCGGGAGCCGTCTGGGCGATGAAAAAATGGTATCGGGGAAACGAACGGATGACGAAAAAAATGAACGCACTCCTTGAGGATATTTACAGAACCTTCGGACTGAAAACGAAAATCCTTACGCCCCTCATCGGATGGTACGCCTTCGCAAAACTCAGGCGGGAAGAAAAACGCCTGTCAGAAGGCTGGACCTATGAACCATCAGCATTCATTACTAAAAACGCCGCCGCCTTAGCCATGAAGCATAAACGTGCCGCCCGCGTCAGAATCGCCATTCCGGAAGCACCCCGCCCCAGCCCGGAACCTGCATCCGTTCACGGCACATGAGCGAATCGTATTGCGGGTCAGTTTGTGTGCAAGCAGGAGTCTGCTGTCAGCGTAGCTTATCTTTCCAGGCGCTGATCTTCTGAAGGGCCTCCAGCGGCGTCATATTAAGGGTATCAAGTTCTGTCAGTTCCCTCATGATCATATCTTCATCGTCCATAAACAGGCTCAGTTGAGTCCTGTTCTTCAGGGACGATTTCCTGCTGCGGGCGATCTTCGGCATACCGACTTCGTCAAGCTCCCCCTTTTCGAGATTTTTCAGGACTTCCCTGGACCGGATGATGACTTCTTCCGGCACCCCGGCGATCCGCGCCACCTGAATACCGTAACTCCGGTTCGTCCCCCCTTCCGTAATCTTTCTGAGAAAAATAATTCTGTCGCCCCATTCTTTGACAGCGATATTGAAATTTTTCGCACCTTCTTTCGTCACGGCAAGATCTGTCAACTCGTGATAGTGGGTGGCAAACAGCGTTCGTGCGCCGATGTGTTTGGCATCGTGAATATATTCCGCCACAGCCCAGGCAATACTCAAACCGTCAAATGTGCTGGTTCCCCTGCCCACTTCATCCAGAATGATCAGGCTCCTTGGGGTGGCATTTTTCAGGATATTGGCCACCTCGGTCATCTCCACCATGAAGGTGCTCTGTCCCCTGGTCAGACTGTCCGCAGCGCCAATCCGGGTGAATATCCGGTCGGCAATACCGATGCGAGCTTCCGCCGCAGGCACAAAACTCCCCATCTGGGCAAGAATCACGATAAGCGCGATCTGCCTGATATACGTTGACTTTCCGGCCATATTGGGCCCCGTTATCACGAGAAAGCGATTCTTCTCCAGATCAAGCTGGACATCATTCGGAACAAAACCGTCCGGAAGAGGCATCCTTTCCACAACAGGATGTCTGCCGTCTTTGATTTCAATCCTGTCCTCATCATCCACGGAAGGACAGCAATAATTGTATCGCTCCGCCACTTCAGACAGAGACACAACGGCATCCAGATCAGCAATCAGGGAAGCCGTTTTCTGAATCCTCTTGATATCCTTTGCAATTTTTACCCTGATATCGACAAAGAGCTCATACTCTCTGTCTTTCCGGCAATCCTCCGCATTCAATACCGTATATTCATATTCCTTCAGTTCCTGATTAATATAACGCTCGGCATTCACGAGGGTCTGTTTCCGGATATAATCATCGGGAACGAGATCGGTGTTCAATTTCGTGACTTCGATGTAATAACCAAAGACGCTGTTAAAGCCGACTTTTAAGGAATTGATTCCCGTTTTTTTTCTTTCTTTTTGCTCAAGGGCGGCAATCCACTTTTTTCCATCCCTGCTAACGGCAATCAGATCATCCAGCTTGGGGTCGTAACCCTCTTTTATGATACCGCCTTCACGTATCGTCAATGGGGCGTCCTCTGAAATGGACCCCTCAATCAGAGACAGAATGTCCGGCATTTCATCAATCCCCGCATATACGGAAGAAAGCAGGCGTGACTCCCTTCCATCAAGCAGCAACCGGATTTCAGGCAGGACATTCAAAGAGTTCTTTAAGGCAATCAGGTCCCGTCCATTGGCCACTCCCATGGACACCCTGCTCGCCAGTCTCTCCAGGTCATAGATACGGGCAAGCGCCTTACGGATATTTCCCCGCAACAGGTGATGTTCCTTTATTTCATATACGGCAGCGAGCCGCTCCTTGATCAACTCAGGGTTGACAAGGGGATAATTCAGCCACCATCGCAATTTTCTGCCACCCATGGGGGTCACCGTTTCATCGATCATGTAAAAGAGAGAACCTTCCTTCTTGTGATCCGTAATGGTGGTAAACAGTTCGAGATTCCGTTTGGCAATGTCATCCAGAACAAGATAGCCATTCATCTCATACCACTTGATGACATTAATATGGTTGAGATGATCTTTCTGCGTCTCCGTCACATAACGCAGCACGGCCCCTGCCGCGGCAGCGGCCGCCGGATGGCTTGCGATATGAATCTGATTTAGACAATCTGCTGAAAAATACTCTTTCAAACGGGAGATGGCCGCTTCATAATCAAAATAATCTGCTGAAAAATAGTTGATCCTGAATCCCGCCGTATCCGGTAAACATGCTTTAATGAAATTTTTCCCCTTGTCATCTTCCAGAAGCACTTCCCGAAAATCAAGACCGCTGAGCTCCGCCAGGAAAAACTCCCTGTCCTCGGATTCAGTCACACGAAATTCTCCCGTTGAGATATCCAGAAAAGCAAGACCCAAAGTGCGATCAACACATGACACAGCCGCCAGAAAGTTATTTTCCTTTGCTTTTAGATTCTCGGCGTCCACAAAAAGACCGGGCGTGATGATGCGCACGACCTCCCTCTTTACAATGCCTTTCGCAAGCTTCGGATCCTCCACCTGCTCACAAATGGCTACCTTGAACCCCTGTTCAATAAGCCTGGCAATATATGACGAAGCGGCATGATAGGGAATACCGCAAAGTGGAATGCTGTCCTCCTTGCCTTTGTTTCTTGACGTCAGCGTGATCTCCAGAACCTTGGACGCAGTAACGGCGTCTTCAAAAAACATCTCATAAAAATCACCCATCCTGAAGAAAAGGATGCAGTCTTTATGCTGTTCCTTGATCTCCAGGAACTGTCTCATGGCGGGGGTCAGGGTCGTTATTCCCATCTGTCTCCTCTCTTTTGCAGGTCGAGAACATCAACCCTTTCTACCCTGCCCCTGTCGCTGATGAATGCGTTCAGAAGCCAACTGATCGCACTGATGATCAGAGAGCCAAATATCGCCGTCCAGAACCCGTGAACCTCAAAGCCTGGAATGATGCCCGACGCCATCTTGAGCATCAGAGCATTGATCAGAAAGGTGAAAAGTCCCAGAGTCAGGATATTGATCGGCAGGGTTAGGACAATCAGGATCGGACGAAACAACGCATTCAGAATACCCAGGGCTGCTGCCGCGAAAAAGGCCGAGAAGAAATTTTTTATCTCGATGCCGTCCAGCAAGTAGGACGCAAGAATGATGGCCGCTGTCACGACCAGCCAACGTATTAAAAGCCCCATCATCTATATTTCCTCCACATGGTGACTATTTAGGTTTGTTGAATAACCTTTCATCGAAAATATTTCAAGTGTCGAGTTGGTTCCTATACCCCTTGATATATCCCCAACATTCAGGTATGAATACATATCCCGGTTTGAAACGTTTTCCAAATCATCCACGATTGATTGATAAGGAGGGTATCGCCAATGACTCAAACTCAAGATGTGTATGAGCGCCTTGCCGCATTCCTGGATAGCCTGCCCGCCGGCTTTCCCAGGACGGAATCCGGAGTTGAGATTCGCATTCTTAAAAGACTCTTTACCGAAGAGGAGGCTGCTCTGGCCTGTCATCTGGCCATGTGGCCGGAACCTGTAGAAACGATAGCCCAAAAGGCAGGCAGACTCTCCCATGAACTGGCTGATGTCCTGTATGAAATGTCCCGCAAGGGCCTGATCGGTCGCTCTGATCGCTCCGAGGGACCGATGTATACGGCTGCCCAGTACGTGATCGGAATCTGGGAATACCACGTCAATGACCTGGACGAAGGACTGATCAAGGACATGAATGAATACATTCCGTCCCTGTTTGACGCCATGACCCGGATCAAGACCCAGCAGTTAAGGACGATTCCCATCGGAGCCAGCCTGGAAAGTCAGGCAGCCGTGATGCCCTATGAGGACGCCCGACAACTCATTGAAAAGCAGCGCAAGATCCTGGTAGCACCCTGTATCTGTCGAAAAGAACACACCATGATCGGAAAAGGATGCGGAAAGCTGAAGGAGGCCTGTCTTGTTTTTTCCAGCGGTGCGTATTTCTACGAAAAAAACGGAATCGGTCGTTCCATCACCAAGGAGGAAGCTCTCGACATTCTCCGCCAGGCCGAGGAGCAGGGTCTGGTCCTGCAACCATCCAACGCCCAGAGAATTATGAATATCTGTCTTTGCTGCGGGGATTGCTGCCAGGTGTTGAAGGCCTTCAAGCGTTATCCCAAGCCAGCTCAATTTGTTCACTCAAATTACTACGCCACTGTTCGGGCTGACGAATGCATCGCCTGCGAAATATGTCTGGAACGGTGTCAGATGGATGCGATCCAAATGAAGGATGACGTCGCAGAAATCGACCCGAACCGGTGCATCGGGTGTGGCCTTTGTGTAACAACCTGCGGAACTCAAGCCATCAAACTTATCCGTAAGGACGAGAAGGACTGCCATGTCCCCCCTGCCGATATCGTGGAAACATATATGCGTATCGCCCAGGAAAGGGGGTTAATCAAATAAAACAAACTGGTCTTTGAGCGCACCGCAAACAGGGCATTCTTCCGGAAGAATCCCATCCGAAACATAACCGCATACCTCGCAGACGTGGTAGGTGGTTTGCCTCTCCTCCATGAGATGGCCCATCGCTTCCTTATATAGTTTCGCGTGGATTTCTTCCACATCTTTACTCTGACTGAAGTGAAGGACGGCGGCGCTATTTCCTTCCGCTTCCGCATCCCTGATGAACTGATCGTAGGCAACCTCCGCCACCTTTGTTTCCGATTCGAAACTGGCGGCAAGGTTTTCTTCCGTCCCTTTTACCCTGCCGAGAACCCGGAGCGCACGGGCGCCATGAATCTCTTCGGAAAAAGCAATAACACGGAATAGCTTCGCCATTTGCGGATAGCCTTCTTCCTCGGCCTTTTCAGCAAATACTTTCAGCCTGAGGGCTGCCTTCGCCTCCCCCGTATAGGCCTGATACAATGCATCCTCTGTCTTCCCCATTTCCCTTATACACCGATCCCCGCTATTCCCCGTTATTCCGGAGAGAATTCATCCTTGCCGGCCCCGCAGATGGGACACGCCCAATCTTCAGGAAGCTTTTCAAAAGGTACCCCGGGAGGAATGCTGCTTTCCGGATCTCCCTCGGCAGGATCATAGACATAGCCGCACACGCCACAAACATATTTTTGCATATTCGCTTCTCCCTTCAACCAATATATCGAGACCTTTGAAAAATTGCTTAAAACCAACCATCTTGTCATTCCTGCGAAAGCAGGAATCTAGTATTATCAAATACTTTCTGGATTCCCGCCTGCGCGGGAATGACAGGAAGTGTAGTTTTCCAAAGGTCTCAAAAGTTGAAAAATAAATCATTCCCGGTAAATTCAATTACTGACCTGCCAATCTTTCCTTCAACTTTTCCGATATGAGGTTCCCCAGATCACAGCATTTATCCAATACACCTTTATCAGGAACATGTCTTACGCTGATGGCCTCCCCGACCATTTCGACCTTCATTTCCACCAGGACACTTTGAATCTGACGAACCGCCTCACCACTCCATCCGAACGATCCGAATGCAGCTCCCATGAGATTCGCCGGTTTCAGTCCCTTGAGATAGGTCAGGACATCCGCGATATGGGGCAGCATATGGTTATTCAGCGTTGAGGAACCGACAACGAGAGCGCCCGCATCGAGGAGTTCGTATGCCACATCGCTTCGATGAAATACATCCATGGACATGAGCTTTACGTTCAAGCCGCCGGCTGCAAGTCCCTCCGAAACGGCCCTTGCCATCATCTCCGTGCTGTGCCACATCGTTGCATAAACGACGACGGCTTTTAGTGTCGGCTTCTGGGCGGCCCACCCGGCGTAAAGATCGACAATCCATGGTATATTCCCGCGCCAGACAGGGCCGTGATCGGGTGCAATGATTTTGAATGCCATGCCTGAAGCAGCCACCCTGTCGAGAAGCTTTAATACGAGGGGCGAGTAAGGAAGGATAATATTGGCATAATAGGTCGCACCCTCATACCCGAGGATAGACGGATCGATCTGATCATCAAACCGCTCGGAGGTCGCCAGATGCATTCCGAAGGCATCCTGCGAAAAAAGAATCTGCTCTTCAGTTAGATAAGAAAACATGCTGTCAGGCCAGTGGAGCATACGTGTTTCCATAAACGAAAGGTTCATATTCCCGAGGCTGAGGTGATCTCCATCTTTCACCGCCTGGATTTCATGACTGATGGGGAAAAGCTCTTTTAAGGTTTTTGACCCGACGGCAGAGGCAACAACCTTCTCCGGCTTGATCATTTCAATGATTTCCGGCAGGCATCCTGAGTGGTCCATCTCCGAATGGTTCGACACGATATACCGGATATCCCGGGGATCAATCACGGACGCAACCCTGGAGAGCATTTCTTCCCTGAAGGGCGCCTTCACGGTGTCGATCAGCGTGATTTTATCCGCAAGGACGAGGTAGGCGTTGTACGTACTTCCCCGTCGGGTCGTATAACCGTGAAAATCCCTTATGTTCCAGTCGATTGCCCCCACCCAGTACACACGGTCGCTGATTTTAACGGCTTTATAGAAATCTTTCATAACATCTCTCCTGGATTTGAATCGGAACCATTCTTGGTGAAAGCCATGGATTGCAATCTTCTTCTCATACAAAAAACAGCTCCCGACAGTTATTGACAAGAAGATTCTATTGTATTATAAGGCGCAGCTTGAATGGATATTAAATACCCATTTTGGGGGTATTTATCAAGATTTTTTCATTTGTGTAGTGCAATTTTATAAGACTATAGTTGACTTTGACATATTCTTATAATATGGACGTGTTATCAAAACCGATTATTCCCCAGTAGCTCAGTCGGTAGAGCAGATGGCTGTTAACCATCGGGTCCGTGGTTCGAGTCCGCGC
>CAZIQY010000096.1:0-9213 GCA_964541605.1 uncultured Syntrophaceae bacterium | reverse complement strand
ATCCCCTGGTCTGTCCGAAATGTCAGGGCGCCATGCGGGTCATCGGCAGCATCGAAGACCCATCCGTCATCCGCGCCATTCTCGAACATCTCAATCAATTTTACTCTGCCACGTACAATGCCACGCACTCGGCCATTTACTAAGCCATTTACTCGGCCATCAGGGTCAGGGGAAGGAGGTGATGTGTTATTCAACGGTTCGGAAATAAGGGGGGCAGTGACGGCCCGTTATTCAATAATTCTTGAATAACGTTATCAAGGATGGTATGCTATTCAACAATTCTTGAATAAGGGAGGTGCAGGATGCAACGAAGCGGTACATATGTAAAGCAGCCAACCGGTTATCGGGCGTTTATTCCGGCGCCTCTGCCGCCGAAACCGGCTGTCAGAATAGAAGGCGAACTTCAGAATCTCCTTTCCCGGGCTGACATGGCGCTGGCCCGGCTGGACGGCGTGGCCCAGATACTCCCCAATGTCGATCTGTTCATCGCCATGTACGTTAAAAAAGAGGCCCTTCTCAGTTCTCAGATCGAGGGAACCCAGGCTTCTCTGGATGACTTGCTCGCGTATGAGAGCGGTGATAAACTTGAAAACCTGAACGATGTAAAGGAAGTTGTCAATTATGTGAAGGCGATGAATTACGGTATCGATCGTCTTCAGACCTTACCGATGAGCCTCCGCCTCATCAAGGAAATCCATGCCATTCTTCTTGAAGGCGTTCGGGGAAGTGAAAGGCTTCCTGGTGAATTCAAGAGATCGCAGAACTGGATTGGACCCCCCGGTTGCACCCTCAATGAGGCGTCTTTTATTCCGCCGCCACCTCACGAAGCTATTGAGGCCATGGGCGCCCTTGAACATTATTTCCATGGTCGTCCCACGTTGCCGGTCCTTATCGATTGTGCCCTGATCCATTACCAGTTTGAAACGATTCATCCGTTCCTCGATGGCAACGGTCGCATGGGACGCCTGCTGATTACTTTTTTCCTGTACTGGAAGGAAGTCATGCATAAGCCGCTCTTGTACCTGAGTTACTATTTCAAGAGGAGTCGTCAGGAATACTATGATCGGCTGAATATGGTCAGGGATACGGGAAACTATGAACAGTGGGTCGATTATTTCCTCAAAGGGGTCGTTGATATTGCCGGATCTGCCATGGCGACAGCCAGACAAATCCTTGAGCTTCAGTCCAATCATCGCCGTCTGCTATGGGAGAAGAAAATATCTTCCCCTATCGCCGTAGGGATTCTCGAACAATTATTCTATACGCCCGCGGTTTCCGTCGGCCAGTTAGCCGGGCGGTTTGGTATTTCATACCAGGCGGCCTCTACAATCGTACTGCAGTTGGAGAAGGCTGGTATCCTCAGGGAGACGACGGGAAGGAAGCGGGACAAGCGTTTTGTTTACAGCGATTATCTGAATATTCTCTCGGAAGGGACAAAGATATGAAGAGAAACCGAAATGGACTTGATAGAGGATGTGAAAGTAGAAATGTCGTCCCGGTCCCAGAAAACAGCCAGATCAATATCGCTATCCTCATGATACGTATTTTTTGCATAAGATCCGTAAAGATATAAACGCCAGACGGAGACATTGCTCCCCCGTGGTCCCGAAAATAAAAAGGGGCAAGACCGGAAAGGTCGTACCCCTTTTTTTATGATAAATTTCGTCGTTTTAAAAAAACGGCCCTGTTTCAGGATCAGATTCTTTATCAACGCGCCTAAAAATGGCTTTTTACGATTTAATTTTTGCCTTTTTACTGTCTATGGCCGCATTGAATTTTTCCGCATTGATGACAAATCTGTCATGAGTCGCTTCGGATATCTTTTCGACATCGTCGTAGGCTTCCAGGGAGAAGGTCAGCTTGCGTCCTTCCATTTTCTCCATTTTTCCCTTTACGGCGATGGTCATACCTTCCGGCGTCGCCGCTGTGTGGGTCAGATTCATACCAATTCCCACCGTCTGCTCTTTCGGCCAGTCAAGATGGGGATTGAGGGCTTTGATACAGGAAAATTCAAACAGTCCCACGAGGAATCCCGTAGCAAAAACCTTCGGCATGACCTGTCCTTCAGGAATGTCCGGGAAAAGATGCGGAACGGTTTTGCTCTCTGGAACCTTGTAGGTGAAATCAACAATCAGCCCGGGTTTCAAGGAATCTTTCATTACACGCCTCCTTTGGTTGATTTAAATTGCACACAATAAAACCGAATTTTTCTGATAAGTCAAACGTAAAATCAGAACTTGACCTGGGGAGCAGCCTTGGCTGTCGCAGGCGCTTCAAAGAACGGTGCAAGCTGGAATCCGAACATCCCGGCCAGCAAATTCGCCGGGAAACTCCTGATCGCCACATTGAATGCCCTGACCGCGTCGTTATAACGTTTTCTTTCAACGGCAATCCGGTTCTCCGTTCCCGCCAGTTCATCCTGAAGCCGGAGAAAATTCTGATTGGATTTGAGATCGGGGTATCTTTCCACCACGACAAGCAGTCTGCTTAGTGCGCCGGACAGCTCGTTATTGGCGCTGATCTTGTCAGGAACATTTGCAGCGCCGCCCACTTTCGCCCTGGCATTCGTCACCTCGACAAGCACATCTTTTTCCTGCTTGGCATACCCCTTGACTGTTTCCACCAGATTCGGGATCAGGTCGTACCGCCGCTGAAGCTGGTTTTCAACCTGCGCCCAGGAGCTCTTCACGGACTCGTCAAGGGAAACGAAGGTGTTGTAAGTTCCCTTGAAAAACGAATACAGAGAAATGACAACCACAAGGGCCACCACAATGGCGATGATGAGATTTCTTTTTCCGCTGGTCATGCCGTACCTCCAAATCTATGAGAATTATTTATTAAATATCCAAACGATCAACCACCTGGGAGAGTTTGGTGATTTCCTTCAGGTAGGCCTCAAAGACGGCCTTTATGTCGGAAGCGGCGATGCGGTCGACGCCTTCCTTGATATCCGTACAAGTCAGAAAGATGGCTGGATCAACGGAAAATTCGGCCGCGACGGCCCGAATAATATCCCTTCTGCCCGGTGGTATGTCAATTCCTTTCAAAAACAGGAGGGCCTTAAACAGGGAGATGAATGCTGTCAGGGAAATCTTTATCAGTTCCCGAATTCGCTTCGACCGTCCATCCGATTCAAGAAAGCCGCTTCTTAAGTGAAAGATCTTCCCCTTCAGTTCCCTTTCGCACTGTAACCTCAGCGGATACACCTTAAATGATATCCGTCCCAGTACATCCTCACCATAGACAAGGACATGATTCGCTTTCATATTGAGAAATTCGATGGGGTAAGCATCAAGAGAGGACGTGATGTCTTCTTCCGTCATAAAAAGCGGGGTGGCCACCTTCCTCTTCCGCCACCGGGCAACCGTATCGACGGCCTTATCCAGATGATCCATGCCCTCCCCGGTCAGGAGGACAAGAAAATTGATATCCGATTTTCCGGGAACATAGTCTCCCGCGGCCCCGCTTCCATAAAGAATCAAAGCAAGGATGTCTTTTCCGAAAATTCGTTTAAAATCCTCTGTAACAGCCGGAAAAATTTCTTCCGGGCTTTTGGGTATTCTTGCCATTTTCTCACCTAATTATGACGCTCCCCGCCTGCAGTGTGGAAATTCCCTGCAGGGAAAGAACTTATTTTTAAAAATCGCGCCCCGCGCCGCCGCCGCCGCTGCTCCCACCCCCAAAGCCGCCGAAACCGCCGCCGCCGAAGCCGCCAAAGCCGCCCCCCCTGCCGCCGCCGCTGCCACTGAGGAAAATAAGCAGCAGCCACGGGATCATTTCTCTCCCCTGCCTAGTACCCAGAAGAGGAATCATGATCAGAAGAAGGATGATCAGGGGAATGATATTGCCGCCCCGCCTGGTCTGCTTTTTTTCGGGCTGGTCGGGGGCTGGACGTCCCGTGAGAGACACACCGGCGTCTTTCACTATCACGGTGGATACGGCCATCATGGCATTAGAAAGCCCCTTTCCGTAGTCACCCTGCTTCAAATACGGCACCACGTATTTGTCGAGTATTTCACCGACCAGACCATCGGGAAGAATGCCTTCGACACCGTATCCCGTTTCAATTCGAACCCGTCTTTCTTTGACGGCAAGAAAAATCAGGACACCCTTATCCTCACCTTTTTTGCCGATTCCCCAGGCCTGGTAAAGGCGGTTGGCATAGTCTTCCGCGTCATTGTCCCCGATGCTCGTCACGGTGGCCACGACAACGGCAGTGCCCGCTTTTTCCAGCACTTCGCGGGCCAGATCTTCCATCCTGGATTTGTATTGATCCTGAATCACCCCGGCGAAATCATTGACTGCGCCGACGGGTTTGGGGAAAGTTTCAACCGCTTCCAGGGAAGGTACTGCAAGAAGAAGAACCAGAAAGCACAAAAGGACGAGGCGAAAAATCTTGCATTCGCCGCCCGGAATCCAATTATTCGAGATCATAGAAAACACGTATGGTTGGTGACGTCCCGAGTCAGGCATTCTTGTACAGGGAATTCTTGGCAATATAATGCCGGATGCTTTCCGGCACGAGAAATTTAATGGACTTCCCCTGTTTCACCCTTTGCCTGATATCGCTGGATGATATATCCAGAAAGGTGACTTCTCTGAAAAAAATGATATGACCGGTCGGCCCTCTGAACCCCTTTATGTGATCATCATAGGTAAAACCGGAGGCAAAAGAGGCAGGAAGGATCCCTTCTAAGCCTTTGTTTTCATATCCTGGCCTTGTCATGACAACAAAATTGCATAACAGTAAAAGTTTCTCCCATTCCTTCCATGTCTGGATGGCGTGAAAAGCGTCCTGACCCAGGATAAAATACAGCTCCAGGTTTTCCATGTATTTTTTCAGAATATATTCAACGGTTTCCACCGAGTAGGAGGTGTTTTCCCGCCTTTTTTCCACATCTGAGAAAGAAAAAACAGGATTCCCCTCGATGGCGAGCGTGATCATCTGCTCCCGATGATGAAAGGATGTGATATCGCCGTGAATTTTATGCGGAGGCTTTGAGGCGGGAACAAATATGATTCTGTTGAGATCGAAAATTTCCAGTATTTCCTCAGCGCACCTCAGGTGACCGGTGTGTATCGGATCAAAAGTGCCTCCCAGTAATCCCCATTTCATGTTCTCACCTGTCCATTTCCATAAATGATAAATTTGCTCGTCGTCAGTTCTTCCAGTCCCATCGGCCCGTAGGCATGAAGCTTCGTCGTGCTGATGCCGATCTCTGCGCCGAGACCCAGCTCAAAACCGTCGCTAAAGCGGGTCGAGGCATTGACAAGAACTGTGGAGGAGTTCACATCATTCAGAAACCGCTGGGCATTCTCATAACTTCCGGTGATGATGGATTCCGTATGTAGGGAACCGTACTTTTCAATGTGGGCTACGGCCTCATCCATGCCGCTTACGATGCGAACGGATAGGATGAGATCAAGATATTCCCGGTACCAGTCGTCCTCTTGCGCCTTCTCAACATCCGGCAGAATGGCCCTTGTTTTATCGCAGCCCTTCAGAACGACGCCGGCTTCCTGAAAACGGCGCGCCATGACGGGGAGGAAACCGCCGGCGATATCCTGATGAACAAGGAGGGTCTCCATGGCATTGCAGACCCCGGGGCGCTGGGTCTTCGCGTTCATACATAATGTGATGGCCATATCGACATCGGCGCTCGCATCCACAAAGATGTGACAGACCCCTTTGTAGTGCTTGATCACGGGGATCTTTGATTCGCTCACCACGGCCCTGATCAGCTCCTCTCCCCCGCGGGGAATAATCAGATCAATATGTTCATCGAGTTGCAGCATCTCGCGGACCGCTTCCCTGTCGGTTGTCGAAATGACCTGGATGGCTTCTTCCGGGACTGCTTTCTCTTTCAGGGAGTTTTGCAGGATACGGGCAATGGCGATATTTGAGTGTATCGCTTCCGATCCCCCTCTCAGTATCACGGCGTTCCCTGATTTCAAGCAGAGAGCGGCGGCATCCGCCGTCACATTCGGACGGGCTTCATAGATGATGCCGATGACGCCGAGGGGAATCTTCATTCTCCCGACGAGCAGGCCGTTGGGCCTCCGCCACATGGCAGTCACTCTTCCCACCGGGTCGGGCAGTGCTGCCACTTCCCGCAGCCCCGCCGCCATAGTGAGGACGGCGCCTTCTTTCAACGTGAGCCTGTCCATCATAGCTGCGGAGAGGCCCTTGTCTCTCGCTTGATCGAGATCCTTTTGATTTTCCCGGATCAGAGCATCCGTTTGCCTGATCAGTTCATCCGCCATGTGGAGAAGCGCCCTGTTCTTTACATCAGTGGAAAGGCGCGCCAGTTTACCGGCGGATCTTTTAGCGTTTTCCGCGATTTCAATCACGTAAGACCTGACATCCATGATCATTTATTCCTCAATCAATGCCGTGTTTCTTTATCCCTGCCAACAATAGAGATTGACAAAACGGGCCATGTTTAGGTATGAACCGCAAGCTGATAAAAACATATTATTGCTGTTTAATTTACTTTACCCAACGTCTAAGATAGTGTCAAGGTCATTTGATGTTTTTTCATGTCACGGTCATCAGCAATGGATAGTATCCGCATAAAAGCCGGAAAGCGCGCCCGTGAGGTGATACAGGGCGGCGGTTTTCATTTTGACCGGATTACGACCTATTTTGCCCCCGCAACCGGTCCGAGATGGCTGGCTGCTACGGGTTTTGACCTGACCCTCCTGAAAAGCAATCTTCTCGGACATTCAAGGCCTGTCACACTGATTGGCGCATCTGCCGGCGCATGGCGTTTTGCCGCATGGACGCAACCGGAGCCCGAAAAGAGCTATCGCACACTGATGGATGCCTACATCACAACAACCTACAAAAGAACGGAAACGCCGGCGACCATCCTGCAGTCCATGCAGGACATCATGAATGCCTACCTTGAAGATGACGCCCTGCCCTTTGCTCTTGCCAACAAGAAATACCGTCTTGCCATCATCACCGCCCGGGCAAAAAACCTTGTGTCTTCAGAAACAAAATGGGTACAGCAGATCGGCCTCGGGATCTGCTTTCTCCTAAATGCCGTCAATCGGTCCTATCTCTACCACTTTGCGGAACGGGTTGTATTTTACAACGGGCCCAAACCTCCGCACTTCTGTCTCAGACCTGGTTTTCGGGGCCGCTTCATCCCGTTAACGGAGATCAATTTCAAGCATGCCGTCATGGCGTCCGGCGCCATTCCCGTGGTCATCGCGGGAGTCAGAAATATCTACGGAGCGCCCACCGGCGTCTATCGAGACGGCGGTCTGTTCGACTATCACCTGACCCACCATTACGCGCCAAAAGACGACGACATTACCCTCTTCTTCAACCACCAGGAGCGCATCGTTCCCGGCTGGCTTGACAAGAAGCTATCCTACCGCCATCCACCGGATCATATCCTGGATAACGTCCTCATGGTCTATCCTTCCGAGGACTTCATCGCCAGGCTGCCGGGGGGGAAAGTGCCGGACAGGGATGATTTTAAAACCTTCATCGATTACCCTGCCGCACGGATCGAAAACTGGCGTCAGGCCGTTCAACTGGCTGAACCCCTGGGGGAACAATTCCTGGAGCTTGTGGAAAGCGGAAAAATCAGGGATGTCATTACGGGCTTTTGAGTGAAGGAAAAGATAGCACATCTTAACAACGTCATGAAGGGCTGTACGCTCTGCCCCAGAAAATGCTCCGTCGACAGAACGGCAGGGGAGAAAGGATTCTGCGGTCTTTCTGATGACATCATCGTAAAAAGCGCCCTTCCCCATCACGGGGAAGAGCCCCCAATTTCGGGAACACATGGAGCGGGCACGATATTTTTTTCCTCGTGCAACCTGCGATGCGTCTACTGCCAGAACTACCAGATCAGCCACGGCACTCCCGGGGAAAGGACGGACAGCCTTGGACTTGCCCGCATGATGCTCTCGCTGCAGGAGCAACGCTGCCACAACATCGAACCGGTGACCCCCACCCCCCAGTTGCACGGGATCATGGAGGCGTTGCTGATCGCCCGTAGAAAAGGATTGAAACTTCCCCTGGTCTACAACTGCAGCGGTTACGAGAATCCGGACATAATAAGAATCCTGGAAGGCGTGGTGGACATCTATCTGCCGGACTTCAAGTATGCTGATGAACAGGATGCCTTTCGTTTATCGGGCGTGAAGGATTATTCGAGGTATGCTGTGGAATCCATAAAGGAAATGGTCCGGCAGGTCGGGGACACCCTTGAAGAGGACGGGAGAATCGCGTCGAAAGGACTGATCATCCGCCATCTCATTCTTCCGGGGAAAATATCGAACAGCATCGAGGTCCTCCAGCTCATCAAAATGCACATTTCCACGTCCGTGCCGCTGAGTCTCATGTCCCAGTATACCCCTGTTCCCCCGGTCAAAGATGACCCCTTGCTCGGCAGAAGGATTACCCGTGAGGAATATGAGTGGGTGGTTAATGCCGCCCTCGACATGGGTTTTGAAACGATCTTCGCTCAGGACGTGGACGAGACGGCATTATCGCCGGATTTCGAAAAGGATTTACCCTTCAGCTGGTCACAGATATGATATAATCACCTGAAAACCCATTCCAGTATGGCGAATAACATTGTTATTATGCCCGCTCTCTTGATTCCCGAATTGCCTCTATAATTTCCTGAATAGTAAAACACTTGCCGAGACCCGGAACATCGAAAGGAGAACGGCGAGGACGGGGAGAGCGGGGAATAATGGCATACATATCACCCTTTCGACGTCGGATAACCACTTCTTCGGTTTTAGGTTCCTCAAGGACACTCGCCAGCTTCTCTCGGGCTTCAGAATAGGTATATATCTTCATAGGATTATGTCACCATCTTTATTGCAAGACTCTTTGCCACCTCGCACATACGGGTATCAAGGCTAATGAGAGGCAACTTCGTTTCGAGACAACACTGGATGTAGAATGCGTCATATGCGTAGATATCAAACTTGACCGCTATTTTCATTGCCTCGGATATCTTTACGGGCAGGAGTCTGACCGGAATGCTTTGCGAAATATCGAAGGCCCTCAAAACTTCTCGATCAGTCAACCGACCTTTCCTTCTCACTGCTATCAGTGCATTTGCGATTTCATATTGTCAATATATTATTTGCAATGCTTTACATGGCAATTCTTAAGGCTGGTCTTAGAGGTGGTCGGGGTTGTTTGGACAGGAAACAGGGATTTATAAGTGAGAAACT
>CAZIQY010000095.1:0-9394 GCA_964541605.1 uncultured Syntrophaceae bacterium | reverse complement strand
GAACTGGATCGCCGTGGCATTCGCTTCAACTTCATCGACACGGGTCAGCACGCGGTATCACCTGGGACCTTCTCGAACCGTTCGGGTTGCGTGGACCCTACATCCAAGGCTGGGAGGTGCGAACAAGCAAAAAGCAAAACCGGCCAGCGGGAGTGTTTCTCCATTTTTCGTATTTTTTCGCAGAAAATGCTCTATATGTGCGGCCTCCCCAGGCTGAATAAATATTAGGGCGAGGCTAACATCCGAGCATACGATCGGATGCCTATGGGGTCGTTTCAAAACTTGAATAAGACGATACTCGAATCGACTTTGTTCGGAAGAGGCCAACTTATTCGTCACCTGGAGAAGGAAGTTTTGCCGACTTGTGACTCCCTCCTCGACCTGGGCTGCGGTCCGCGATCACCCATATCGAGGTTTTCCGCCAAGATCCCTCACAGCGTCGGTGTGGATATCTTCGAAGAAGCGATCCTCTCCAGTCAAAAAGCCGGTATTCACAAGGCTTATAGACAGATCGATATCTGCTTTGTCGCAGACGTTTTCCCTCCAAAATCTTTTGACGTTGTGATTGCCCTGGACCTCATCGAGCATTTGCACCGCGTCGACGGTCTAAGGCTCATAGATAGTATGGAGAAAATAGCCAGGAAAAAAATAGTCATATTCACACCAAATGGCTATGTACCGCAGGACGATTTAAACCATAATGTCTGGCAACGACATCTGTCCGGCTGGTCCTATAACGAAATGCTTGACCTGGGATTTAAAATCACCGGAATCAGCGGCTGGAAGTCCCTGAGAGGAAGACATGGAGAAATCGCTCATCGACCCAAAATATTCTGGTTTTTGATTTCCAGACTGAGTCAATTTTACACCGAGAATCATCCATCAAAATCATTTGCCTTGCTCTGCGTCAAGAATGTCTGAGGCGAAAACTACAATGAGAACGTTCGATCTGTTAAAAAGTCCGAAAATACGATGGATCCTCACAGGGACCCTGCTGTTCATAGCAGCCGTCATGATGTTCCACCTCTACCACACGACAGAAGAGCAGAATCAACATATTCTGAGGCCTTGGCTTTTGCCGGTTTCAGTTGTCATCATGATCATTCAGCAACTTTTATCGCCCATTTCATCCATGCTGGCTCTCAGAGGCTTAAATATCCGTGCCCCCTATGTTCCGATGTTGTGGATCAATATGTTTGCGGTATCAGCAAATTCATTCGTACCCTTTCCCGCTGCATATCCCATTCGAGTAGTCATGCAGAAAAAGATGATCAACCTGCCTTACTCATCATCGGTAACCGCCTTGGCCATGGAAACGTTCCTTGGTTATGGTCTGACAATCGCAACGGGACTTGTAGCAAGCTATATATGGCTCATGCCGGCATTTGAAAACAAATTGCATTTGCAGGGATATAAGGCAGCCATTTCTCTTTTTGTAATCGGGCTGCTACTTATTTGTATCTTTCTGGTCTCGGCTATTAAAGGGCCCTTCTCAGAAAGGAAATCGAAGATCCTTCTGCACATAAGAAGGGCGTTGGAGCAGATATCAAAAGCAAACTGGGGATTTTGTTTGTACTATATCCTCGTATTTCTTTTTTTATACTTGTTAGCCATGGTAAGATTTGAATTGATTCTTCTTTCTGTCGGTTATTCAATAAGCCCGGGTCCACTTCTCGCAGTGATTATTTGCTCCTACCTGGTTGGAATCATCTCGGCCGTCCCCATGGGGTTGGGCGTCAGGGACGTCAGCCTTGTTTCCCTTTTGGTTTTCTTAGGTGTACCACTTGCCCCTGCAACTGCAGCTGCCCTGATCGAGCGCTTTCTGATCACACTCAACTACCTTTTAAATGGATTGATATCAGTGAATATATTAGGCAGGGAGATTATAGATTCGATCCGTCGGGAGCAATCAGTGAACGCCCTGCAAACCTACCAGAATCGCACGAACGGACTGAAATAAAAGTAACACGTTGAGAAATAGAATAGCCGAACCATGCAAAGGGAGAGTTTCCACCTCATCTTGATACCTACGATCCCGCCAGTCCACAGATAATATGCCCGGCCTTGCGGCCCTGTTCATCCTGCTGGTCTTGATGGACATGAATCTGATCGGAGCCATCATTGCTCACGTTTCCGGTGAGGCTATCATTGCAACGATTTTCCTCTTCGCGCTTTTTTCAATGACACCTTCGAGGCCCTTTTTCAGCGCGTTCGAGGCAAAGGCCCTGCTCGGAGGTTCCGCCAGGCTGCACCTCAATACAATCGGGTCCTTTCTCCTCGCCCAGTCCACCATCCTCATGCTGAGCTATCTGGCCACACAAGAGGAGGTCGGCTGGTACGCGCTTGCCTTCCAGACCGCCTCTGTTCTGCTCATCATTCCCCAGTCCGCCACTCTGGTCCTTTACAGCAGGATGGCCGCGGCGGGACCCAATGGAATTTGGCCGGAACAGAAAAAGGTCGTGATCCGGGTCATGGCTTTTCTGACAGTTATATCCGCAGTAGCATACTTCGCAGCGCCCGCCATCGTACTCTTGGCTGGGGAAAAGTTTATTCAATCCGTCGATCTATTTCGTCTTCTTCTCCCTGTCCTGCTGGGTATGTCTCTGGCTCAACTCATGACCAATCAGTGGATCGGCCGCGGGTTCTTTCTGTCGACGACGATCCTCACCCTTGGAACGGCTCTTCTGAATATCCTGCTAAACTATTTTCTGATCCCTCGATTCGGTGTTAACGGCGCTGTGTGGTCTATGCTTGTTGCCTATGCGGGGCTGGCCGTGATGGTCCAACTGGCTTTTTCATTCTGGTGCGAAAAGCAATGGCGGGAGGGGGCTCAACATTGAACAAGAAGAGTATTCAGGATCGGATCTCCGGCAAGCCGAAGCGCATAAGCATCTTCATTTTATAGGGTACCCATGTAAATACAGAAAAAAAGCGAATAATGCCGATCGCCCGGGAAGCCTGGGCCTTTCCCCGCTCATTCAGTAAACGATGTTTACCCTTCCAGAGCGATGCCAAGCAGGGAAGGTAAATGTTCCTCAGGATTCTCCGGTCACCCTTGATGGCAGAGAGAAGAAGACCTTCCAGGCAAAGAAAGATCAGGTGTATCGCAAAACACGGATAGACAAGAATTGATGGCCAGCTGATGAAAAATGTATAACTTTTATTTCGCTCACTCAGCGCGCGTCTTTGATAGCTTGTTCGGAGGGCATTCTGTACAATTTTTCCTCCTCCAAAGCTTCTTCCAATCCAGTGATCGTAACCGGATTCGGGCAATACCTTTACGGAATATCCTCTCAATCGGGCGAGACAGCACAGGTACATGTCTTCAGCCAGGCTCCCGAACCACTCCGGGAAGCCGTTCAACTCATCCCATAGCGCTTTCGGGATCCAGAGACACGCTCCTATGACCATGCCGACATCCGCTCTACCGGGATTACGGTTCGGAACAGGGTTCAGAAACGGGTCGAACAGGCTGCCGCGGTCGATCAGCTCACCCGTTTGCATGTCATACTGAGGAAGGCCGAGGATAGCGTGACCGGGCTGCTGCACGGCGTGATTGTAGAGTGTCCTGATTGCATCCCGGTGGAGAACCGTATCATTGTTCAGCAAGAGAATATATCTGCCCCGTGCCAGGGAAACCATCCGGTTGTTGCTGACGCAGTAACCCACGTTGTGTTTGCTGACGATTAGTAGGACATTGGGAAAATGGGCCCTGATGAAGTCGACCGAATCGTCTGTGGAGGCATCATCGTGGATGATGATCTCGAGAGGCAAGTGGAAATCCTGGTCGTAGATGGATTTGAGGCAGGGACCGATCACCGCTGCACCATCGTAGTTGGCGATGCAGATTGAACAGACAGTTGCGCCAACTGAAGTTACAGCGGCTGCGTCTTGAGCCATTCCCACGTTCTTGTTAACCCTGTTTCCAGATTTGTGGTGGGCTTCCAGCCCGTAACCTTATTCAGTTTCGAATAATCCAAGACAACTGACCGAACGTCGATCAAGCGTCCGGCGCGGTATTCCTTTCTGATCCGTCCGCCCGTCACGGATTCGACAAGGTTACACAGCCGGTTGATGCTGACCCCTTTACCGTAACCCACATTAAAGACATCGGTGGCGTTGTCCCTTAGACCCATCTCCATGAGACTAAAGCAGGCGTTCACAAAATCCTCGATGTAGAGGAAATCGCGTACATTTTCACCATCACCCCATATTTCCACCGGTCGATCCCGCCGCAGATGCTCCAAAATGCCACGAACAATGCCAAACCCTTTTCGGTAGGGCTGACCCGGGCCGTAAAAGTTGGAAGGTCTTAAGATGGTCACGCTTCGCCCGAATTGGCGGCAATACGCCTGCAAAAACGCCTCCATCGCAATCTTCCCCGCCCCATGGTAGGAAAGAGGCGATAATGGCTGGTCTTCATCCACCGGGAGTATCCGGGGGTTGCCGTAGACGGTCCCGCCCGACGAGATGAAAATCAGATGCACATGGTCGTATTTCTGCAGGATGTCGAGGAAACGCAAAGCCGGGCCTAGATTCAGCTCCGATTCCCACATCGGCTCGGATGCCGACGTTCCAGGCGTGCTATCCGAGGCAAGGTAAAAGACCGTCCGGCATTTGGGCAGCAGTGTTTGCAGCAATTTCGCATTGTCGAGCGGACTGGTATGCAGAATCGCTCTACCGCCGAGCCCCACGGCCACAGGACGCCTTGCGACGAGGTGGACCTTGTGTCCGGCATTGACAAGGCGAGGTGCCAACGCTTGTCCAACAAAACCCGTTCCGCCGATGAGCAGAGTTTGTCTTTCCATCTGCATCCCTACCCCATGACGGACTGATAGGCCTTCACGTAGCGCTCCGCGCAATCATCCCAGGTCCCGATGTTCTTCAGTACCCACGTTTTAGCCTGGTTTCCCATCTGCATGTTGTTCTCTCTTTCCTTGAGCCAGTGAAGGGCTTCTTGAAATTCTTTTTGCGAAGACACCAGCCAACCGGTCTTCCCCTGCCGGATGACATCTCTGTGCGCCGGCAGGTCTGATGCGATCACCGGCAACCCCGAAGCCATCGCTTCGAGAATGACCTGGGGCCTCCCTTCGTCATGTTCACTCAGTGTGATTAGACCCGCCGCCTCAGGAAACCACTTATCTCTTAATTCCTGTGGATGCGTGGGTCCATGAAAATGGACCCACGGAGGAATATCCACCCTCTCCTGCAGGGGTCCAAGGACATGCAGTTCATCTTCTTTTCTGAACAGGTCCCATCCCCACGGAAAGAGTTGTCCCATTTTTTTCCTCGTCACCCTAAGAACAACCAACCACTTTCGAGGACCTTCAGCCTCTCTTCGTTGCAGCTCAAACCACGGCTGATGAACTCCGAATGGGATTACACGGATTTCCGCAAGATCACCAAAAAGTTTATCCAGGCGTTCAACCATCCACCCGGCATTCGGCGCGATGATTGTTTTTCTCCCTCCAAGCGCTAATCGCAGCAGGGTAACCATCCCGAAGCGGTTCAGTAACGCAAAATCGGTCCCCAAAACGCTGATTACAGCGGGTTTGTCGATCCCCCACAGGGGGATGGCATTCTGCAGCCAGTTGACATGAAAAAGATCAACATCCCCGGATCTCTTGTACCCCCTCCTCAACAGCCTCAGCAGCCTGAAAACGGTATTCAAAGCCTTCCATCCCTCACTGCGCAGGAAATGTGCTATTCCTCCGGAGGCCAGCATCTGGCGAAGCCATTCGGATTCGTCGGTTGTCAGGATGTTTTTGACGTTTTTCGGGATATCACCCGGGGGAGCCCAAAGCCGGAGATCGAGAATGTCCCTGGTAGCTAAGGCATTGACAAGATCCTTGATAAATGGGACCTTCCAATCATCAGGGCCACTCGGATAGGATGTCCCCACCAGTAGAACGCGCATATAGGGAATTTTGCAAGGTCGATGCCAAGCATTATCATTGCCCGTTTCCAGACAATCTGTGACTTGTGCCATGATGGATATCCTTACGGAATTGTAATTGCGCAGTAATAACTATCGACTAGTTTACGATGCACCGTTCGGCTTTTTATCATGTAATAATAGTTATTTGTCAATCTCATTGTAGCTCCAGATCTATCATCTGGTTTATTATCGTTTTCTAGGATTGTTTTTCTCCATTCCCTGTGATGAAGAGTAACTGATATGACGCAATCAAGAACCGCCGGTCTGGCAAGAAAGCTATCGATGGGTTTTAGACTGGAAAATCATCTGGAGGCAGTGTAGAGATCTGCTGTCTCGTGTCGTTTCCTCCGAGCGGTCATACTGATACAAGAGGAGCCTGACATAATTAAAAACTTGCCTTCAGGGGAAGGCAATAGTGTCGGTTTCTTCATATGGGCGTCTTTTATCTCGTTGGCTTTTTTTGAGCACGACGATTTTCTGAAATACCTCCTAGTGGTTACTGCCTATGACTTATGCTGAAATGGTATATAAATTGAATAAATAAGCATAAGAAGTCAAGGCGACTCACTCCATGAAAGACGAGGGAAAATGATCGTCTGAATATTTTACCTTTGAATTACATTATGGATTTTGGAGCTGAAAGAATAGCACCGGATCGGCAAAAGCATGACGAACAAAAGTGAAGAATTTAATATCAAGCTCAAATGGCACCTACCGGATGCCCGAAAATACATTTTTGCGTTCATCAGCCTGTCCATTATGCTGTTACTGCTTTATGGAAACACCTTTCATGCTGAGTGGCATTTCGATGATTTCAGCAATATTTGTGAAAACGAAAATATTCGTATCGGGAACCTAACCTGGTCCGAACTGACAAAGAGTATCTACACCAGAGATGGTAGGCTCGGCCGCCGGCCGGTCGCCTACATGAGCTTTGCGATAAACTACTATTTCGGTGGTTTTGATGTGTTCGGTTATCATGTCACAAATCTTATTATTCACATCATCGCTGCTGTTTTTTTGTTTCTCTTCATCATGAACACACTGAAGCTTCCACTGCTTCGACCATACTACGCTCATAATGCCTACAACATAGCCATCTTAGCCACATTTTTCTGGGCGGTGCACCCCATACATGTCCATGCGGTCACAACGATCGTCCAGCGGATGACGAGCATGGTCGGCATGTTTTACATCATGTCCATGTATTTTTATGTGAAGGGAAGAATGGCAGACAAAAAACCCCTTGGGATATTTTGTTTTTGCCTTTGTATGGGTTCAGCCCTGCTTGCTATCGGCAGTAAGGAAACTGCCATTATGCTGCCGGTGAGCATCCTTGTGTACGACATGATGCTCATCCAGGGGCATCAGAACATCGTCAACAAAAAAAATATTCTGACAGGCGTCGCACTGCTTTTCCTAATCATCACCGCCATTGTCCTCTACGTAGACTTTTCGAGTCTCATCGAAAGATACACTTGGCGGTCTTTCACCATGACAGAGCGCCTCCTGACGCAGCCCCGGGTTATTGTTTTTTACCTGTCGCTGCTGATTTATCCACAAATTACACGCATGGCGCTGGTGCATGATATCGATATTTCAAGGTCTTTTTTTGATCCACCGGAAACCATTGTGGCAACCCTGTTCATCGTACTCGCCATCGGGTATGCTTTTTACTCGGCACGTAAAAGGCCTCTGCTTTCCTACTGCATCATTTTTTTCTTCCTGAATCACCTCATCGAAGGCTCGTTCATCCCCTTGGAGCTCATTTATGAGCATAGAAACTACATTCCGTCGATGCTTTTTTTTGTCCCGATCGTCATCTTCATGGTCAATGTCCTGGATTACTTCTCACGGAGAAAATTGATCCAGGCGATGGCGGTCATTGCCGTGATCGTGCTTTTGGCCGACTACGGGCATACAACCTATATGCGCAATAGTCAGTTGCGATATGCAAAATCCCTCTGGATGGAAAACGCGGAGAAATATCCGAACCTCAGTCGACCCCATGGAGCTTTGGCGAAGATCTACCGGGAGGAAGGTAACTATCCCATGGCGCTTGAAAAAAGTATAAAGGCCCTGGAACTCGGGAGATTCGCGAACTCGACGGAACCTGTCGTCTACTTATGCAATATAGGAAATTATTATCAGGAATACGAAAGGGATTCCGACAAGGCGCTTACATACTACCGTGAAGCAGAAAGGAAGTATGGAGCGATCCCAGATCTTGACAACAGTATCGCCCTGACCATGCTGAACAAGGGAAACTTACAGGAGGCACGAAAATACATTCAGATGGCCTTAAAAGAAAGCCCGAGCAATACGGTTTTTCTCATTAACCACGGACTGATTTGTTTGAAGGAAGGTAACCCGGGCGGAACCATCAAGGCCGCCCTGAAAATATTATCCATGAATGAAAACGATACTTCAGCGATGGTTCTCGCGGCAGAAGCTAATCGGCAACAAAAAAACGACAGCCTTTCGATCTTTTTCTGGGAAAGGGTGCTTGCCCAGGAGCAGAAAAGACTCGATGCGCATCTCGCGCTCATCGAGTTATATAACCGCACAGGCCAGGAAGAGCTGCTGATTAAAACGACCTGCCATCTCTTTACATTGACGAACAGACAGGAACTTAAAAAATGGGTACGAGAGATTCGCCGGCAGTCTTACATTCATGCTTATATTCCCGAGGAGGGCGTTATATTTCCCATCATTAGCCGCGTCTTTCAGTCGCTGGCATCAAGCCGTTAGGCTCACTGATTATTGTTCGGAAAATTACACTTGTACCCGGTAAGATCTTCCCGTCCCGGACTCGCGGTCTTAAAAAACTCCGTCCAAAGTCTTCATCCCAATGGCCGATCAACGAGGGATTTCGAGTCCAAGACGGGTAAACGCTCGATTCAAAATTGGCGGAGGGATATAATGTTAAACATGACCGCAGCTGTTGGAAAGGGGTGAAAAAGGGGGCACAAGTAAAAAATAATGCAGAACTGCCCATGCGGGCAGTTCTGCCTTCATAGGTCCGCTAATGATTAGCTTCCGGTCGGTGGCCTGATCGTCCCTGAGGCCGTCGCGCCTAAGACAGGTGCTGTTCTTCCTGTTGCAGTAATTGGTATGTCGCTTCCACTCGGGGCTCCGAAACTGAGTTCAAAATCGCCAGCACCGGTCCCAAGGTTAGTGCCATTATAACTAGTAAGCGAAGGCCACCTGCTGTTTTGCAGAAGGAACTGTGCACCATACTGGGTGACCCTAGCTTTGCCTTCAGCCAAAGCACCCATCGCAGCTCTCTTCTTGGCGTCCTCCTGAAGGCTGAAATATTTAGGAATCGCGACGGCAGCCAGGATCCCGAGGATCACCAGGACGGCGATGATCTCGATCAATGTGAAGCCTTTTTGATTTTTCATTTTGCTAAGCATCTGAAACCTCCTCGATATCTTGTTTATGCCTTATTTATTA
>CAZIQY010000094.1:0-9577 GCA_964541605.1 uncultured Syntrophaceae bacterium | reverse complement strand
ATGACTATGGAGATGACAACAACTATGTTATATATATTTATGCGTCAATGCTTATCTCTGTTACGATTTAATGACATGACTTAACTTGAAATAAAAAAATTGGCGAACTTAAATAATGATAGTGGTCGAAATAATATAGCATCAATATTTAATTATTATGGTCATATATTCTGAGATTTCCTTTTCGGTGTAATTTACTAACTGGAGACCAGCACTGAACATCTTCTATAGATTGCATGACGCCAATTTGGTTTAGACGTCTTCTACCATCTTTAGAAAACCACTCATTTATCAGATAAATTTCTTCTTTCGGTGGAGAAGCGCTTTTCCTATCACAGTGTTCCGGGGCATTAAAGTAGATTATTATCCATTCAGCCCATTCTAAAAATTTTCTATTTTTCCTATTTGGATAAACCTGCCGACCAATCCACCAATTGTTTTTTTCATAATTATATGATTTGTTTTTATGGTTAGATATTCTTTGACCCACTCCTCTTCTGTTGGCACTTACTCCGCAGTACAATAACTTTTCTTTAATAGGTGATGGGCCCTTTTTATTTCTCCCGTATACTAAATATAATCCCATCTTTTTTTGTTCAATTGCTTCCTGAAAAGTGTATGGTCCACTCCAATGAATAATTATGGCATTATTTTTTAACATAATATTAATTCTCCCGCAAGGCGCGGACAACGGCGAAATCGTAACTTTCATCGGCCGCATAGATCAACGCCGCCCCAATAGCCTCTTTCGCCAATTGCGTATATGCGTCTGGAAAATTATAAACAGAGGTGCCTTCACCCAGCTTTCTTACGATGTGTTCCACAGGTATCCGCGTACCCTTTAAAACCGGCTTTCCAAGCACTACTTCCAGCCTTGTTTTGATCAGGTCATGTGCCCTTATAGCTTTCTCCTATTTTTTATAACATCATAGAATATATTACAAAATAATCAACTGAATTTTACCGCTTGCTTCTTTTGATACATCGTAGCCATCTTTTTCGTCTTCTCTGTCACATCTCCAAACAACCAATCCGGCTCTATGAGCTTTGCTTCCTCCCCAAAGGATAGTATCCAGGCGATCACTTCCACATCGGATGAGGCTGAGAAGGTCAGACGGATAGTGTTGTCGTCAATCTTTGTAATCTTCTGATCCGGACTCCAGGTCCTCTCCGCCACAAATTTAGCTGCCCATCCCTTAAATTCAACCTCTACCTCAAAATCATCATCTTTCATCACACCAAAGTTCTGTTTAAAGATTTTGTCAAAGTCGTAGTTTTCCGGGTACTCATAGTTCCTTTCAGTCATTTCGACCGCCTTGAACCGATGCACAGCGAGAAGGGGATCAAACTCCGGTTCATAGTAGCGCTCACCGGGTGTTTTCGCCATGCGGGCATGAAGATAGACTGTGTCCTGATGAGAAAATATCTTCAGCGGCTTGATGTAATATGTCTTCGCCCTGTTTGACATAACGGCCCTGTAGGAGATTTTGCAGACCCTTTTTTCATTCATCGCCTCAATCAGCGTACAAACCTTATCCTGATGGGGGGTGTAATCGATATATCCCGTCCGAAATGATGAAAAATGCCGCTCTGATGGGGATACCTTACCGGTCAACAAGGTGTGGCTCTTTTCCAGGGCATGCGCAGCCTCATCAAATAACTTCTTTCCCAGGAGATGCTCCGTAAACGCCCTGCACATGTAGAGCACCTGCATTTCCCTTTCCGTCAGACGGAAAACCGGCGGGATGTCTTTCCTTATAGCAAGCTGGTAGTACTTCTGATTGCCTTTCAGCATCTCCTCTATTTCGATCCCGTATGAACGCTGGATATCGCCGACCAGTCTGAGAACCGTCTGTTTGGAACAATTGAGCATTTTTGCGAGGCTGGTCAGGGAATGACTCTCCCTTGAGAATAACAGTTTCGCAAACAGGCTGATCAGTTTTTCACCGTAACTCCTGTATATATTTAATTTCCCTGGCATATATCCTCTCCCAAGAATTATTTTTATCGTTCCGTTGTATGGAATGATAACATGGTAAAAGGTTCCCGACAACTAAAAAAAGGAGGGAAAAACCATGAAAAGGAGACGACGGCGCATTTCAAGAGCACCTTCAGAGCTTCAGGACAGCAATGACCGCTTCATCCGCTGGAAGTGCTCTCAGTACCTGGAGAGAGTTTTAACACGCTATCAGATGGTCAACAGTGAAGCCCTGAAACTGCTTTGCCGGATTCTTGAGGATGATTTCAGCCAGATAACAGATTTTATTAGTCTCAGGACAGGTGAAAGTTTCGAGAAAGTGGAAGTGAAAAAGACTGACGCAGAAGATGATAATCTTGATTTGAGAATCTTCTTCAGCGGTTCGATTGCCGATTCAGGCGATATGGACGACTATATAAGCTCCATTACCGGACTGATCCGTAAAAGCCCCGCAAGATTCCATCAGGATCTCTATTCACACATCAAGGCATTTCTGGGGATCAGAATAAAAGAGCATGGGCGCCTTTCCCCTTCGGAAATCGAACGAAACCTCCAGCGGGTTAAAGAGACATTTAATCTAACGGACACCGAAGCAGAGCTTGTCCTCTTCCTCTTCATTATTAGCAATTGGGAACCCGCAGAGAATTATTTCCAGAATTATCTGGAAAGCCATAAATACCTGGGCAGAAAATACCTCTGCGCGCTTCTACAGGTGAGCCCGAACGAGTTGGAAAAGATGCTGATGGGAACGCTCTCGCGTATAGAAATGATCGAGAACGACTGGCACAGCATATCCCTTGAGGGCAATTTTTCTAAACTCCTTCAGGTTTGCGACACCCGGAGCTTCATCAAGAACTATTACGCTCCCATACCCAGGAATTCTATTCCCCTTGAAAACTACTTCATTGATAGAAAACAGATAGATTATCTTTCCACTATCCTGAAGGAGAAACAGGGTACAGCAACCCATATTCTCTTTTATGGACCGCCGGGCACCGGGAAAACGAGCTTCGCTTACGGGTTAGCCCACAGCCTCAAGATACCCGCCTATGAGATTGTCAGCGGAGAAGACGGAAAAAGTAAAAACAGACGAGCGGCCATAGTCGCCTGCCTGAATATGACAAACAAAAAGGACGGGGCGATTGTCATCGTTGATGAGGCGGACAACCTTCTCAACACGGGAAATTCCTGGTTCGAGCGCGGGGAATCGCAGGACAAGGGCTGGCTCAACAAATTCCTTGAGGAACCTGAAACGAGGATTATCTGGATCACCAACAGGATCTGCGGCATTGAAGACTCGGTCATGCGGCGATTCTCTTACAGCCTCCATTTCAGGCCGTTCAACCGTACCCAGCGCATGCGGCTATGGGAGAATATCCTGAGGCGAAACAAAGTAAAAAAGATGATCGGAGAGGCTGATATCAGCAGCCTCGCAGAACGATACAAGGTAAACGCCGGCGTCATGGATGTCGCCGTGAAAAAGGCCAGGGAATCCGGTGTGAAGGGCAAAAAAGAGTTTTTGGAAGCAGTAATAATCTCCCTTGAGGCGAACCAGGTCCTGATCAATGGGGGTCAAAAACGGGTTGACAAGGATACCGTTGAGAAAAACTACTCTCTGGAAGGTCTCAATGTCGAGGGGGATGTGAAACTGGTTATGAATCAGCTCGAAGAGTTCAGCCGGTACCTTGAAAACAGCGGTCACGAAGAAGCCAAAAACATCAATCTTCTGTTCCATGGTCCACCAGGTTCAGGAAAGAGCGAGTTGGCCCGGTACATCGCCAGACATCTCGACAGACAGCTTATATCAAAAAGGCTGAGCGACATTCTAAACCCCTACGTCGGGGTAACGGAGATGCAGCTCCGGGATGCCTTTTCCGAAGCCGAGCGGGAAGGGGCAATTCTGATCTTTGATGAGGCTGACTCCATGCTTTTTAGCAGAGACCGGGCACAGCATTCCTGGGAGATCAGCCATACCAATGAATTCCTGACACAGATGGAACGGTTTCGGGGCATCCTGATCTGCACGACGAATCGTTTACGCGACCTTGATGACGCATCCATCCGCCGGTTCAACCATAAGATCGGGTTTGACTTCCTTAAGCCGGAGGGCAACGTCATTTTCTACAGGAAAATGCTCTCCACTCTGACATCAGAACCACTCACAGCGCCAATTGAAGAAGAATTGAGAAAAATAAATGATCTCGCCCCTGGCGATTTCAGCATCGTGAGGGATCGCTTCTCTTTTTATGATGAGAAGAAAATCCACCACAAGCTGATAATCGATGCCCTCAGGCAAGAATCAGTCATCAAGAGGATACATCAAGGCAAGAAGCACATAGGCTTCTGAACAAACCAAACCATCAGGAGTGCTATATGAAAAAAGAAGAACTTGAGATCGTTGTCGAGAGGGCGCAAGGCATTTTCAAAAAAATTAAGGCAAGGTATGCCGGTTTATCCGGTTTTCTGGTGCTTGCCTCTCCCCCCGGTACTGCGCCATGGGGCCAGTGTGTATTAACAAGTGACCTGTTAAAGATATTGAAAGGAATAACGGATCTAAAGAAGGATGAGAGGGACAAGCAAGCGGATATAATAGACAAACAGGCATTACCAAACATGATTCATGACTCCAAATATAAAGAAAAGGCGATCGAATTGATTGCACAAATTTCAGAATTGGAAAGGGACAGAAAAATCAGTTTCTCCATAGATGCAAAAAAGGAAGTAGATAAGGAGGTCGAAAAATTATCAAACACTCTCGCGTCTCTTGTTGAACATCTTGAAATAAAAGATGATATTCTAGTCGAGATCAGGTTCGACCGACTGTTTTATGACCTCATATTCGAGCTGCAGAAGGATCTCCTGGTATCGCAGAAGCACACACCACAGACCAGGGCGTCTATACGGATCGTGCTCGGCACAATTGAGGAGTTGTATCACAAGGAAGTATTGCTGAATGGAGGGTCGTAAAATGAGCACAAGGCATTATGATGCAATGTGGTTAAGGATCAGCGACAACGACATGGTTGTTTTTATAGATTTTAACAAACCACAGAAACAGGATGCTGCAGGCCCTTTTGGCAATGCAGATTCAACTTATACCGCCTGTTTTGTTGGCGTAGGTCAATCCGGAAATGATATTGCCATGACGATAGCAACAGATTTAAGGCATCAATTGTTTCCTGAAGGACATGCAGAGAACATTGCATATAAAGTGGAAGTTATCGCCACACTAGATCAGCTGGCGCTGAAGCTGCACAAGAGGGATGTCGTTGTCATTGCGGGGTCGCTGGCGAATCCCGCTTTCCTGCAAGTAAGAGAACTTGCGCAACACTGTTTTGTCTCTCTCTTATGGACAATCTGCGGATTTCCGGAACCAAAAAGCGAAGAGACTCTGATGCCCCAACCGATCAGGAATGAAATCGTCACCACGGTCCTGCATGCTGAAGATAGCGCGTCTGTTTTGGTCAACATGATTTACCATGTTTGTTACATTCCAGGTATTATCGGTTTTGACATGACAGATTTGCGAGAGAGTTTCCGGGAGCATTTAAGCCGTTTTACTCATCGGTCCTCCGATGCTCTGAATTACAAACGATCCTTTAGTGATTTTGTTAGCGAAAACGGGTTTCATCTGTTGAATACGAGGCATGTCCATCTGTCGCTCTTTTTCAAGCGTGATGATTTCTCTTTGCGTGATGTGCATGAACTTGTGAAAATGCTGGAGCATGAATCTGGATATGAGACAGGCATAACTTTTACTGTAAATCATCAGCCACACCTTGACGCCGATTTTCAGGCAAATATTCTATTCCGTGTTGAAAAGAATCAGGAAAGATTCATGGCCAGAAAAACAGATACTGTCATCGCGTATAGCCGGAGGGCAATTCAGAAGAAACTGGGATTGTCGGATTCGCCGGAAGTTAGCCTGGCGGTGAGAATGGTTGATAAGCCTGACAACAGGGGGCATTATAAAATTGACTTATGGGGAGGTGATGTTACTGAACCGGCAGAGTATTTCCGCGTTGAAGGCTGGTTCAACAGGCCTCTGCAACAATTTAGAGAAACGTATCCGCAACTGAGTAAGGACACGAATGGAAAATACCCTTTTACGCTATATCTTACAGAAGTATTCGTAGAATTTGGAGAGGTCCGGCTGACCGCTGGTTTCAACTGGCTCATCATCGGCGTCTTAAAAAACGGAGAGAGGTTTTGTGCAGTGCTTGATGTAGAGGTTCGCCCCATGTTTCGCGGCTGCAGGCTGATGACTCTGATGAAGCATGACGAGATCGAGTGCGCCCGTAAAGAAAAATGCGACTTCATCCAGACATGGCATGCCAGCGACAATCCCGATTTCAATGCGGCGATCATCCCGAGCCTGAAGACGGGCTTTGTTCTGTATCGTGGGGACAGCGAAGATGGCGAAGATTATGAAGACAAAGGCTGCGTCCATCTCCGGTATTATTTTGATCGCAAAAAGTGCAGGAATGTCCGGGTGTGGTTCAAAAATGGCGAGGAATTACAAAGTTCGGAAAACAATTACCTGATCATCCATCAATTGCTAAAATCCAGTCCCTATCCCGGCATAAAGATTGTCCGCATTGAAGAATATGAACAATCATCTAAAGAAAGTTAGAAGAGAAAAACATGTTGGCCTGACAGGAATCTGGTGTTTTCATCTTCATGAGGGGGGGGGGTAGTTTGATGATCCCTCGCGGTTAGAATTCCGCTGCTTTATCTATCATCAAATATAAAATTGTGGCATTATGTGATGGAATGACATCTTGAGAATCGGCAAGGTGTCTCTCGATATCAATGTGACCCATCAGAGATTATTGAAAATCTGAATTAGTGAACTTTGACGGGGAATATAGAACAGGGGTGATGGAAAATGAGTTCAGGCACCGATAAAAAAGACTATCTCAGCAAATCTCTTTTTATACGGGGGTTGCAATGCCACAAATCCCTTTATCTTGACAGATATCATCCTGATCTCAAAGATGAGACACCACCTTCAAAAGAGGCCCTTTTTCAGAAAGGACATGAGGTTGGACAAATGGCGCAAAATCTCTTTCCTGGAGGGATTGAAGTTCCATATGAGGGTTTATCTCATGAGCAACAGATTAAGATGACCCGATCAGAAATTGAGAAAGGGACTAAAACCCTCTATGAGGCCGCATTCAGCTACAATGGGGTATTTGTTAAAGCCGATATCCTGCAAAAAGGGAAAAAGGGTTGGGAAATGTATGAAGTCAAGGGAACAACAGAACTTAAAGACTACCATACTAATGATGTTGCCATACAGTACTATGTTCTTATGGGCGCTGGTCTTCCCATATCAAAGGCGTTTCTTGTCCACATCAATAATACATATGTCAGGGATGGAGAAATTGAAGTCGATAAATTGTTTACAATGAATGACCTTACGGAAATTGTGAGTAAAAAACAATCCTATGTCGAGAACGAGCTTCGTAACCAGCGTAAAATGTTAAAAGGAATACTACCACAAATCGACATCGGCGAATACTGCAATGATCCTTATGCTTGCGACTTCATAGGACAATGCTGGGAGCATATTCCGGAAAATTCCATATTCAACCTTAAAGGGAAAAAAGGATTCAACGCCTTTGATCTTTACCGGAAGGGGATTATCCATTTTAAAGATATACCCGTTGAGCTTTTATCGGCGCACCAGCAGATCCAGGTTGAAGCTCATTTGAAAAAGAAGAAATTCATTGATCCTGGCAGCATAAAAACGTTTCTGAAATCGCTCAGCTATCCTCTATGTTTCCTTGATTTTGAAACACTCTCATCCCCAATACCTCTATGGGATGGAATAAGACCTTGGCAACAAGTTCCTTTTCAGTATTCGCTGCACATTCTTGAAAATGAAGGTGCGGAGCTGAAGCACTGTGAGTATCTCGCTTTACCCAATGTGGACCCTCGGGAAACACTTATTGAAAAACTTTTAAGCGAGATCCCAGCCAATGCTTGCATTCTCGTATACACTTCTTTTGAAAAAACAAGATTGAATGACCTCGCAACCTGGTTTCCAAAATACGGAAAAAAGATTCAGAGGATAATAGATCGAGCTGTGGATCTTTCTGCCCCGTTTAGGAACAAGAGCTTATATCTCTGGCAGATGAGCGGTTCACACTCTATAAAATTTGTCCTTCCAGCTCTTGTGCCCGAATTGAGTTACGACAATATGGAAATAAGTGACGGTGGAATGGCGATGGAATCATATTTCAGAATGTGTGCATCGGATGATCCTGCAGAGGTTGAAGGGATTCGAAAAGCACTTCTTGAGTATTGTCATCTTGACACGCTGGGAATGGTGAAAATTCTGGAGAAACTGAAACCATTCGTTCCCTGAAAACAATCATCAGGATTTCCCATCGCATAAATTATAAAGAGGTCAGCATGAAAGATAAGATCATTACAGGTGTCATTGAAAATCCGGAAACCGGCGAGAAATTCGTGAGGTCTAAGAATGGTAATAGTTATTTGATATGAATAACGAGCGGATTTTGCTCAGCCGAGTCGAGCTATACAAAATGGTCTGGTCTGAACCGGTATGGACGCTTGCAAAAAAGTATGGACTATCGGACAGAGGGCTTGCGAAGATCTGCGCGCGAATGGAGATACCAGTCCCGGGCAAGAGGGTATTGGCAGAAAAGAAAGTACGGATGGCAGATACCCGTGCCTCCTTTGCCGCCATTAAAGAAATCGACAATCAGAGAGGTATGTTTGAAGAAATCACAAGAGCCGTTAACCGTCATCCGCCGGGAACAAGATTAGACGTTTAATTCTTTTGAAAGGCGCTCAGATAAAAATATTTTGATGAGGGATTGATAGGGAACATCTCTCTTATTGGCTATGAGTTTTAACTCTGCAAGCATGAGTTCGGGCAGGCGCAGAGAAATCGTTCTGAGAGAAGGCTTGATGTTGGGAAGTAACACTCTACTTGCCTTCGACCAGTCAACATAGTCGGAAGAATCAGCGTTTGCCCAAAAATCACGTTCTTCGGCTTCAGTTTTGAACTTAGGTATTTTTTTCATGGTATTTATACACCTCCTTTTCCTTGCGATTCATGTCTCTGGCTGAAATGATCCTTATGAGGCTATTCCTCACGGTAAAGACGATAAAAAGGTGTTTCCCTGAATCGCTTTTCCCGAGAGTATAGAATCTTGCCTCATCACTGGAGTGCGCAACATCTGGACTTGCGATAAATGGGTGGTTGAAAAACACCTGCTCACATTCTGATGCTGACACGCCATGCTTCTCCCAATTCTTGAGCAAGTTGCCATCATCCCAGTCAAAGCCAATACATTTGGTGATCATTTTAGCTGTATCCACGAGATTATGTATATTCCAAACATATACTATTTGTCAACAGAAAAGATCAAACAGCCATGTGGTAGTGGAATTTTGAAGAAAATATCGATTAATTACTTACGTTTGAAATATTGCATATTCATAGGGATCGATGAGATGTGTTCTTCTTGAGATATCATCAAAGATTAGTGGCAACATTAGGTGGCACCATTAACCGGCAAATTTCATTTTTTCATTGATTACTTCTGTGCATTATGGAAAGAA
>CAZIQY010000093.1:5755-9964 GCA_964541605.1 uncultured Syntrophaceae bacterium | reverse complement strand
ATTATTATGTTTCCGTAGTGAAATGTTCTAAATGTCTTTGATATTTATTCCCATCCGCTTGTAGCAGGGTAGCTTGTCTATAGGATCCAAAACAACGTTAAATCAAGCACTGAACCGTATGCAGAACAAGCCTTCTTTACGCCAGCAGATCGAAGCAAACGGCCTCATTCTCATTGCGATTGCAATGGTCCTGATCTACTGGATCTTCGACTCCATGGTGTCGGATCGGATTTTAACCAGAACGATCATTGCCTCCCTGGTGATAGTATATGGGCTGATGACCCAGTTCCTCATCAATGGTCGCAATGCGGCTTTGCTCGAAAAGGAAAGAACGCAGGAACAGTTGATACGGGCAGAGAGTCTGGCCGCAATCGGTCAGCTCGCCGCAGGAATCGCCCACGAGTTGAACAACCCGTTGGCCAGCGCCTCGAGCCTCATTCAGACGGATATCGAAATACTTCAAGAGCAGGCGGAAAAACGGCAAATCGATCAGGAATTGCTGAAAGATCTGTCCTTTTCCATCAAGGAACTCGACAAGACCAAGGATATTGTAAAGAGTATCCTGAACCTGTCTCGCCAAAGCCAGACCTATTCGGAAGATGTCAACATGAATTCCGTCATTGACGAGGCCCTGAAGGTTCTCTACAACCAGTATAAAATGACGGATGTCACCATTGAAAAACATTACGATCCGAACCTGCATCCAATCCAGGGCAATTATTCAAACCTCGGCCAGGTATTGATCAACATCATCAAGAACGCCTTGCAGTCCCTGCCAGAAGGCCGGGGGAAGATATCGCTCTCCACCCGCCAGGACACAAAACATATTGTCGTGGAATGCCGGGATGACGGTGTCGGCATGCCTCACGAGATTACGAAGGATATTTTCAAACCTTTTTTTACGACCAAGGACGTGGGCAAGGGAACGGGTTTAGGACTTTATATCTCATATGAAATAATCAAAAGGCACAAGGGCGAGATTCGGGTCAGCAGCGAAGCGGGAAAGGGTACAACCCTTACCATTGAACTTCCATACGAGAAGGAAGGTAAATCGTGAAAATCCTGATTGTAGATGACGAAGAGGGCGTCCGAATATCCCTGAAAAAAGTCTTTGAACGGGACGACTATGAAGTTCTACTGGCTGATAAGGGTTCGGACGGAATTGAGATCGTACGGAAGTCTCCTGAAGATATCGAGACGGTGATTTCCGATTTCAAGATGCCGGGGATGGATGGCCTGGAAACGCTGACGGAAATCGGGCGGATCAATCCCGATATTATCAGAGTTATTCTTACTGGTTATGCAACATTGGAGCGCGCCATCGAAACGGTCAATCTGGGCATCGATGGTTTCCTGACGAAGCCGTTTGATAATAAAGAGATCAGGGCGAAAATTCGTGAATTCATCCTCAAGAAACGCCTGAAACAGTTCGTCTCGGAGCAGGTTCTCCAGGAGATGCAGCAAACGGGCAAACAACTGATCCCGCGGAAGCAGATCGTCACTGTGCTCTTTACGGACATAAGAGGATTTGCCGAAATGACGGCAAAAATGTCGGCTCAGGAAATAACCAATATCCTCAACAAGTATTATTTCCTACCTCTGGATCGCATCGTTTTTGATTACAACGGCACCCTGGACAAGCATATCGGTGACAGTATCATGGCCATATTCGGGGCGCCTTTGTCCTACCAGAACGACGCCTTCCGGGCCGTGTCCTGCGCGGTCAAAATGCGGGAAACAATGAAAGAGATCAATAAGGTTTTAGGCCAGCAGAATATCAGGATTCCTATCGGTATAGGGATTGCGACCGGTGAGGTTATGGTAGGTATGTTCGGTTCGCCCATCAAGAAAGAATATACGGTCCTGGGGACGCCGGTGAACCTCGCATCGCGATTGGAACGCATTGCCTTTGAGGATCAGATCCTCATTTGTGAAGATACTTTTTGGATCATCCGCGATGCATTTAAAACAAACACGATTGATAACGTGAGCCTTAAGGGAATCGAAAGCGGGAAATCCATATTCGAGGTCATTGGGACGGTCTGAAAACCTCCTGGCGTCACTTCAGTTTGGCCCCGATTTCTTTGATCAGCTCATCCAGTTTGACGGGTTTGAAAATAAAATAATTCCCCCCGAATTGATAATCCTTCGCACCCACCTCTCCTCGCTTGACGATGGCAGTTACAAATATTATGGGTATATCCTTGGTGTCCTTATCTGCCCGCAGCGATTCCGCCACCTGTGTGCCGGTCATGTTCGGCATGATAATATCCAGCAGGACAAGGTCCGGTTGATAGCGCTTGGCAATGCTGATCCCATCGGCGCCGTTGTTGGCCTCGAAACCTCCCGTCTGCTCCAGATTGAGCTTGACGAAGTAGCAGAAATCTTCCTCGTCATCGATGATGAGAATCGTTTTTTTGGATACGGAAGCTTTGGTCTTAAACAAATCCATGGCCATGATCTCCTTTCATCCCGTTTCTGAAAACACAGACTATACGAGACCGGCCGGCAATCCGACCATGACTCGCGTCCCCCGCCCGGGTTCGCTTTCGATCTCAATGGTGCCTCGGTGTTTGTCGATGATTCCTTTAGTAATGGACAAACCCAGTCCCGTGTTTCTTGCAGCAGCCTTTGTTGTAAAAAAAGGGTCAAAAATTTTGCGGATTTTCTCCTCAGGTATTCCTTCGCCGGTGTCCGATACCGTAATCTTCACATAAACCTGACCTGTTTTATCTTTGTTCTGATCTGTTCGGACACCGAGGATGCCCCCACCCTGCATCGCCTCAATCGAATTCATAAAGAGATTGGTAAATACCTGTTTAATCTGGTTGCTGTCCATTATTATTTTCGGCAGCTCGGACGCATATATTTTTTTTACATTAATTTTTTTACAACGGATCTGATCATCCATAAAAGACAGAGCCTCATCGATCACGGGGGCGATATCCATTTCCTCCATTTTTAGGGGTACCTCGCGGGAAAAACTGAGAAGACCCTTTATAATATTATCCGCCCGCAACGCGGACTTCTCAATTCTGCCGGCAACATCCAGCAGACGGGCATCGCTGGACACAGAATTTTTTAGAAATGCAATCCCCTGGACTATAATCGCAAGCGGATTTTTGACTTCGTGGGCCACGCCCGCCGCAACGGACCCAATCGCCGCCAGTTTTTCAGAATGGATCAGCTTTTTCTGGGCCTTTTCCTTTTCTTCGAGGGCCGCCTTTCGGGAATTGATGAGGATCTGCGTAAAAATTCCGTATATGATAACCAGAACGACAATCATGCTCCGCGTCAAAAAATGACCTGATGAAAGATAATCAAAGATCCAGTAGATCACTACCATCGCAATCGCGATCAAGATCAGGCCGTTGTGCTCAAATTTCTGACGAAGCAGGTTTTGGCTCTTCATTAATAATCTCGACTCTCCTGTGGTTATGTTGTTAGAGATAAATTATAACACTTTTTACAGGATAAGATAAACAGAAAAAATCCAGAAACTATGGGAATGCCATCCATCCCTGATGACATAACAAGGAAATCGGCAGGGTGATAAATCTCAACTTTCCATTATTTTTTCCTTTGACATAAAAGTATATTTTAAGTAAATGAAATGATTGTCATCTTCCATTGTGGAACCGATATACATTTAAGGAGCGTTTTTTTAGCAACCTATGCTGGTGAAGGAATCCAACGAAGAAAATAGATATCGGGTAAGCTGGACGGAGCAGGACAACCAGGGGAAGGCGATATTTACATGGGACGATGGCTGCCGTTATAAGGGTGAGTTTTATAATGGGCACCTTCAAGGCCAAGGTATCTTAACCTGGCCGGATGGCAGCAGTTACAATGGAGAATGGCAGAATGATCTGCCGAATGGACGCGGGGTATTTGCCTGGCCGGACGGAAATCAGTACAAGGGAGAATGGAAAGCGGGAAAGGCGCAGGCAGATGAAAGTCTGCTCAAAACCAAGGCAGGGGCTCAAGAGAAGGCCGGAGAAGAAGCTGAAAAAAAGGCTGAAGCAGAGGCTCGCCGAAAGGCTGAGGAAGAGGTCCAGAGGAAAGCCTCGGAAGAAGCCCGTCCAATAGACAGGGCGGAGGCCCGTAGAAAGGCCGAGGAAGAGGCACGTCTCAGGGCTTGGGCAAAGGCCAGAAAGAAGGCCGAAGAGGAAGCACGCCTCAAGGCGGAAGGCCGAAAAAAAGCCGAGG
>CAZIQY010000093.1:0-5655 GCA_964541605.1 uncultured Syntrophaceae bacterium | reverse complement strand
AAGAGGCTAGAAAGAAGGCTGAAGAAGAAGCACGAAGAAAAGCCGAGGAAGAGGCTAGAAAGAAGGCTGAAGAAGAAGCACGAAGAAAAGCCGAGGAAGAGGCCCGAAGAAAAAAAACCGAGGAGGATACTCGAGGAAAAACCGCTGAAGAGGCCCGTCCTATAGACAAGGCGGAAGCTCGAAGGAAGAAAGCCGAGGAAAAAGCGCGACGTAAAGCCGAAGAAGAGATGAGGCAGATGGCTGAATTTGCCAGGCTGCAAGAGGAATCAAGAATTAAAGAGCGAGCGGAGCGATCCTCTCAAGAATTAATTCCAGGGCATGTGTCCACAGTTTTGCCCGATGGAAGCAAATACATGGGCGAATTGCGGGACGGGTTTCCTCATGGCGAGGGAATTATGCATTATCCGGATGGGAAGAAATATGTAGGAGAATGGAAAGAGGGAATGCATGAAGGACAGGGCATCCTGATGTTACCGGATGGTTCAACCTACATAGGTCAGTGGAAGAACGATAAGAAAAACGGCAGCGGAATAATGATCACGGCCGATGGGCAAAAAAAGATCGGAGATTGGAAAAACGACTCGTATAAAGAACAGGAAAAAATGTCTATGACTGAAGGCCAGGGGATCGTAACCATTACCAATGGTAAAGGTATCATGAAATTGACCAATGGGAAAAGATACGCACTGATCTTCAGCACCGACCAGAAAATAGTTACGATACGCTATATAGATGGGTGAGTAATAACATGCTTAAGACATCTCGCGACGCAGGCGGCCAAACAATTGTCGATTTCGAATGGGAACAAGGACCATTGGACGGCGAAGGAACATTCACCTATAAGGATGGGTCCGTATACAACGGTTTCTTCAAGGAAGGCTGTTTTCACGGCAGCGGCAAATTCACCTGGCCGGACGGAAGTAGCTATGAAGGCCTATGGGCCGACGACCTGCCCCATGATCTGGGAACGATGCTTCTGCCGGATGGATATAAATATTCAGGGGAATGGAAAAACGGTTTCCCCGAGGGGGAAGGCGCTGAAGTGCTGCCCGATGGCGGACGCTATACCGGCCAATGGAAAGACGGCAAGAAAAATGGCCATGGGGAAATGATTTTCGCTGACGGCAAAAAGTATGTTGGGGAATGGAAGGATGATGCACAACACGGTCAAGGGGTTCTTTTCTTCACCGATGATTCCCGATACGAAGGGGAATGGAAGGAAAACAAGATATTCGGCGAGGGCATGCTGATCTTCTGGGATGGAAAGAAGTACAAGGGGTCATGGGAGGGAGACAAATTCAACGGCCATTTCGACGTGTGAATACCGAGATAAGATAGTAGAACAGCCTCTCGTATGATTGATCCCCACAAAACGCCAAATTTCAAGATTTTACCATGAAAAATCCCCTGTGAAGGTTTCACTTGACAGAGAGAGCCAAAATCGCTATCCTCCGATAAAAAAGTAAAGAGGTAAAGCTATGCGCATCAGCAGCAAGAGGCAAATCGCCATTCCCAAGCACGTCATGACGGCGCTGAACCTGAAACCGGGCGATGAAATCGACATAAGGGTCGAAGATGAGACTGCCCGCCTCTTACCCATCACTACGATCAAGGTGCCCAGAGATCAAGCCTGGTTCTGGACGAAGGAATGGCAGGACAAGGAGCGGGAGGCCGACGAAGACATCGCCGCGGGAAAATTCCGTGATTTTGAGAGTCTGGATGCCTTCATGAAGGACCTGCACAGTGATCATTAGACGGACTGACGCCTTCCTAAGGGATTACCGTACGTTGCCCGTCGCGATCAGAGAACGCGTCGATAAACAGTTGTACCTGCTTTTCGAGAATTTCCGCCATCCTTCCCTGAGGCTGAAGAAATTGAAAGGAACGGACAGATTCGAAATTCGTATCACTAAAGGGTACCGCTTGACTTTGCGACTCGATCAGGGCGTCATGGAACTTCGACGTGTAGGCGCCCACGATATTCTTCGTGACGAAGGATAAAAGGTGCAGATCCCCATTTCAAGGGATCTATAAGGGGCGCTGTCTCCCTCGTCAGATCAGGCGCGTGCCGGTTTCCAAAATTTCCCGCACAAAAGGATCTTCAAAAACAAAATCTTCCGGTCGAAAAGGAATGGCCTCAATGTCGCAACTTACTCCGAGCGTTATCTTCCGTATCTTGGCGCGATCGGCACTCCGGGAACCTTCAAAGGCATCCGATACGATTGCCAAATCAATATCACTCCATTCCGTGAATCCGCCGGTAGCATAACTCCCGAAAAGAATTGCCTGACTTACAGGAATTCGGTTTTCCTCGAGCCTTTTGATATACAGGGCAATTATGTTTTTGATGTGATCCGGGATCTCAGCCATTGGTAAAATTCCTTGATCTTATTGAAATTTTCCATTGTATATTCTTTTGAACAATGTAGGTAAAATACTTTTTTGTAATCCGGATACCGGATTTCAAGATTGAAATCATTCACTTCATCAAGAAATATCTTTTGATCATCCGTAAGTTCCAGTGATGATTTCTCGGCCAACTTGACCAGATTATGAATTTTAGGCGGTATTTTTTCGCTTTGCTTCTGGACCAAAATAGCTTTCAGCGTTTTCTCCAAAACGAGGTGACCCAGAAAAAGGCACCAGTCATATTTCCCCGCTGCGAACAGGCTTTCGGCCGCATCGAGATCGTGAGCGGCACCCTCCAGCCAAAATTGAATATGTTCTTCGGATTTCATTCTCTAACGATGGCAACCCTTCGTATATTCGATATAATGACCCTGAACTGGTGTTGAATTATAGGACTCACGACATATCAAAGTCAAGGATGTATTTGGAGATGTATTTGGGGAAATAAAAATTTGTCCTTGATTATGGCATCCCAATATGTACTATACGTTTTCCATCATATAACGCTTCAATAAAGAGGAAGATCTTAAGGACAAATACAGCCGCCGCAAGGGTAAAAATCAATGTTCAAATTCCCCTCAAAACTCGTGAAAAGCTCTCTGAGGGTAAGGCTTTGGAGGGTAAAAGGTATCCGTTCTTGTGCGTGAGTCGATCGATGAAAAAATAGCTCAGATCAGGAGGCGCGCCTTCGAAGAAAAAATGAAGGCTTCCTATCAGGGCCTTGCAAAAGAAAATTTACGGATTTCCGAAGATTTCAAACATGCGGATGCGGAAAACTTACCATGACAAAAAGAGGCTGCTTGTTTCTTTTGAATGGCGTTCTTTAAAGAGACGTGCTTTTTCACAGAATCCGCAAAAGCATCGCTGAATCGGATGTCCATTAGAAAACCTTTTCATAACGATGCCACTTGATGTCTCCGGTTCTGACCCTCGATATCATCTCCAATAGGCTGTTCCTGAAAACCGGATCTGCCATAATTATTTCAGTCGGATCACCTTCCCTTACTCTTTTCACTTTGAGGATGAATTGCGTGAAGACTTCAGAAACGGTCGCCCGCTGCTCTTCCGCATAAGTCTTCGCATATTCGATCAAGTCCCTGTCCATCGTGATATTTACCTTGCCCTTCTGAATTGGTTTTCCCTCCTGATTTATGCGCTAATCATACGCCATATATACGCCGATATCAAAAAATCATTTTGGGTATAGTAAGCATTTCAGACAGCCAGTTTTGAGCGGTTCGGATTTCGACGCCGTCCGGATAGGTTTTTTCCCGCTTGAGTTCCTTTACAATCTGGATTTTTTTGTGCCGGCCAAGTATTTCTCGAAGAAAGAAAAATTCGGACTTCGTTCTGCATCGCTCCATTTAACTTCGATCATCAGCAAAGGCTTCGCCTCCTTAGTTACCAAGAAATCAATCTCCCGCCCGTTTCAATGGAGGTTATTTGCTGCACATTTTCGAGATCAATCAAGTCCTGCTTCAGAATGATGTCAAGATGGCTTCTTTTCCAGCGATTATAATAGGACTCATCATTCTCAAGATAGGGTTCAGGAAATCCACCAATCTTTAACAGACGGTCAAGTTTACCCTCCAACTTATCCGGTCCCAACACACTTTTAGTTTCCTTAAGATCAAGGGGGTGGAGCCTGAACTCGAAAAACCTTCCGGCAAGAGAATCGCCTCCTTTTTTGTAGGCATCCAGTTTGGCACTTCCCGTCACGATGATGGAAGGGGGAATTTTTTCGGTATCGTAGATGCCTTTGAGCCACGATTTCCAGTTCTTCAGCTTATGGAGCTCGTCAAAAATGACAAGGTCTTTGGAGCGATCCCAAGACTTCTCCATCAGGCTCAGGCGGTGTTCGGCATCATCATAATTGAAATAATCAAAATGATGACTGAGCATTTTCGCCAGGGTTGTTTTACCTGTCTGCCTTGGACCGGTAAGCAGGACTATTTTTCTTTTGAGATCTTTTTGAATATATTTTTCGAGGTATCTTTTCATGACGACCATCTTACCCTGCACTCCGAAAAAGTCATGACTTTTTCGGAGTGGCTGCCGGAATGGCCTGATGGCAAAATGTATCGGAAATGTCACAGGACGGCGACTGGAATCAAATCCGGAAACTTGCAGGGAAAATCCTTGATAAGATCGAAGACGAACTTTCGAAGAGAGCGGACACCCATCCTGTTCTCAAAGGTGAATTTGCCGGACTCAGAACATTGAGGGTCGGAGATTACCGGGTGATCTACGCCATCATTGAAAGCGACTGCCTGATACTCCGCATTGGCCACAGGCGGGAAATCTATAAATCGAAACGTTGACCTTGATCTTTTACATCGGCATTTTCGTTGCTGGCTGAACCCTCACAGACCTTCTGTATCCCGATCTCATCTTTGCACAACAAGATTTACGGCCAGGGTATGCTGATCTTCTGGGACGGGAAGAAATACAAAGGTTCATGGAACGTAGACAAATTCAACGGACACTTTTACTTGTGAGAATCTCTCAATATTGAACAGCAAAATCGTCAAAATATGTTGAGGTGGCTGTATTGCCTGTTGAGTGAAGGGCAATTCCCGAATAGTCAATAATTCCACTATTGGGTGTGAGAAGAGAACTGTCTCGGATGATCGAATTCGCCTCTTTTGTTCCAGATCCCCCCAACCTCACGGGCATGGGACTTGCGCTTGAATTTGGGGTTTCCCATTGCACCAGCGTCATATAATCGTTATCAGCACTCCAGTTACTGACGTTATTTGCTGGCCAATAGATGATGTTTCCACTGCCAGTAATAATACGAGGATTGCCCAATCTGTTATTGTCAGTCGGAATATTATTCGGAGTCCCGTGACTGCTGACGTCTCCATAATAGACCCTGATGTAATTCGACTTTGTCGTTCCCAAGGTTCCTGATGCTCTTGCGCGGATCCCACCATCGACCAACAGGTTTTCTCCAGACGCAAATGTCCCACTAATGTTGGTTAAGGTAAGTGTACCAGAAGCGGTTGAAGTCGACCAACTCTCGGACGTCAAAATGGGAGTCCCGCTAATGTGCGCCGTAGCACCACTCGTACTACCAATAATGACGCTACCATGCAGCAACGGCGATGGCCCTCCGTTTGTAAAATCGAGAGGATATGCTTCAATCAAACGCACTTGGAGGTTGGACCAATCCACGAGAACATTAGAGGCATTAACCCATCTTCCGCAGTTCAGCAGTTTGGAAGACGTAATATCAATTAGTTA
>CAZIQY010000092.1:0-9968 GCA_964541605.1 uncultured Syntrophaceae bacterium | reverse complement strand
TAACAGTAATATTATTCATATGTTATGTTATATTTAACATAATCCAAGGCAGGAAAAATTATTTCGACAAGGAGTTTGAAAGGCCGTGGAAGATCAAGATTACATATCAATAAAATCTGACCCCGGAATAACAAGTGCTTTGAGTTATGAACAAGAGAGTGTTGACGATGCAAGCGTTACGAACCGGCCGCTTTTGCTCATCATTGTTCGCATAAGACCTCTTCGCTACAGAGGGTCGCTTATGCCTTTCTTTTTCTGATAACGCCGGTAAAAAAGCGGGATGAGGGACACCAGAACAATAAGGGCGATCCCGATGATCAGCGTGGCCGAGATCTTTCCCCTAACCAGATCGAGAAGAGAACTCGAGAACACGATAAAAGCGATGCAGGCCGGGAGCATGCAGATGAAGGTCGTTACGGCATAGGGCCAGAAGCCGATTTTCGTCATCCCGAAGGCGTAGTTCAGAAGGTTGAACGGGAAAAGAGGAATAAGGCGGGTGAAGGCCACCACCTTCCATCCGTGTTTTTCGACCCCCTCGTCGAGTCGCCGCCACCGGGGACTCCGGAGCTTACCCTCGACCCAGTCTCTGGCCACATAACGCGAGACGAGAAAGGCGATGCAGGCCCCTATCGTCGAACTGGTAATGGTGTAAACCACGCCCCAGAAAGGTCCGAAAAGAATCCCGCCGGCGATGGTGATGGGAAGACCCGGCAAGAGTAATGCCGGCGCCACCGAATAAATCAACATGTAGATGAGGGGCGCCAGCATCCCGTAACCCGCAATCAGTTGGCGGAGGGCTTCCTGATCGAGGTAGCGGGTGGCCCCCGTCATTCGGACGGCGACAATGGCGGCTACAAGGACAGCAAGAATCCCCAGACGACTGGCCCACCCTTTTTTCTTCCCGTCCGACGCCGTATAGGTTCTTTCCCGGGTGGTGGCGGCATTCACTGCCTTTTTGAAGTAATGCTTGATGCGGAGCCGGTTAAGATAGGTGAAGGGCGCCTTCGAGACAGGAACTTTTCCCGCCAGAGCCGCCTCCGGTTCACAGAGAACGTCGAGAGCATGCACCGCCGGCGCCTTGCCGCTGAGGCGTCCGGCGCAGCCGCAGCAGTAAGTTACGATCCGGCAATCTCCCGCTTCCTTCCACGTGCGCTCCAACCACCGGTCCGCCAGTTCGGGCGACAGCACATTCACGCCTGCCCCGCTTCCGCAGCAAAGCGTCCGTTCCGCAGAATGTTTCATTTCCTGTGATGAGACGCCCGTCATGCCGACCAGACGCCGTACCGTTGTATGGGTGTCTGTATGAAACCGCACGCCGCACGGGTCATGAATCACGATATTTTGGCCTTTCGAAACACCGGCAACGACATTTTCCGGCAGCGCTTCATACACCATACGGATATTCAGGCCGTTGCCGCATCTGCTGAAGATGTCGTGGCAGTTGGGACACACGACCAGGACTTCTTTTACTCCCTGCGCCAGCAGATAACTTGTCATCTCGTCAAACATGGCCTTGAAAAACGACTCCCGGCCCAGATCGTGGGAAATCTTTCCGCAGCAGTCGAGGACAATGCCGATCGCCGGATCCTGTTTCCGGAGGCTCTCAAAAAGCTGCCGCGTTCTGGCAGGCCGCGTTCCGGGCATCGCACATCCCGGAAAGAGGACGGTGCGGCATCCTGCGGGGAGGCCGTACCAGGTGAACCGTTTCGACATGCCCCGTTTTTCATAATCGAGGAGTACGGTGTGTTCGGGAAATGATCCGGCGCCACGATCCACCGATTCCCGGCGCATTTCGAGAAGCATCTCGGAGGGTTTAACTTCGAAAGGACAGACGGCGTCGCAGAGCCGGCACAGATTGCATTCAAAGGATAGGACCTGGCCTTCCTTGGTCGTTGCATCATACCGGTCCGCGATTTCCTTAGGCGAACCGTACTTCTCCAAAAAACCGCATTCCTTGCGACACAGGCCACAGTCCGTGCATGTTTCCGAGACCTTCTCCAGGACAGTTTTCAGAGGCGACCGGCTGGGTGTCTGCCTCGCAGTCGGCAATGACAGGGATTTTTCTTCTTTCATGGATTAAGCTTTCTTATTCCTCTCCGGGTCATCTATGTCACCGTATTGTTTTACAGAACCGTATGCCACTATCATTCCCTTTATTTTTCCAATCTCATTCCCGCGTCCTTCCAGTCGGCAATCAGGGTCTGATATATATTCGGGTAGGCAAGCTGGATCAATTTCCTGTAGGCCAGATAGCTGCGGCTTCCCGTATTGCAGGCAACAATAATCTTTTTCTCTTTGGGCAGGATATCGGACCGGGAAGCAAAGACTTCCGCAGGGATGTTGATGGATGTGGGGATGTGGCCCTCCTTGTATTCCGAAGGGTCGCGCACATCGACGAGGACATAATCCGTTTTTTTCTCCCGGATCATCTTCTGGATATCGGCAGGCTTGAGTTTGCTGGTATCGACCTTCTTTTCATAGTCGGGCCCAACAAAAATTGGCAGGTTTCTTTCTTCCCATACTGGCATGCCCTCGCTGTAAATCATGATGTTGTGGTACCCAAGAGGCTCCAACTGCTTGGCCAGCCTGTTGCTCTTCCCGCACTTCACGCCGTTGCAGTAGATGATTAACAGAGCATTCTTGTCGGCAGGAAGGAGCGACAAATTCTCCTGAAGTTTCTTGTCGGGAACATTGACCGCTTTGAAAATATGGGCATTTTTGTATTCCTGCTTCGTTCTGGCGTCGATCAGGGTGAATGTTTGTTTCTTGTCAAACATCGTTTTCAGTTGATCAGTGCCGACGATTTTATATTCCTTACCGGCAAACACCTGCGGAACGGCCAAGACACAAATCAGCATCAACACGGCGACTGCCGCAATTTCAAAACGGGAATCTGTAATCGACTTCATATCTCCTCCTGAAATTTATATTATTTTTCCGCTGCAACATGGTGGCAGCTTTTTCATTCCACCCGTGATACAAAAATTCCGTGTCGGCTTTCGACGTTATAAGCTGTCGAACAGCGCCTCCACCCGCGTCCGGATCTGTTCCACATCGCCGTCGGAATAGTCCGTTTCGATCTTCAAAGTCGGCAAACCATGATGCGCCTTTACGTGATTCATGATTTTATAAGATTCCATATTATAAGCATGACAGGCATGAAGAACCACATCGATGACGGCGTCCGGTTTGAACCTCTCGATCAGCTCGTCCAACATGTCGAGGCGTCTGCCGTTCGGCGTCATACAGGAACAGGGAATCTTCAAGGTGGCTTCCGCAACGGCAGTCAGGGGATCGCCGGTTCCCTCCTCGATGCGGATGGAATATCCTTTCATCCCGCTGCACGCTTCCAGCGCCACAATAACCCCGCCGGCCTCCTCGATGATCTGCAGAACCTTGGCGGCGTCTCCCCCGATGGGACAGCCGCTTACAAGGACACGGGGGGAATCATGGTATCCGAAGAAGATCCCCCTATCAACACGCTCATCCAGCCTTGAGGTGATTCCTTCCATATGACGTTGAAGTTCGTCGCTGTCCGTTACAGGGTCGAGGCCGATGACATCGTACAGCTCTCTCCAGTGAACAGGTACAGGATGACACGCGGCATAATCAAAAAACCGATCCATCAAGCTGTTTTTCTTGTTTGTCTCTCTGATCTCGTCTTCGAGCCGATCATCCGTGATCTCTACTTGAAACACCGTTTCCAGGAAGTTCTTGAGTTTCCGCACCATTCCTGTCCAGCGCAACAAAACCTCCCCGTCATCGGGCAACTGGGGGAGGTCCATAATGTGGGTGGGTTTTATATGGGCGATCATTTCGAACATCTTTTTCTTGCCGTCGCACGTCGTCTCGCCGATGACGGCCTCGGAGAGTTCATACAGAAGGCAGCCGTTGGTGCGAATGAACCCGAAGCTGGATTTGATCATGGGGCAGAGATTGGCAGGCAGGACGGCCTCCGCGGCGGGAATGGTCCGCCGAGAAGAGGAGCAAAGGGAAACGGGGACGCCGTCCATCGCCCGGATCAGCTCCACGGGGGCGTAGCCACAATACAGGCCGACGAGGTGAGCGCCCTGATCCCTTTTTCCCAAAAGGTAATCATGAACTCTTCGCACCGGGTCCGCGACGTATTCGTCGTTGATCACATGGGGAACTTCCATGACATCACCCTGCATCAATGCATCTACCCTTTTGACTTCACTGATTTTCTTCTCTCAATCGTCTCAGAATTTAAAGGCTGTCGAACAGAGCCTCCATGCGGGTGCGGATCTGTTCGACATCGCCGTCGGAATAATCTGTTTCGATCTTCAGGTACGGCAGGCTGTGTTTATTTTTGGCGTGATTCATGATCTTATACGCCTCGATGTTGTAGGAATGACAGGCATGAAGGACCACTTCGACGACAACATCGGGCCGGAAACGGGCGATCATCTTGTCCAGTTCGTTCAAGCGCCGCATATTCGGGGTCATGCAGGAGCAGGGAAGCTGCAGATAGCGGCGGGCAACAGCGGCGATGGGGTCTCCCGTATCTTCTTCTATTTCCGAAAGAAACGGCTTCATTCCCGTGCAGGCGTCCATGGCCACGATAACGCCTCCGGCTTCCTCGATGATTTTGTAAACCTTGGCGGAATCGCCGCCGACGGGGCAGCCAGTCACCAGCACACGGGGAGATGATCCGGTACCGTAACAAACGCCTTTCATTTCCCTTTCTTCAAGTTGCTTGAACACTTTTTCAAAAATCGGATGCAGGTCGCGGGTATACGCGATCTGGGCAAGCAACGCCAATTCGTATGCCTCGCTCCATTTCAGAACGGGCGGCTTTTTCGCGGCATAGTCGAAGAAACGATTCATCAGGCGGTTTTTTTCGTTTGTCGCTTTGATCTCTTCTTCGATGCGCGCCGGCGATCCCGAGTTCCCGAATGTCTCTTCCATGAATCCCTTTAACTTCGTAATCATCGCGGCCCAGTTGGCTTCGGCTTCCTTTTCGTCCGGCAACTGCGGCAGGTCCATGACAAACATGGGTTTGTAGTGGGAAATGAGTTCGAACATCTTTTTCTTGCCGTCGCAGGTGGTTTCCGCCACGATCGCATCGGAAAGGGCAAAAAAAGGGCAGGTGTCGGTAGCAATGAAGCCGTAACTCGACTTGATCAGTGGGCATAGATTGGCCGGCAGCACCGCCTCCGCGGCCGCGATGGTCTTGTTGGCAAAAGCGCAGAGAATGGCCGGCACGGCCCCGACGGCGCGGATCACCTCCATAGGAGCGTAACCGCAGTATATGCCCGCCACGGGCATGCCTTCCGAGCGTTTAATCTGAATATACTGGAGCGCCCGTTTGGTGGGTTCTCCCGCAAATTCGTCATTGATCAGGGGTTTTGCATCGGCGACGTTGAATGGCATCTTTTATTTTCCTCCTTGGAATTTCTCTCCGGCAATCAGGGCGCAACCGAGTGCGCCGATGATCTGCGGGTCTTCGGGAATATGAAGCGGGCGATCAAGAATCTTCTCGATCTGTTCCCGCATGCAGCCGTTTAAAGCCACCCCTCCGGCGAAAAGAATGTCCTCGGTAATGGACACCCTCTCCAACAGGGTCATGGTGCGGGCGGCAATGGCCTGGTGGATGCCCAGGGCAATCGACGGTCTCGACACCCCCCGGGCAATGGTGGAGATCACCTCCGATTCGGCAAAGACGGTGCACATGCTGTTGATCGGATGGGCATTTTCCGCCGACAGGGCCGACGCCATAAAATCGTCGAGAGACAAACCCAGAGCGGTGGCCATAATTTCCAGAAACCGGCCTGTACCGGCAGCACATTTGTCGTTCATTTGAAAATTGTCGATTCTTCCGTTCTCATTGAGTGAAATGGCCTTGGTATCCTGGCCGCCGATATCCAGAACGGTACGGCAGGAAGGAAGAACCGCACGGGCGCCGGCGGCAAACGCCTTGATCTCGCTCACGGTTTCGCACGGTAAATAACCTTTCACCAGATGACGGCCATAGCCGGTCGCTATAATGCTGACTTCGGGTGCGTCTTTCAAAAGTGACCGGCAGACGGCAAGAGGATCATGAGACGTCAGCGCCTTGCGCCGCAGGACAACGGTTCCGTTTTCACAGGCTACCAGTTTGATTGTCCGGGAACCGATATCCAGTCCGATAAAACTCATTTTCTTCTTCCCGCCGCGTTTCATGTTGTTGATGTATCCATGACGACGCGATATTAAAACGCAACAAAAAATATGAGGGCTATTATATTATTTTATTGAATGAGTCAAATAGAAATAAGGAATAATACGGAAGGGGCTATTCTCTTTCTATATGCCTTGATGGCCTGAATCGGACATGGAAAGCAAAAACACCTTGCTCACAGGGCTGGTTTGCCATGCATAAGTGATAACTGTTAATATTTTTCACAATTTTTTTTCGTGATTTTTTCTTTACACACAAACATCCATATTCTATACTTTGACCTGCTTAATCAAAGCATCACACCTTGGCAGGAGAGGACCGGCGTTATGATGACTATGGCCGATATCGAGAGGATCATCAAAGTACTTGAATCCATGATCCAATACGAACTTAATCTGTCTGATTTCTATAAACAGTGCGCGGATATATGGACGGAAGATCAGGCTTTCTGGGAAAATCTTGTCTATGCAGAGGTGCGGCACGCTGAAAATATTCAAAAGATGCGAGAGATCATTATAAAAAAACAGGAAAGTTTTGAAGTGGGCAGGCCGTTTAACCTCATTGCCCTCAATACAGCCCTGACCGGGTTGAAAGAGATCGTCAAAAGAATAGCTCAGGGGGTATTTTCCCACGAGAAGATACTTGTTCTCGCAAGGGATATCGAACAATCAGTGCTGGAGTCACATTACGCGGAGATTGTCAAGACTGCCGACATCGAATATCAAACCCTGATGAAAAACATCCTGTCACAGACATATGAACACAGAATGATGATCCAGAAAAGACTTGATGAGATAAAATCAGGCGCATAAAAAATAATTTATTTAAGAAATCCCGTCTATTCCAACCCCTTTTAGTGTCCCAAGTTGTTCAACGAGGAAATCAATATCGCTTTTTTTCGTAAGCACGCTCCCGTGCTGGGGGGCGATCACCCGCACATCAAGACTTGCAATGACATTCATGGCATATTTGAGCGCCTTTTCAGAGGGCATGACTGCTTTATGAAATTCGAGGATATCCGGAAGCGGGCAATACTTCCTTTGGTTGATACAGTTATCGTAATCTCTGCATGTGAAGCAATCATCTGCAAGGTCAATAAAAAGTTCCCACTGCTTCGACATGCTTCCGAAGAGATCGCTGGTAAAGAGGCTTTTCGTCTTCTCGTCATAGGTGACGAAGCTGCCGGCGCCATGGGCGTAAGGGGTCTTGACAAACTTCAACGTCCGCTCTCCGAAGGTGAACCCGGTGGCATATTCATCGATTGACGTCAGCAGGCTGCGCTTTTCTCTTTCGACGTAATAGCTGATAAAGATGTTATTCTGGGGCTCTGAAAGGACCTTCAGCTCCGTATTCGCGCAGATATCGACCATATTGGACAGCGAACCGCACAAATCGGGATCGACGTGATGATAGATCAGGGCCACGATCTGCTCGGGAGAGATGCCTGTTTGCAGAATTTTCATCATGACAACGGCAAAATCGGGGCGGCTTCCCGCATCGATCAGGACCGCCTGATTTCCCTCAACAATGAGGTATGGATTGCAATGAAGATTGGATGTGATTTCGTGAAATCCAACCCAGTAGATATTTTCTGCAATCTCTATGGGCCGGTCGTAACTCTTCTTATGATTCATCGGCTGCCTCACAATTCCCTCAAAACAAAATAGGCTTTCATATTGGCTTTATTTTTCAGGGCTATCTCTCCTCTTTCCTCAAATTCGAAGAAATCCCGGGTTCTCATGTACGTCTCATGAGAAACGTTCACCCTTCCCTTTTCCCCCGAAGACTCAAATCTGGAGGCAATATTGACATTGTCTCCAAAAACATCGAACTGCATGCGTTCCTTTCCGACGACGCCTGCCATGACCCGACCCGTGTGAATGCCGATGCGAACCTGAAGGCTCTCATTATTTTGCCGGTTAAAGAAATCAACAAGTTTCAACAGCGTCATGCCTGTTCTTACAGCCATTGCCGCGTGGTCGTCAAATGCACGCGGCGCTCCGAAAACCGCCATATAGGCATCGCCGATCGTTTTTATTTTCGTCCCGCTGAAGCTTACCACAAGATCGTCCATGCTCCCGAAAAGGCGGTCAAGAAGTTCTATCAGTACATCTCCGGGAATTCTTTCCGCCATCTTTGTAAACCCAACAATATCGGAAAACAGAATCGTGCAATCGTAATGACGGGGAGCATATTTCCCGCCGTCCTTGATTTCATTGGCCACCGTTTCCGGAAGGGTGTTCTTCAAGAGACTATCCACCCTTTTCTCCAGAACGACATACTCCCGAATCAGTTCTTCCAGAAGCCTTTTCTGAACCTGGTCATCCTGAATCTTTGCGACAAAGTTAAGATACTCCAGAATCACCCGTTCTTTTAATCTGTCATCATGAACATCAAGACACAATGTTGTTATGGAGTCGATAGACATGACAAGACCTCAATTGTCACCAAGAACATTTAAGGAAGTTCCCTGCCTGCAGGGCAGGGATTTCCGGCCTGAGAATGATTGACGTCAAATGTCATCGGAATCACCTTCATAAAGGAACCGGGAGACCGATAGAGATAAATGGGATCGCCGTGGAGGGATGACTCCGGATAGACGACAGCCGTGTGGCTCCAGCCCGGAAGAGGAAAGTTGCAGGAAATCACCCGGGTTCCGGGGCGAAGTTCCGCTTTCAGTTTTTCCGCCAGATTCGTCATGACATCGGGGAACAGGTAACAAAACACCACATCGGCGTTACTTAGATTCATCTTCCAGAAATTGCGCCGCTGTACACGGACGCCCTTGACCCCCATGTTCCGGATCCTGGCCAAGAGATAGATCAAAGGATTCACTTCGACGCCCAGCGCCTTTACCCCGTAGCGCCGTCTTGCTTCACGCAGTACCCTTCCGTCCCCGCATCCGATATCTATGAGAAGTTCCTCTCCCGTCATGGGAACATGATCGAGAAACGTCTTGACCCTGATCCGTGCGGATGGGTGAAACATGGCGCCCCGGGTAACGGGAAGCACCGAAATAATGGAAATCGCCAATAACAATTTAAGAACAGCAAGGCTTCCGATCAGAACAAACACAATGAAAATCCAGGCCGGCATTGTCTCTCCTTCAAGGCATTTATAAACCAGTTTCCCCGGCATGTCAAACTTGCGAAAGACAGACGACCCCTTTCACATTGACACCCGCTGATAATTTATCTATATTCCAGCAGTACTTGATTCTGGCGCCGACCCGCACAAAAAGGATATTATTTCGTCAAACTTACAATATATGGAGGATTCATGGAAAAATTATTAAAAGTGAAGACGATAATTCTTTTTTATGCCATGCTTCTGTTGCTTCCCGCGAGCCCACTTCACGCCCAGCAATCCCAAACAGACCCCCCGGCCATCCTCGGCATCTTGAAAAAAGCCATTGACGGCTCTCTGAAGAAAATCGACGGATATCTTATCGTGGCATCTAAAAAGGCGGCGCTTGGCGGATTAAAAGGCAAAAAAACCGAGCGGGCGCTTGGCGGTCTGTGCCGTTCTGTTCCCGGTTCAATCGACTGCGCAACCGTCGATCCCGGCGGCAGAATGGTGGCTGTCATGCCTGCTGAATATAAAAAATACAACGGCACGGACATTGGCGGCCAGGAACAGGTCACCCGGTTGCAGAAAACCGGAAAGCCCGTCATCAGCAATGTCTTTCGATCCGTCGAGGGTATCGATGCAGTCGATATTGAATATCCCGTGTCATTACTGTCCGGAATAATCCGTGAATAAGTTCAATTGGTTAAGATTTATGTCC
>CAZIQY010000091.1:0-10083 GCA_964541605.1 uncultured Syntrophaceae bacterium | reverse complement strand
AATATGACGATTCGCCTATGATTTGCCATCCCGTTTGCCCTTTTTTCAGGTAGAATATCTTCTTGCTGTCGCTGTTGAAGTTATTGGAGTGATACCGTTGAAGAAATCGCACGATGGCGATTTTGCCGCCATATTCCTGCGGCATGAGAATCGCTATATTTTCGGCTTTTACACGTATGAATTTCTTGCCCTTGTTTACCTTTTCTTTCTGCTGCTTGAAGGCCTGATAACCCATTCCCTCGCTGTTGACAAACTCCGGGGCATAGAAGCTCATAAATTTCCTGGTATTGATACTTTCCCATCCCTGTCTCCAGGCATTCATAAAGTTTATCAGATCCTTCGATAGATCGGCCTGATTTGCTATTTTGGAAAACTGAAGTTTGTTTACGACAGCAATGGGTGTGCCGTTTGGTTTGAGGAAACCGCTCATTTCTTTCAATGCATCGTTGCTGACGGCAATACAGCCTTTAGTGTCCGGAATGTCCTTCCCGATCGTCTTGCTGGCGCTGTGCCCGTGTATCCATATGCCCCCACCTTTTTTCCCCTCCCTTCGATCCAGGTAATTCGGGTAGTTGAGCACGTAAGCGCCGTAACCATAAATTTCCGGAAGGGTGCTTCCTGATGCGAACCTCAAAAAGAAATAGACGCCTACGGGGGTGGCAAAATCTCCGTCCCGCCTCTTTTCGTGGTTGTTCGCTCCGATGATACAGGGGTATTGCTTAACCGGGGAAAACTTTCCGTCTGAAAAGCGAAAAATGTAAAGGGTTTTCGTTTCTTTCTCACAGATAAGCAGGTATTCGCCTGCGTCTGCCAGAACCAAAGGCTGGGGAGACTCCTGCGCGGGAGGAGGCAAACTTGCAACCGGTTGCGGCGGGGCAGTTGTTGCCTTGACGGGAGCTGCCGGTGCAGGAGGCGCCGCTGCGGTTACCGTTGGCTTGGGAGGCGCCTGGGGAGTTGGAGGTAACAGGGTTGCAATCTGTTTTCTGGCCTCTGTCAGATGCCTGAAAGCTTTCTGATAGTCCTTCTGTCTCAATGATTCATCGATTTGATTAAAGTCCCTGCTGGTTTCGCTGATCGTATTCCGCAGGTTTTTATTGTGATTTCTTTCTTTAATAAAAAGATATAAAAGGGCGACATTTATCAGGATTAATATAGCGATAAGCGCAATGCCAACTTTTAGATAGGGAGGATTCGATGAGTATCTGTAAGACCGGAACTTTTTCATGTCTTTATCCGGGGAGCAATGCGCGCCTGACAGAGGTTATTTTGGCATGAGGCTTTTACCTTTTTTTTCATTTTTGTCAAGGAATGAATAAACTTAAAATTCCCTTTCAATCCGTGTCATGGCCTCTGCGAGGCGGTTATCCGGCACGGTGAGGGAGATGCGGACATACCCTTCTCCGTACTGTCCGTAGGCTGTACCTGCGGCCACGACAACTGCCGTTTTATCGAATAATCGATTGGTGAATTCAAGGGCTGTCATCCCTTTGGGCGCCGGCACCCACAGATAGAATGTTCCTTTCGGCGGATCGAAGACAATCCCGATTTTACTGAGCGCGTTTAAGACCATCTGACGTCGCTTCGCATAAATCTGAAGCATGTGATTGATGGCCTGCTCCTCATGTTTCAGGGCATGAATGCCGGCGTACTGAATGGGATTAAAGATGCCGGAGTCACTGTTTTCCTTGACCTTGCTGATGGCGGCGATGAGATCGGGATTGCCTGCAGCCATGCCGATCCGCCACCCGCACATGTTGAAAGGCTTGGAGAGGGAGTTTAACTCGACGCCTACCTCCCTGGCGCCGTCGGCCATGAGAAAACTGAGACGCTCCTGGCCGTCGAAGAGGATTTCGCTATAGGGATTGTCGTAGCAGACGGCAATATCGAACTGCCTGGCAAAATCCACCAGGCGGTTGAAAAAATCTTTCGTTGCGCAGGCGCCGGTGGGATTGTTCGGGTAATTGAGGAACATGCCACGTGCCTTTCCGGCAATGTCGGAGGGAATGTCTTCAAAAACGGGCAGGTAGTTATTTTCCTTCAGAATGGGCACATTGAACGGCTCGCCACCGCCCATCAGGATGCTTGCCCGGTAGGCGGGATAACCGGGGTCGGTCATCAGAACGATGTCTCCGGGGTTGATCCGGGCAAGGACAAAATGGTGGCACCCTTCCTTGGATCCGATCAGCCCCAGGACCTCAGTTGCAGGGTCGAGCGACACCCCGTATCTGGCTTGATACCAGCGGGAAACCTCCCGCCGGAAGGCCAGCATCCCCTTTTCCTCATCAATGGGATAGCGGTGATTTTCCGGGTCTTTCGCCCTCGCACAGAGTTCGTCAATAATGGAATCCGGTGTCGGCTCCACCGGGTCTCCGATGGCAAGGCTGATGACGTCAATGCCGTCGGCCTTTGCCTTGTTGATTTTTTTTCTCAACTCCATGAAAAGATAGGGTGGAATCCTGGTCAGTCGGTCGGCAGTCTGCAAGATTTTTATCCTCCTGTGTGGAAATCATTTTTCATTATAATTGACGCGGCTCAGACTTTATAAGTCTCATCCCAGATGCGACCTTCATAAACCACTTTGGCCTTTCCTTCAAGATAAATGTCTTCAAATCCGTGCTCCGTTTTGTGGAAATAAATCTTGAGAATTTCCCCGCTCTTTACCCGGACGTTCACCGGGGATTCAATCAACCCTTTCCAGGAGGATATCAGTGTCGATGCGACGGCGCCCGTGCCGCAGGCCAGGGTTTCGTCCTCGACACCCCTCTCATAGGTTCTTACCCTGATGGTGTTTTTATCGATGACTTCCACGAAATTTGCGTTTGTCCCCTCCGGCTGGTACTGCGGGTGATAGCGAATGATCCGGCCGATATGAAATACATCATAGTGATCAAGATTATTCACAAAATGAACGACGTGGGGAACGCCGGTATTGATCTGGCTGATTTCGAGCGGTCGCTCCTCAACGGGAATGGAGAGGTTCACCTGCATGTTATATGGATCTGTCAGCTTTAACTTGACAATGTCATCCCTGATTTCAGCATCGATGATTCCTGCCGGGGTTTCGAAGGACAGTTTTTCCCCGGCGATGCCTTTGATGTATGCAAAACGGGCGGCACACCTTCCTCCGTTTCCGCACATGCCCACCTCGCTTCCATCGGCGTTAAAGAACCGCCACCGGAAATCGAATGCCTCAGATTTTTCTATAATAATCAATCCGTCTGCTCCCACGGACACTTTTCTTTCACAGACCGTTCTGACAAATTCCGGCAGATTTTCCACAGACAGGGAATGATTTCTGTTGTCGATCAGAATAAAATCATTCCCGCTGCCGCTCATTTTAAAAAATTCGATCATGATACAAACCTCCAAACAGCAATACTGGATTCCGGATCAGGTCCGGAATGACATTTTTTCAAGAAAGCAGATGGCTTTCTGGCTCTGCGGATCGGCTACTACGTTTCCGTATTTTCCTCCCGTTGCAGCGGGAAGATCAATGACATGAATCAGATCCCTAAATTTCGCCGCGTCAGGCAGCAATTCCGGCAGGATGCCGGGGGCATCTCTGAAAAACGCATGGTTAAAATAAGTTTCCGGATCATTCGGATACACAGGCATATATATGATCTGGGCTTCGACGAGGTCCAGGAAAAAATGCGTTCCATATGAAACTTCGGGAGCCTGTCCCGCCTCTTCCCGGGCGATTTCCACCAGCACGGACATGTGATTGATGTCCGCATAGCTGACATTGACCCCCAAATCGATGTTACTGCTCCCCCATCGGCCGGGACCCATCAGGATCATTTTCCCCTGAATCATCAGGGGGTTCTCGTTGAGCAAGCCGACGATACGCCCCAGGGTTTTCTTGATGTCCATGAGTTCAACCATTGCGTACTTTTCCGGATCAATATACAGAATATAGCGTATATCCGCAATGGTCCCCCCGTTAATGATCCGGTCTGATTTGAACAGGATCTGCGCCGTGGGAATGGAATCGGGAATCGAAACGGGACCGTACGATCCGGGTGTTCTCATGGGCCTGCATTGCAGCAGGTTGATCCGTACACGGCCATCCGTATCAACAGCAGCCGTAAACTCCGTATCCAGGGGATGACCGTAAACATTTTCGAGCCTCTCCAACATATCACCCATGATTTTTATGAAGTCTGTCCTCGCGATCAGTTGATTAAATGTAAGAACAAGTTTTTTGAGGGAACCGTCCATGCGGCTGGTATAAGGATCGATCAGATATCCGTCGGCCAGTAAGGAAACCAGGAGGTGCAGGTTGGGATAGTTCCGTTCAGTCAGTACATCGGCGACAGGGCGTGTCACCAGGTCATTTTCCTCCAGGTCGAGAAGATCCATGTCCCACTGTGAATATTTTGCAATCCGGACGCCGGTTTCAGGTCTGAGCTGCGGGTTGCTGACGGCGATCATTCGGGGATAATCGTTCCCGACACGGTTCACGGCGCGCGTGCCGAGACCGAAAACAAGGCGGATCAGTCCCTTCATGGGATCGATGCGATCCGTCCAGGCGTAGAGATTCCTGGAAAAAGCCACGCCGGCAAGGGATGGGAAAAAGTAACTCTTATAGGCCATTCCCGACACGCGCTGGACCAGAATGGCCATCTGTTCATCGCTTTCTTCAATCCCCCGTGCCTTCCGATAGGAGAGTGCGTCGGGATTCAGGGCGCTGGCATACACCAGTTTAACCGCCCGTAAAAAGGCCCCCATGCGCCTTTCGGGACTTCCCTGGTTCGCGCAGAATTCGCTCCGGTACTTTCCGGCGAAGGCGTTCCCGTAACTGTCTTCCAGGAGACTGCTGGACCGCACGATGATGGGGGCCTGGCCGAAGTAATCCAGCATGTCGGAGAATTGATCCATGATTTCCGGAGAAAACGTACCGGCGAGAAACCGCCGTTCCATTTCTTCAAATTCCTGGCGGGAGATATGGGAACTGCGGGATATCTGAAACCGGGTCTTGAAGAGGTTGTTGTTTACCAGAAAGGTGAAGAAAACGTCTGAACCAATATAAAACGAGTCGTGGGATTCAAAAACTTTGGAAAAGTCTGTCTCGCCAGGCCCTTCCAGGAGAATGCGCCTTGCCAGGAGCATGCCCGCCGCCTTTCCTCCGATCTGTCCCGAGCCGATCAAACGGTCTCTGATGCTTAAAAGATCCTGGAGTCTGAAATAGTCATCCGCCAGCCTGTTGAATTCGGGACGGTTTCCGAACATCATCCGCAGGAGTTCCTGTTTGAGAGCGGTGATCTCGGTCGTCTTTTCCGACAGGTCTCCCCCCGATTCCTGGTACTGCAACAGCTTCTGAAACACACTTTCCCACGGGGCAATGGATTTTGCCATGATATGAAGGGGTTTTTTACTGGCCGTTTCGGACACTGCGGCGGCGTCTCCGCTTTGAAAAACGGGAGACCAGACGCTGCCCGACGTTCTGTGAGGGAGATACATCTGGGGAGAGTAGCGATCCCAGACTTTAAGAGGATGGATGTACATGGAACCCTGCACATGGTAGACATCAATCAGAAGCTGGGTTGTATCCCGAATTCTGGCGACAGCGCTGTGGGCATGCTGGCCCCGGGTGAGTCCGAAGTAAGCGACCGTATCCAGCTCGTAGAGATACGGGCATGTAAGCTGGAAAAAATTCGCCAGCAGTTCGTCCGTAGCCCATCGAACGGCGAGAGTGGATAAGTTATCGAATATATAGAAAACCTTCCTTCCGTGATCCTCGATAATCCTGTGGACCTCTCCGCTGAATGCGTCGAAGCCCGCCTCCGGATCTACTTCAATCACTTTAAGACCGGGTCGATCTTTGAGAATCTCCGGGTGGGGTGCAAACCGCAGATAAATGCATTGCCTTTTTTCTCTGATGGCATGACTGGCAAACGGTTCCGCGAAATAGACATATTCATCAAGCCGGTCAACCTGCCATACGACGTTATCTCCCAGTCGAAGACCCTGTATGACTTCATCCAGCGGCGCCAGTCCGCTACGTACGGTTTCTGTTTCCATTCTTTGAAAAGTTAGCAACTCCTGTGCCACAATCGCCTTAAAAGGTGTTTGAATTATTTATTTTTTTGACAAATACGTGGTCCTGATTTCATTGATCTGTTCATCCGTCAAAATGTCAGGGGTTCCGATCTGCAGGGCCAGAAAGTAAACCTTTGCGGCCATCTCGATCCGGCAGGCCGTCGCGTATGTTTCAGTCAGGGTGGGCCCCGTCGTCAGCACACCATGGTTTTTCAACAGGGTTCCGATCACGGACGGCGGTCCCTTCATTGCCTTCACGGCAACCCGACCCTGAGCCTCTGTACCGGGACAGGCATACTCGGCAACGGGCACGGGCCCGCGCACGGCCAGTCCTTCCGTGCAGATGACCGGGATTCCCTTTCCCGTCGTTGCGAAAGCCAAGGCATAAAGAGAATGGGTGTGTACTACTGCGGCTGCTTTTGGCATGTTTTTATAAATGGTGATGTGCATGGGTGTTTCGGAAGAGGGTCTGTGAGTGCCTTCAACAACGGCGCCATCCTGATCTATGGTTACCAGGTCTTCCGCGGTCATATGGTCATAGGGTACGCTGCCCGGTGTAATGACAAGATGCTCTGCAGAAGCACGCACACTCACATTGCCCGAGTTCAACTGAATCATATCTCTTTGATAAAGCTTCATTACCGTCTGAAGCAGTGACTTTCTGGCTTCCTCATACAGCATCGTTCAATCCTCAAAATACCTTTTCAGATCCTGGGGCAGAAAGACTCCTCTCGGTGTAATGACGGCGCTAACCAGATGAGGAGGCGTGATATCAAATGCAGGATAATACCCTTTCACGCCTTGCTTTGCCGTCCGGATTCCCAGGGCATGAACGGTCTCTTCCGGAGATCGCTCCTCAATTTCTACAGTCGAAATGTCCGGATGTTTGACGGAGGGTATCCCCAGAGCATAGTAAGGCACAGCGAGGTGCTGAGCCGCCAGTGCAATCTGAAAAGTCCCGATTTTGTTGACCACGTGTCCGTCCAGTGTCACCACATCCGCCGCGGAGATGAATACATGCGCCATCCCTTTTGACAGAATATAGGCAGGCATGTTGTCGGTAATGACCGTAACCGGTACCCCCATATCATGGGCTACACTGGCGGTCAGCCTTGCCCCCTGCAGGTAGGGGCGCGTTTCCGGACAGATGAGTGATATTTTCTTTCCTTTTTCCCTGGCTACAAGCAGGATAAACCCGATGAGTGTCTCCGCGTAACACTGTGTCAGGACCGTTACCTCATCAGGAAGCAGGTCGACAGCAAAAGCGGCCATTGTGCGGGATTGCCGGTAACGTTTTTCGAGGTTCTCCATCACATAGGCGTATGTGTTCGCTTCCGCATCTTCACCCGTATTAATGGCATTCTGCGCTACTTTCAGGACCCGTTGAATGTGGGCTTTCATGTTTGCAGAGGTCGTGGGACGGGCTTGACACAGTTCATTCGCCGCACGCTCTAAATGCTGCTTTGCCGCATCCGGAGAAAGGCGGTGCGCCTCTCTTGCGGCGCTGACCATTCCCAGTGCCGCCGCGAGCCAGGGGCCGCCGCTCTGCGTCACCATGTCGGCAATCGCTTTTGCCACCTGCCGGTAATCCGTGCAATGGACGAACTCTTCCACGGCAGGATACTTTCGCCGATCCAGGATCCACACCCCGCCATCCCGGTAATGGGCCACACTTTCATAACGCAACAAAAAAGGCAACCCATCATCTGCCCTTTCCATAAAGCCTCCAAATAACGGGGACATCATCCGATCGCCTGTCCCTGACTCCGATCCGGGATTCTCCGGAATGACGGCATGTTAGATATTTCGTTGCCGGAGTAATAATCAATGGAAAGATCATAGAGGGAAGTCGCCTGCCTGTCAAATAAAAAGCTGTTCGATATAAACAGGCAACATCGCCCTGGAAAGGAGTTGCGCTCCTTAAAGTTCTCTGACCTTTCTGAAGGGACAGTTTCGTGAGTACCGTATTTACAAAGAACAGATTTGTTCCTTTTTATCTTGCCTCTGTCGTACACCTTTATGTCAATACTTTTCAGTATAATCAATGGGTTATTATCAAAACACCTGTCTGGCACCGGTATTGCTATTGCATGGTTGAACACATACCAATGTGGCGCGATTCTTATCAACAGGAGGTACTAAAAAATGAATACAGGAGATACAGCGTGGGTGTTGACCTCTTCAGCATTGGTTCTGCTCATGACAATGCCGGGGTTGGCCTTCTTTTACGGGGGACTTGTGAGGAGAAAAAACGTTTTATCCATCTTAATGCAATGTTTCATCATTTTGGCTATGATCAGTCTGCAATGGATGTTGTACGGCTACTCAATAACCTTCGGCCCCGATATAAAGGGAATCATAGGGAACCTGGATTGGTTTGCCCTCAAAGGTGTGGGTGGGTTGCCAAACCCTGATTATGCGGCCACAATCCCACACAGCGCATTCATGATTTTCCAGTGCATGTTTGCGGTGATCACGCCGGCTTTGATCGTCGGCGCTTATGCCGAGAGGATGAAATTCTCCGCTTTTTTAGTTTTTACGATCCTCTGGGCAACTTTTGTCTATGATCCATTAGGGCACTGGGTCTGGGGGACGGGTGGTTGGTTGAAGAATCTCGGCGCCCTGGACTTCGCGGGCGGAATTGTTGTTCACACCAGTTCGGGCGTTTCCGCGCTGGTTTTGGCCATCATGTTAGGCAAAAGGGTCGGGACCGAGAACGGGATAACCTATAAACCCCATAACATGCCATTCGCAGTACTTGGTGCGGGGCTCCTCTGGTTTGGCTGGTTCGGATTTAATGCGGGCAGCGCCCTGGCGGCAAATGAACTTGCAACCAACGCATTTATTGCCACCAATACGGCTACGGCAGCGGCTGCATTCACATGGCCGATGATTGAATGGATAGTCGGCGGTAGACCGACAGCCTTAGGCTGTGCCACCGGGGCCGTCGCCGGACTCGTTGCCATCACGCCCGCCTGTGGTTTTGTTACTCCCATAAACGCCCTGTTTATCGGTATTTTGGTGAGTGTATTTTGTTACATTGCCTGCGCGAAAATAAAAGCTATTTTTAAATACGACGACTCTCTCGATGTCTTTGGTGTCCATGGCGTGGGCGGCATCTGGGGAACCCTTGCGACGGGTCTTTTTGCTGAAAAGGTTGTCAATGAAGCCGGTGCGGATGGACTGCTTTTCGGCAACGCGCACCAGTTCATGATTCAATGCCTCCTTGTGGCGGCCGCCATCATTTTTGCTGTCGTTATGACTGTGATCATCTTCAAACTGGTCGATGCTGTCATTGGAATGAGGGTTGAGAAGAAATCGGAACTGGTTGGGCTCGACCTGACCCAGCACAGCGAATCTGGCTACACACTGATTGAATAGGAGGTACGGAAAATGAAATATATCGTTGCCATTATACAACCGCATAAACTGGACGAAGTCATGAAAACTCTTGAGGAGATAGATGTAAATTTAATGACCGTATCCAATGTTCTTGGACGGGGCCGGCAGAAGGGGGTTACGGAAGTGTACCGTGGCGCCAGGGAGGTAGGGAGTCTGCTCAAAAAAGTCAAACTGGAAATAGCCTGCAACGAGGACTTTGTTGCACCCACCATTGATGCCATTATCAAGGGGGCACGATCGGGAGAAATCGGCGACGGGAAAATCTTCGTTCTCGATCTTGTTGACGTTGTCCGTATCCGCACCGGCGAACGCAACGGCAATGCCATTGGATGAGCTATCTTTCTGAGATTTGACGGATCCCTCCTTGCTTGCATGGGGGGATTTTTTTATCATCAGGCAGCTGCGTGGAAGAGAGTAATTCCCGTAAAATTAGCCCTTGAATTTTACTCCGGGGCGTCGTATCCTTCTTCACATTGTGAAGTCACGCATAGAGAATCCCAATCTCATAGGAAAAGTTATCCCGCTTTCTAAAAAGCAAGAAGGCGTGTAAATTCCAGAGCGTACAAATGTCCCACAGATGGAAGTGAATCATTGAAGGAGGAAAAATGAGAGTCAGGGTTGCAGCCGTCTTTGAGCAGG
>CAZIQY010000090.1:0-10234 GCA_964541605.1 uncultured Syntrophaceae bacterium | reverse complement strand
GCGCAAGACAGGGCTGCACCGACCAGGCCTGCCAGGAGCATCCTGGGAAGACGGATCGAAAAAAGGATGGTCCGTTCCTCGCCGGTCAGTGAATCGGATAAGCCTGGAAAATGGATGGCGACAAGAATACCCTTGAAGACCGCTGTAATCCCGATCGGAGCGGGACCAGCCATCAGGGAAAATACGGATACGCAGGCCAGTAGAACCAGCAGAAGAATACAAACCCTGAATATTCTGATCAGGGTCAGATGGGACGCCGTCTGGGGCAAGATCTTCCTCCCTCGGGAATGTTACCAGTGGACCGGTCTTCCGGCTTCGGGCTTCCTACTTGCCCGCCTTCCCCTCGCGACTCTTTCGCGAAAGTGGCTTTTTCGGGCTTTCGTTCCCTTCACGGCTGCGGGGCAGCGGGGGGAATCTCACCCCCTCTTCCACTATCCACTTCGATCTTTAATGATGCCAAATTATAAAACAAGACACATTTTGTCAAGGCACATTTTTAGAGGTGCACATTTTTAGAGATACATTTTCGGTTTGGCTAATCTTCCTTGGCTAATCTTCCTTTGACAAATCCGGATCGCTCCCTGTAAATTAGGAGTGGCTTGAAGGCCCATGGGAACCTTGCCGGAAATCTTGCATCCGGAATATGGATCTCGTCATGGAACTGTTCGTATCGGCTGTAATCATTCTGATCTGCGGTTACCTCGGCGGAAAAGCTGCCGGCAAACTCGGTTTCCCGCGAATCACCGGATATCTCATTGCCGGGGTATGCCTGAATCCTTCCATCTCCCCCATTATCCCCAAAAACAACCTCGAAACCTTGAATATCATTACGCCGATCGTGCTGGGGATGATCTCCTACACGATCGGCGGCGGTCTGCGCCTCGATGCGCTTCAACGGCTGCGAAAGGGTATCGCGGGAATCACCCTCTTCCAGGCGCTTGGCCCCTTTGCGCTGAGTTTTGCGCTCATTTTTATGATCGGCCCCTTTCTTCACATTCTGCCGGGCGCCGACATTTTTAAGGCATATCTGCCGATGGCCCTGACACTGGGAGCGATCTCCATGTCCTCGGCCCCGGCCGCCATTGTGGCGATCGTTCACGAATGCAGATCCAGAGGACCTGTCACGACCACCTGTTTTGCCGTCCTCGCCCTGACGGACATGATCACGGTCGTCGTCTTCGCCCTGATTCTGGGTTTTGCACAGCCTATGGCCCTTGGGGGAGAAACATCGTCCCTGTACCGGATCATCGTCCTGCCCATACTGCACATCTTTTTCTCGCTCGGAACGGGCGTGCTGTTCGGCTGGGCGCTGATTTTTACAATAAGGCGGAACCTCAATAGTCTTCCCTTGCTTTTCGTCACGGCCGCGGTCATCCTTGCATGCACGTTTATAGCGGAAAACCTGGGCCTATCCTCGATCCTCGCCAACATGGCCGCCGGATTCATCGCGGTCAACCGGACGGACAATGAAAGCACTCTTTCGGTCCTAGAGCGGATCGAAGAGCCGCCGTTCTTGTTTTTTTTCGCCATCAACGGGATGAGTTTCGATTTTCAGGCCATGGAGGCGGCCGGGATCCTGACGGTTCTGGTCATTGTGGGACGCAAGACGGGTAAATATCTCGGGGCTCGCTTCGGCGCTTGGCTGGCCGGCGCACCCGAAGAGATCCGCAAATATCCGGGCCTGGTTATACTTCCCAAAGCAGGCCTGACTCTGGGGCTAGCCTTCATGGCCCAAAAGGCCTTTCCCTCCTTCGGCACTGTGGTCTTCAACGCGCTCGTCATGTCCACAATCATCAATATGCTGGTTACGCCGCCGCTGGCCAAGTATGCAATAATCAAGGCCGGCGAAAACAGGGGGTGAAGCATCCGCAGAAAAATGAAACATCATCATCGTCGTCATGTTCCTGCAGCCCGCCCAGATGGCCAACATGATCAACGGATTCCTGGAGTGAACGACCGCCGGAGCAAGGAAAAATGTGACGTAAAGAGGCGGCATTTACCTGTTTTTTCGCTAATGCAAAGTATCTGGTTTTGTTGACAAATGTATATCCTATTCTGTCAGTGTCTGAACGAATTTCTTAAATGGTGTATAGTCATGTATATAGCTAAAATAATTTATTTTATTACATAAAAGTGTTGAACATATCTTCAAAATGAGTCATAGTTCGCATCCTTTTTCTCATTTGTGCGAAAGATGCGGCCTTGCAAAATAACATGAGTAATGTAATCTGACAAAAACTGAATTGCTGGAAACAGGAAAATAGAAGGGATTTGGAATGGCGGTCTTTCCGTTTAAGCTCAAACGTTCAGGAACCAATAACATGCATCAGAAGATCGTCATTATTGAGGCGCTGATCTTTGCACTGCCATTATTACTCGTCTTGTACATCATTTATCGAGGCAATTACCATTTTGATTTATTGCAGGTCATTATGTTTATGGTCATTTCCTTTTTTATCCTGATCGGCATGATCATCCTCCGTCAAATCCTGGTCAAGGTTTCTGTTATTGCGACGTCTTTAAAAAAAGCGGAATCCGGTAACGCTATTCAGATCGATATTCAAAAAGATGTCGTCGAATTTCATGAGATATCCGTCTCGCTCAACAACCTTGTCCAGAAACTTAAACAAGCAATGGGAGAGTTGAACCAGAAATCATTGGAACTGTCGATAATCAAAGACCTGACCGAAATTATCAAGGGTGATTTAAGTATTGACGATCAGATGAAAATCCTTCTGGAGAAATGTATGGCTGTAACCGGGTCACAAATCGGATCTGTGTTAATCATTGAACCGGAAACACGCCAAAAATACCTTGCCACAAAGTCGACTCCCTTGTCCGTATCGGAATTGTACCGTTTTCGCGTCTGTGCAGCAATTGGGCATGGTGAGGAGTTTAAGAAGGGGGCATTAATCGACATCGAAAAGTCTATGGTTAAGGCAACCCTTTTAGAAAAAGCTCCCCTTTTAATCCAGGATATTTCCAAGGACCCCAGAACTTCCAAAACCAACGATCCCAAATATGGCCCCCCTTCATTTTTAAGCATGCCCATTATTGTTGGAAATGCTGTATCGGCGATCCTCAACCTGGCATACAAGGTGAAAGGTCAATTATTTGATGACAACGATGTACAAGTCCTTTCCATCATCTTGAGAGATATGGGTTTTGCTCTGGAAAATGCTATGCTGCAATCCAGGATTAAGGAACAGTTAGAAAAAATAAAGGGGCATGATTTTAAACTGGAGAGGGAGATTGAGACCCGGGAGCGTACTGAAAGGATATTGAAGTACAGCAATATGACCGAACGAAAACGGGCAGCGGAGACGCTGGCAGAGAGCGAAAAAAAGTACAGGTTTCTTGCGGAAAAGATGACGGATATTATTTGGATTCAGGACATGAATCTGCGCACGGTTTATGTAAGCCCATCGATCGAGGCGATGCTCGGATTCAGCCCGGAAGAACGCATGTCTCAGGATGTTCATGAACAGTTGACCCCTGAATCGATGTCTGTCGTCCTGGATGTTATGGAAAGGGAATTTGAGCTGGAGCAAAAGGGTCAAGCAGATCCCGAAAGGAAAGTCGTCATTGAAGTGGAATACTACCATAAGGACGGCTCCACCCGCTGGATGGAGAACATCATAAGCGGGATTCGTGATGATCGGGGAGTGCTGACCGGATTGCACGGAGTTTCCAGAGACATCACCGAACGGAAAGGGGCCGAGGAAAAGCTGCGGGAGAGTGAAGAATGTTTTCGTATTGCTTCACAGAGCACAACGGATGTCATCTGGGATTGGAATATTCCCCAAGAGACCCTAAAATGGTTGGGCGACATAGATAATATGCTCGGCTATAACCCCGGCGAATTTCCCAGGACAATTGAAGCCTGGGAAAAGGCTATTCATCCTGATGACCGTGACCGGGTCATGACGGCCTTAGAGCAACACTTGAATATTCAGACGCCTTATCAGGAAGAATACCGTGTGGTACGCAAAGACGGGACTATTTGCTATTGGATAGATCGTGGGATGGCCATGCGTGACGATAAAGGAAATATCTATAGGATGATCGGTTCCTGCACTGACATTACTGAACGCAAGCATGCGGAGGAAGAGTTGGAAAGCGAGCATACACTCCTGCGAAGTCTGATAGATAATGTGCCCGATCGTATCTATGCCAAAGACCCTGAGGGCAGATATATCATTTGCAATGAAGCGATGATTCGCCGCATGGGTAAGACCAGTATGGACGAGCTCGTGGGCAAGTCAGATTTTGACTTTTTGCCACAGGAGATGGCGCAACGATTTTATGATGATGAACAGGAGATCATCCGGTCTGGCAAACCGATGATTAACCGCGAGGAGCCACTGGTGACTGAGGGCGGCAAGATCACTCGGTGGAACTTGGCAACCAAAGTACCCCTACTCGACAAGCAAGGCAACCGGATCGGGATTGTGGGCGTGGGCCGAGAAATCACCGATCTCAAGCGGGCGGAGGAAGAACTGCAAAAGGCAAGAAACCAGTTGCTTCAGTAGGACTAGAATTAAACGATAATCATTAATTGATCAGTTTATAGGCCTTCTTTCGGAAGAGATTGAGACAGGCGTCCACAACGTCGGGATCATAAAGAATATCCCTGTTTTTGGCAATTTCCTCCAAGGCCTTATCGATTCCCAGACCTGGACGGTAGGGACGATGAGAGGCCATAGCTTCTACTACGTCAGCTACCGAAAGAACCTTTGACTCAATAAGGAGCTCGTCTCCCGTTAATCCCTTCGGATACCCGGATCCATTGATCATTTCATGATGTTCAAGGACTATTCTCGCAATGGGCCAAGGAAACTCGATGTCCTTCAGGATGTCATACCCTGATTGAGAATGGGTTTTAATGAGGCTGATTTCTAAGCTCGTCAGTTGGGTCGGCTTGCTGAGGATCTCCGCGGGAACGGATATCTTTCCCAGATCATGAATAATGCCTGCCATACGTATACCATCTATCTGATCAGCGGTAAGGCCGATTTCCCAGGCAATGGAACGGGCCAGATCAGCCACCCTTCGCTGGTGGCCGGCTGTATAGGGATCCCTCGTCTCCACGGTCACGGCCATGGCCTGAACCGCTGCCCCCAGTGCCATACGTAATCGCTTAATGCTCTTATCCAGTTCCTCTTCTGTTTTTTTACGCTCAGTAATGTCATTGAGAAAATTTAAGGTGGCCGGTTTCCCCTCCCATAAAATCACGACTGCATTCGAATCTGCCCATCTTACCGATCCATCCTGACACAAAACTCTGAACTGCCGGACAGGATTAGGATCTTCACCTTGCATTCTCCTGATATGCGCTGACAACAGTTTTTCTCGGTCGTCAGGATGGATGAACTCGATAAAGGGCTTTGATCTGACTTTCTCTTCAGAATAACCCAAAATGCTTAATGTTATTGGGTTGACATATTTTATCATGCCATCCTGGGCAATCAAAATCGCCTCTCCTGCGTTTTCGACAACAAGGCGGTACTTTTGCTCGCTTTCCGTCAATAACATCTCAGCGCGCTTGCGTTCGGTGATGTCGACGCTTGTGCCGACCATGCGGACAGGCTTCCCGGAAGCATCATAAAATATGTCTGCGCGATTCGAAATCCAGCGGACCTCACCGCCTGGGCGAACAATCCTATAGTCACTCTCAATTCCCTTCAATTGCTCTCGTATACATCGTTGAACTGTCGACCTGGCTTCGTTCAAGTCATCCGGGTGAATCCGGGTGATCCAATCGTTATCGGTATGAGTGACGCCCCTCGGTTCGATGCCGTAAATAATCTCCAATTGCGGCGTCCACGTGCTACGGCCGGTCACCATATCGCGATCAAAGATTCCAACCTTCCCCGCGGATTGCGCCAAGTCAAGACGCTCCCGTTGCAGTATCATGGCCTCTTCCATCTGCTTCCGAACTGTAACGTCGTTATAGATCGCTACAATTTCCCCGGAGGGAAGCTTGTAGACATGGTTCTCCCGCCATCCCGAGATCCGGTTGTCCCGGTAAAATGAAATATCGTAATCCTCAGGAACGCCGGTTCTCCATACTCGCTGAAAGACCGTAAAAATTCCAAACTCTTGGACTCCCGGGAAGACCTCCGTCACTCGCCTGCCCAGCAAATCCTCTTTTTTGACTTTCTCAATACGCTCTGCCGCCCCATTGAAATCCTGGAAAATGAAGTCTTCACCGTCATCGACGGCTTCGTAGACGGCAACGGCGCTGTTCATCTGCTCAAAGAGATAGCGAAAACGGTATTCGCTTTCCTGCAGCACTTTCTCCGCATATTTTCGATCCGTGATATCGCGGTCGGAGCCTTGAAACCCTTCCAGAATTCCCGCGCTGTCAAAAAGGGGCACAGCATTGCCTTCCAGGTAACGATAGGTTCCATCCCTGTGCCTCCAGCGTAAAACTAAATTCGACCAGCCTGTCTTCTGTTCAATGGATCGTGACAGAACTTCCATGATTCTTGGACGGTCTTCCTCATGAAGGATATGGAACATTCGATTTCCGACAAATTCGTCAGGACGATATCCCAGGATATGCTCGACAGATGAATTGCTAAATGTATGGCGGCCATTGGTATCTATGCTCCAAATCCATTCCTTACTTGTCGCAACAATGGATTTGAAACGCGCCTCGCTATACTTCAGCGCTTCCTCAATCTGCTTGCGTTCGGTGATGTCCCGGGCGATCGCGTGAAAGCCCACGACCTGACCATCATCTGTGATGAGCTGGACATTCTGTCCAAGCCAGATCACACCTTTATCTCTGGTGAGAATGGGAAGCTCATAGTATGTGTTGGGTATGTTCTTGATAAACTGCCGTCCGTAAAACCGTTCCGCCTCGGCGCGGCAATCGGGTTGGATGAGCTCGCTGAAGTGTTTGCCGATAAGACTCGCCTCCGCATATCCGGTCAATCTCACGGCGGCGGTATTGAAAAAGTTAATGTGTCCTAGGGCGTCCGTCCGGTAGATAATATCGCTGGCATTTTCCACCAGGATACGATATTTATTCTCGCTCTCCCGCAAAGCCATTTCAACACGCTTGATGTCGGCAATGTCGATAAAGCCCCCCCGAAGTTTCAATTTCTTATTTGACATGATCAAATCATTTGTTATTACTAATGATTACCCCAATAACTTGAATTACTTTGTTTTCCCGAATACCTCTTTCAAGAGGTCGGTCACCCTGGACGTCGGGTTTGTTCGGATCTTTTGTTCCTCCTCACCCAGTACATGAAACAGTCCGCTCAGAGACTTCGTCACCACATAACCATCTATATCAAAGGATTCAAGCTTTAGAAAGGGTATGGCCTGGGCTTTACTGACCAGGTCCTTGTACTGCCGGGTAACACCGACCTCGTTCATCGACTCTTCAATAACAGGCTTGAAGGCCGTGGTCAGCCTGTCGGTGGTTTTTCCCGTAAAGTAATCCGTGGCCGCCGTATTGCCACCCGACAGAATCTTTTTGGCATCTTCGAATGTCATCTCGCCAATGGCATCCCAGAAGATTTTTTTCGCGGAGGGAGATGCCTGCTCCGCGGCGCGGTTCATGCTCAAGACAAATTCGTCCACGTTGGGACCATAGCCAATTAACCTCAGCCCTTTCTCCAGGGTTTGAAGTTTTTCGGGCATCAGGATCTTGATCGCCTCATTCCTGAAGTATCCATCCAGTTTGCCTGTGAGGCTGACGGTATTCTCTGCCCCGATCTTGAGGGCTTCCTTCAGGCCGGATGCAATCTTCACATCGCTTAATACTGTCTCATTTGTGCCCAAACCCATGCCTTTTATAAATTGTTCTAACTGGGCCGAAGCAGGAAGAGCGGTTAATATCAAGACCATAATTACAAGAAAGAATCTCATGACCATTGGTTGTTCTCCCTTCCTTTAGCAAACCGAAGAAACCTTTTTTGAGAAAATGAGACCTACTCTATCCATGGAGTTCCTTTCATCCTTGAGCGGCAAATAGATGTCAAAGCGCCTTCCTGACGTGATAAATGATACCACAGGTGAGTTGATCGATCAATACGCTCCATTACGATCCATTACGATTTCGGGTGATACGGCAGAGGAAACAGTTTTTTAAAATATCCTAACCGCACTGTTTTTGTGCTATCATTTTGGTATCGGAATTTGAGCGGTCTTAGACCAAGCTATTTCCATTACAGGCCCCTTGAAAAAATGCAATGGAAAGGGAAGAGACGAGATGAAAAAGATATGGGCAGCAGGCCTGGGGCTTTTTGCATTGGCGCTCGTCGGGGTCTATTTTCTGTTTCCGGAAGTGCTGTTCAATCTGGCCGTGAAGGCTGGAAGGTATTCTGCCGGTTTGGCCCGAAAGGAAATCCTGGTTGACGATCACAGGATCGTGTATCTGGAAGGCGGAAAGGGGCAAACGATACTGCTGCTACACGGCTTTGCGGCCGGAAAGGACAACTGGATACGCTTCGCAAAGTACCTCACAAAGGACTATCGCGTTGTGATTCCCGATATTCCCGGTTTTGGCGAAAGTTCCAGAATACAGAGTGCGTATTATGCCATGGAAAACCAGTTGAAGCGTATCGACCGGTTCACAGAGGTGCTGAAGCTCGAAAGATTTCATCTGGCGGGGAATTCGATGGGCGGTACGCTCGCTGCCCTGTACGCGGCCCAATACCCCCGGAAGGTTGTGACGCTGGCGCTGTTGGCCCCCGGCGGCGTCGGTTCTCCAAATCCGAGTGAGTTGGCCATCCTTTTACAGAAGGGAACGAATCCCCTGCTGACCGGCAGTATTGAAGATTTTGATCGATTGATCGGATTGTGCTTTACAAAGCCGCCGTTCATCCCTTCACAATTTAAGAAGGTCATGATGGCCGATGCGGCCACGCACAGGAATTTTAACCAGAAAATATGGAACGAAATGGTGAATAATCACATGAAAGAGGCGTCCTTTTCAGTGGAAAATTTTCTGAGACCCCATTTGCCCCGGATTGAGGCGCCGGTCCTGATCCTCTGGGGGGATGCCGATCGAATTCTGGATGTGGGCGGCGCATCGGTCCTGGAGAAGAATCTGAAAAATTCCAGAACCGTCATCATGAAAGACACGGGACATACCCCGATGCTGGAAAAACCCAGGGAAACGGCGTCACATTATCTGAACCATTTGAAAGTTTCTCCTACCTGACCCACACGTTATGTCCCCGGTTTACAGAAGCGCCTTACCTTCCCAGGTAACCTTTTCCCTCAGCGCCTCGGTCACTGCAGCCTGCTGATCCGCCGTGATCTGCAGGCAGACGCCGCAGTCCGAGCTGATCCGTCGGGGGACTGGGATCAGCTTATGGGCAATGCCCGCTGCGATGAGGATCTTTTCCGCCTTCAGGACATGGCCGACTGAGGGAAACAAAAATACGGCGTACTGTGGCGTTTTCATCATGGGCGCACCAGCCGGGCGGCGCCCGCCATCGTTTCGCAGATGTCATACATATCGGTACCTCGATAACCTTAGCCCTTTTTGATCGTTAAACTGAATTCGCCGTTCTCCTCGCTGATACCTGTAACGGCCCATCCCCTGCTCGTTGCGGCACGGGACACATTTTCCTTTGAAGCCTCGTTATCCACCCGGACGATGATCTCATCAGCGCCACTTTTCTTGATCTCATCGAGCGTCATCAGAACGGGCTGGGGACACGAAAGTCCGCGGGCATCGATTGTCTTGGCCATTTCTCTTCCTCCTTTATGCAATTCTTTTTCTTATGGTGAATCCAATAAACAGACAGACCAAAATCCCGGTCACGACAGCGGGAATTCCGTATGGCCCGACGCCGGTTGCCGAACTGGCCAGGCCGAAGTTATGGGCTATCGCAGCCCCGGCAATCATGCCGATCACGAAGATCGCCGCGTCTCCGTCCCCTTCGCCGGCCAGGAAGAGCTGCCGTCCCGGACAACCGCCGGCCAGGCAGAAGGCCAGGCCCGCAAGCGCCATCCCCAGGAAATTCCAGAGATGCACCGTGTGGGCAATGGGCTGGCCCTCGAAGCCCGGCTTGAATTGCCCCAATATGAGGTTGACCACGAAGGCGGTCACGATCAGGGCCATGAAGCCCGACAGGAGATGCATCTGCCGGAAGAGGACAAAATCGCGGATGGCGCCCATGGTGCAGAAGCGGCTGCGCTGGGCTAGCATTCCAATCAGAAGGCCCACAACCAGAGAAACCGCCAGGGGAGCATGCATCGACCC
>CAZIQY010000089.1:0-10364 GCA_964541605.1 uncultured Syntrophaceae bacterium | reverse complement strand
CCGGTGAATTCCATGTTAGGCAAACAAGGAGAGGAGCGTGTGCGCACATGAGAAAAATGCAGATCAGTAAAGTGTTTACGTTGATCGAATCTGGTCCAGTTGTTCTTGTTACGACACATGACGGAAAGAAGAACAATATAATGACGATCTCGTGGACAATGGTGGTGGACTTTACGCCGATATTTGCCATGACCACTGGGTCCTGGAACTATTCCTTTGCTGCTCTTCGCAAAACGAAGGAGTGTGTTATTGCAATTCCCACTCTTGACATGCTTGATAAGGTCGTTGGAGTGGGAACATGTTCCGGTGCTGATACAGACAAATTTGAAAAGTTCATGCTGACCCCCGTGAAGGGAAAGCATGTCAAAGCGCCCTTGATAAAAGAATGCATGGCGAATATCGAGTGCAAAGTTATCGACATCGTCAAGAAGCACAATATCGTCGTCCTCGAAGGCGTTGCGGCGTACTTTGATAATTCACGGAAGGAGAAGCGAACTGTTCACGCAGTTGGCGATGGAACTTTTATAGTGGATGGGCGTAAGTTGGACCGAAAGGAAATGATGCACTCAAAAATCCCAGCTGGTCTCTAATGTTATAACACATTTAAGGTGCCTATTTGTTCCCGAACTTGTACTATTCTTGAAACTCTACAACCAGACAAGAATCAAGCGTTCGGAAATTGCGCAGCTCGTCGTCCTGCACCATATATTTTCGCATAAAGCCAGTGTTGATCTTTTTTTCCAGGGTGGTACGGCTCTGCGCTGGTGTTACGGCGGGACAAGATTCTCCGAGGAGCTGGATTTTGTAACCCCCATGACCACGTCTGCGCTCTCGCACCTGCTGAAAGGTCTCTCAAGGAAAATCAGGGCTGACATGATCGCGCACTTTGGCAAGGGTGATTTCCTGTTGAATGAAAAAGAGGGTGTCAGAGATGAATCATACAGGTCATTCATCGAATTCAAGGCCGAAAAAAGCCGTGAAAAGATTTCTGTGAAAGTTGAGTGTGAGAAGCTAAAGGATGCGCTTCGACCGGATGCCTCCCTGATGATCCTGTCCAGCCTTCCTGCCGTCGGCTACCTGCTGGGTTCCGGGGAGTTTAAAATTCCGACGCCCAGCAGTATCCTTCAGGTGGAGACGCTGGAGGAGATTTTGTCGGACAAGATCAGGGCGCTGATGGGAAGGACCTATGTCAAGGGAAGGGACTATCATTATGAGAAACCTTTAAAAAAGGAAAAAATCAAACCAGTCTCAGGTTATGTAATCTTAAGGAGAAACTCATAAAAACAATTCACGCATTACAAAACCTCCCAATGTTGTTCAGGTATGCCGATGTAGCAAAATATTCGGCCAACCCGAATGTCTTTCTGACGCGGGCGTTAAAGCAGGAGTTTGTTTCGCGTATCGCCAAAGGTTTTTACATCAACCGCTTATTAACAGGCCGGAATGTTTTAATGATTGAGGAGGTGGCTTGTTTTTCAAGAAATCCCGCTTACTGCTCAGATGCAGGCAGACAGACATAAAAGACCGTTCCCTTGCCTTCTTCCGACTCCACGGCGATACAGCCATCATGTTTTTGAATGATGGAGTGACAGACAGATAGCCCCAGCCCCATGCCTTTCCGGGCGCCCATTTCTTTTGTCGTGAAATAGGGATCAAATATCTTTGAAAGGTTTTCCTTCGGAATGCCGCTTCCATGATCCCGAATGGACAGTCTTATATATTTTCCCGGAACCACAGGAAGGCCGTCTTCGGGCTTTGTGACGATGTTTTCAGCATGGATCATAATGGTATCACCCGATAAAGAAGCTTCTTTCGCATTCACCGTGAGATTATGAATGACCTGCCCGATTTGCCCCTCGTCCACGTCCACAGGCCAGAGATCTTCGACGATGGTCATGTCGCTTTTGGTTTTCGAACCGCTCATGGCAAGATGAACCATATCTTCGATCAGACCGGTAATCGTCATTTTTTGCTTTATCGGCTTTCCCCCGGGTGAAAAGGTGATTAAACTGTTTGTCAGGCTTTTTGCCTGACGGGAAGCTTTTTCAGCAGACAACAGTTTTTCGTAGGCAGCCTCGCCCGGTTTAAGACGCATTTTGGCGAGATCGATATAGCCCAGGATGGCCGTCAGCAGATTGTTGAAATCGTGGGCAATACCGCCGGCAAGAATCCCGACGGATTCCAGCTTCCGGAACTTGACCATTTCTTCCTCCATGCGTTTCCTCTCGGTGATGTTTCGGGAAATGGTCGTGACAGCGGTCACTTCACCCGTGGCATCATCTGTCACGGGTGAAGTCAATAGAAGAAACCACAGGGTTTTTCCCTGCCAGACGATCCGTTCTTCCGAAGTCACGCTTTCACAGGTGTTCACTACCCGGCATAGATGTTCCATAAGCCGGCTTGCTGTATCTGAATCGACGATATCATCAAGTGTTTTTTCGATCACGTCTTCTTCCTTCAGGCCATAACGGGACGGGGCATTGTAATAGAGAATTTTTCCGTTCCGATCCTGCATGAAGATCATATCCTCGGTGCTTGTCAGGATGGACTTCATCCGCGCCTCACTTTCACGAAGCGCCTGCTCCGCCTTTTCTCGATCCGTAGATTCCCTTTCCAGAGACAGGCGGCATACCTGCAGGGTCGCCGCCGTTTTTTCAAATTTTTCCATGAGATTGTTAAAGGAAGTGGTTATATCCCGCAATTCCGCCACGTCCTTGTGAATGGTAAGATCCGAAATTTCTCCAACTTCAACCTTTTTAATCGTCACGGCGATACGGTGGAATGTGTCAAATATCTGACGAAGGATGATGAAGCCGGCAAGCACAAGAACGAGATTTATGGCGTACATGAGCATCTGTGAAATTTCCAGAGAAAGATTGCTCTGGTAGAGGATGAAGGAAAAAACAAGAAAAGGAATAACAAAAATGAGGACTTGTATGATCAGAAGTTTATACTGAAGTATCTGTTCTTCTATGCCGCTTCTTTTGAGAAATAGTGGGTTCATGGTGTTTCCTTACGCTCATGTATCTGTCAGGTAGTACCTTTGCAATATGCATGCCCCGGATAATCAGTTTGAAAAGCCATCCCTGTTCATGTCAAAACAGGTCTCCTCTTGCCATTTTATCAATGCAATGCTATGAAACCGCTCATGTCATTCCTGCACAGAAGGGAATGCATGGGGATGAAAGAAACCTTAAAGGGGTGATTATCATGGAGATGGACAACCGTCCCTGGGGATACTATGAAGTGCTCGCAGATAAGGTGGAGTATAAGGCCAAGAGGATCATCGTGTATCCGGGCAAGCGCCTGAGTCTCCAGCGCCATCGACGTCGTTCTGAACACTGGTTTATCCTTTGTGGCAGGGCTGTTGTCACCATCGACCTTGAGGAATTCGATCTGCAAGCCGGTCAATCGGTTGATATTCCCCTGGGAGCAGCGCATCGCATTCTGAATGCGGGAGATGAAAATCTTGCATTCATCGAGATACAGACGGGCACATATTTCGGTGAAGACGATATTGAGCGCTTTCAGGACGATTTCGGGAGAGTCTGAATCACGCGGCAATACATCTTCAGAGAAATCACCGTTTAAGATATATTATTTCCACCCTTTCCGAAGCTATATATTTGTTTTTAAAGGCGCATCAGACCTTCAGCCTGGCCGTAATCTCCGCGATATGTCTGCCCTGAAAACGGGCTCCGGCCAGTTCATTTTCAGTGGGTGTGCGTTCCCCCGAAGTTCCGGCAATCGTTGAGGCTCCATAAGGGGAACCGCCGCTGACCTCGTCCGTTCTCATCTGTCCCTGAAATGCATAGGGAAGACCCACCACGATCATCCCGTGATGAAGCAGGGTGATGTGAAAACTGAGAATGGTCGATTCCTGACCGCCATGCTGGGTTCCGGAGCTTGTAAATACGCCCCCCACCTTGCCCACAAGAGCGCCTCTCGCCCATAGACCTCCTGTCGCGTCAAGGAATTGTCTCATCTGGCCGCACATATTTCCAAATCGCGTGGGTGTGCCGAAGATGATGGCATCGGCTCCCGCCAATTCCTCCTGCGTACATATGGGAACATGGATGAGATCTTTCTGCGCTTCGAGGGCGCCCATTTTCCCGAGAACGTCTTCCGGAAGGGTTTCAGGGACGCGGCGCATCAGGACTTCCGCCCCATTTACTTCACGGGCTCCGTCCGCAACCGCCTCGGCCATGCGGTGAACGTGGCCGTACATGGAGTAGTAGACAACAAGTATCTTCATTTTCTCCCCCTTTTGTAAAACACAGCTTAAACCGAAATGCTTGCGGTCGATATCCTTGAGTGTAGCCTCAGGCTTCGACCTGCGTATATGTTAAATAATCCCGGCGGTCTGCAAGCCGGACGCAATAGCCATGCAGGCAGAAACCAGGGTGATTCGTCCGGACCATCGATGGAGGGTCCTGATCTTTCCTGAAGCATTTTTTATTCTGAATTGTAAATGACCCAGAACCGCTGTAAGAAAAGTCAAAACCGTTGTCAAGAGCCCCAGGTAGGCATGAGCCACCCTGAAATGCTCTTCCTCGGAGACACCAACCATGAGGGTAGCGAATGTAAAACCACAGAGAAAACAGACAGCCGTTAGAATTCCGGCCGCTTTGTGAATCGAAAGCCACCACCTCCTTCGCTTCACGAACATGGCAGTTGCTACACCCGCGAGCATCAACAAGAATCCCGCCGTCATGAATCCTGTATGAATATAAAAGAAGAAGACGGGGTCCACAGGTTTATGATAACTGTTTTTTAACGATCAACCTTGCCGTTTTCGTTCCATAAGAGCTGCAGTATGCAGTGACTTCAATGACATCGCCTATCCTTGCGGATAGATTGTAGGTATAACTGAACTCAGATGGCTCCGGCTGATTCTGATACGTGTAACTCCCCGCCGGTTTTCCGTTCTTTTTGAGTGTCACTTTGTTGATGTAGTGTGAATTGGGTGAGGATGTGTTGTGCACGATTGTGACTATCAATGCCTTTGAGGATAAATTGTAGCCAAGTGTGACGCTTCCCGGTGGATGGGCCGTGGCTGTTATTGGAACAACGGCAAGACAAAAAAAGACTGCAATCAAGGTGCACAGGATAATGTTTGACTTTGAACACTTGTTCCGGTTTTTTCCATTGTATCTCATGACATACCTCCTGACTGTCTATTTTTCTACAGACTGATTTCCATATCCTGGTCAAGGGCAAAACATTCCAGTGAAGCCTCACTGCCCTTGATCGTTTTTCTGCAGTCTTCCACAATCTCGTCAACGCCCTGATCGAACCGTTCCTGGTTATGGTGGAACAGACCGAATTTCCTCACCCCGGCTTCAATGGCCAGCTTCAGAGCGTCTTTATAAAGGGAATGGCCCCAGGCTTTTGTCTTTTTATATTCCTCTTCCCGGTACTCGGCGTCATGAATCAGCAGGTCGGCGCCTCTGGAAAAATCAAGATAGCCCTGGTAATCGAGGCCCCCTTCGTGTCTGAAGCTCAACTCATTGTCGGTTAAGAAAACGAATGTCTTGCCGTCTTCCGTAAATTTGTACCCCATACCTTGATTGGGGTGACTCAGGGGTATGGGCTCGACGGTTATGGAATTGACGCGAAAAGAATTCTCACATATTTCATGATAGGTAATATCCGCCTTGGCATCCTCAAAATTTACCGGGAAATTGGGAGGGGCCATGATTTTTGAGATCATGTGCTTTACCGACGATTGGGCAAACGGGCATCCTAACATCGTCATGCGTGTTTTTTTGAAATAAAGGGGTTTAAAAAATGGAAATCCCATGATGTGGTCCCAGTGGGCGTGTGTGAAGATCATCGTATAGCGAAACCGTTTTTCATCCAACAGCCTGTTTCCCAGTCTTCTGATTCCCGAACCGGCGTCAATGATGATGATGTCATCATCTTTTGTCCTGATTTCGATACAGGTGGTGTCGCCGCCATACTTCAGGTAGTCTTTTCCGGATACGGGTATCGATCCCCTTGCCCCCCAGCATCTGATAATCATGGATTGACTTCTCCGTACAGGTTTTCTCTTTCTCCGGATAAAAATAGCCAGTTACGAATGTCTTGTCAAGAAATTAGTCTATGAAGAATGTTTTTACGACGGTCTTTGCTGACGTTTAAATTCATATTGAAGAGACGTAGAGAGTGTGTTAAAAAAAACATTGAATTTAAACAGGTTACATGGATGTCTGCCGTTTTGCACAAAAGAGTTCATCTATCTATGAAGGTTTCGTAAAAATTAGTCATTCCGGCGAAAGCCGGAATCCAGAGAACACATAACTACACGAAAGAACTGGATATTTTATCAAGCTCGGAAAGACAAAACAGGGATTTTCAGACTTTTACGAACTCATCATCAATGAAAGTCATATAAAAGGGAGGTGAGTATGGCGACGATTAAAATAGCGGGGATGTCCTGCCGGCATTGTGTCATGGCTGTCACGAAAGCCCTGACGGGCATCGAAGGTCTCAGCAACGTGAGGGTCAGCCTCGAAAAAGGGGAAGCATCGTTTGATGAGGCAAAGCCTGTGGATATGTCAATGATCAGAGATCGTATCAGGAAGGCGGGATTTGACGTTGCCTGAAAAAAAACCGCTGCAGACGACCATTTCCGTGGGGGGAATGACGTGTGCCGCCTGTGTCCGGCGCGTGGAGACGGCGTTGAAGGATGCGGAAGGGGTGGCGGATGTGTCGGTGAACCTTGCCACGGCCAGGGCAACAGTGACGCACGAAGAGAACTGGGGCGGCGTGGAGGCCCTCGAGAAGATCATCTCCGATCAGGGCTATGAATATTTAGGCGTCCTGAAAGAAACGTTGGAAGACCCCGTCACCGCGGCAAGGGAAAGGGAGATTAAAGACCTGAGGCTTAAATTTATTGTCGGGGCCGTCCTCAGTATCGTCATCTTCATGGGCTCCATGCAGCACTGGTTTCCCTTTCTCGCGGCTATTTCCAGGGATATCATGCTTCCTGTCATGTTTGTCCTGACGACTCCCGTGGTTTTCTGGGTGGGGAGCCGGTTTTACATTGGCGCCGCAAAGGCAGCGAAGCAAAGAACCACGGATATGAATACCCTCGTCGCTGTCGGGGCTTTTTCCGCCTATCTCTATTCGGTTGCCGCCACCTTTTCCCCCGGGATTTTTGCCGCCGCCGGTGTTGCCCCCCACGTCTATTACGACGGTGCCGCCATGATCGTTACCCTCATCCTTCTGGGCCGGCTTCTGGAAGCAAAGGCCAAGGGCAAGACCTCCGCGGCCATCAGACGGCTCATAGAACTCAAACCGAAGACCGCCCGGGTGATCAGAGATACAGTGGAGAAGGATATCCCGATTGAAGATGTCATGAAAGGCGATGTGATCGTGGTCCGGCCGGGGGAGAAGATACCCACCGACGGCCTGGTTGTTTCCGGAAACTCCGCGGTGGATGAATCCATGCTCACCGGCGAGAGCATGCCTGTTTTTAAGGAGGCGGGGCATCAGGTGTATGCCGCAACCCTGAATAAGAGCGGGAGCTTTGTTTTTAAAGCCACGCGTGTTGGGGCGGAAACAGCCCTTGCCCGGATTATCCACCTTGTCGAAGAGGCTCAGGGATCCAAAGCGCCGATCCAGAGACTGGCGGACAAGGTTGCCTCCATTTTTGTGCCCGTTGTGTTTGCCATCGGCGCCGCCGCCTTCGTGGTCTGGTATTTTTTCGTTCCCGATCCCGTTTTCAGCCGCGCCTTGCTCAACTTTGTGTCCGTTCTGGTCATTGCCTGCCCCTGCGCCCTGGGTCTGGCGACGCCTACGGCAGTCATGGTGGGAACAGGGATAGGCGCGGAAAGCGGCATTCTGATCAAAGGGGGAGAAAACCTGGAAAAGGCTTACAAACTGACGACGGTTGTTTTCGATAAGACCGGCACTCTGACCAAAGGGGAGCCGGAGGTAACGGATATCATTGTCGCGCCCGGTGCAGACAGGAAGAAGGTTTTACAGGTAGCCGCCTCCATCGAGGCCGTTTCGGAACACCCTGTCGCCGCCGCCATCGTGAAGCAGGGACGCCGCGAACAGATATCCATCCTTCAGGTGCATCGATTTGAGGCCATGTCCGGTCTCGGCGCCGGGGCATTTCTCAATGAGAGCGTGTGCCTGCTGGGCAACCGGAGACTCATGGAAAGCAAGGGGATAAACCCGGAAGTTCTTTCTGAGGAAGCCGCGAAGCTTGCCGGTGAGGGGAAAACCTGCGTATTTGTTGCCGAAGAAGATCGGGCGATCGGAATCATCGCACTTGCGGATTTGCCAAAGGATTCGGCGGGGGAAACCGTTTCGTCTCTGAAAAAAATGGGGCTCTCCGTCGCCATGATTACGGGAGATAACGTCAACACAGCGAATGCTATCGGAGGCGCTCTCGGAATTGATCACGTCATGGCGGAGGTGCTGCCGGGCGACAAGGCCGGAGAGATCAGGCGTCTCCAGGAATCGGGGCAGGTCGTTGCCATGGTGGGAGACGGCATCAACGATGCACCGGCGCTGACGGCGGCCGATATCGGCATCGCCATCGGGGCCGGTACGGATGTGGCGATCGAGGCGAGCGACATCACTCTCATGACGGACGATCTGCGATCCGTCCCCCGGGCGATCCGGCTTTCCTTCGAGACCATGAAGGTGATCCGGCAGAACCTCTTCTGGGCGTTTATCTATAACATTTTAGGCATCCCGGTCGCTGCCGGAGTGCTGTATCCCTTCTTTGGGATCCTCATGAATCCTGAATTCGCCGCTGCCGCCATGGCCTTGAGTTCCGTCTCCGTCGTCAGCAATTCCCTGCGCCTGCGGAGGGCATGGAAAGCCTAACCCTCCTTCTCAAATTTGGATTTATCGGCGCCGCAGACGGGGCATGTCCAGTCCGCGGGGAGATCTTCGAATTTCGTTCCCGGCTTGATGCCCGAATCGGGGTCTCCCTTCTCCGGGTCATAGATATATCCGCACACGGAGCAGGTGTATTTCGCCGACTTTTCTACCTTTTCTTTTACGGGTTCCTGATAGGTGGGTGCCGTCTTGGGAGACTTGCCCCGCTTCACGTCGTGGTAGAAGGCATAGGTCATGGGTTCTTCTTCATTGTTGAGGATGCCGCAATCCCGGACCTCGCCGACAAAAATCGTGTGGGTTCCGCAATCCAGCTCTTTGATCACCTCCGCTTCGATGTAGGCGATGGCGTTGTCCAGGACAATCGGGGCTCCCGTTACCCCCTTTTTGTAATTCATATTTTCGAATTTGTTGAAGTCCCTTCCGCATTTGAAGCCGAAGTGCCCGATGAAGGTCATGGGGGTCGATCTGGATATGATGGAGACGGCAAATATCCCGCTTGACCGGATGAACTCATGGGTAAGATTCTGCTTGTTGATGCACACCGAGATAGTGGGCGGATCGGAGGTGACCTGAATGGCCGTGTTGGCAATCTGCCCGTTCAACTGACCGTTTTTCTTCGACGTAACCACATACAGACCGTAACTCAACTTGAAAAATGCCGCTTTGTCCATGTTCATCTCCTTTTCAATTATGTTCTCACTTCCGGAGTGGCGTCCGGGTCAAAGGGGTTGGTCCTCATGGCGAAAGAAAAGAGATACGGATAGTTCTCTTTCAGATGCTTCATATAGTCCAGCCATTCTGAAATCAGGAGGCTGTAGGCCCGTCTCATGTCGTTTGCAAGATGCTTCCGGTCTGTTTCTGAGAGCCTCAAAAGATCCGTTCGGGATTCCAGTTCCTCGGTAAGATGAAAAACAGCCATGAGAAGTTCCGTAAACGAATCGTGCTCCAGGAGGTTCTGATTTTCCAGGAGACGGAGCAGGAATTCCCGCTTTCCTACGAGCAACTCTTTCAACGCCGGGACATTGCTTCTCGCAATGTCGATATCATGTCTGTATTCTTTCAGGTTTTTGCTTACATCGAAAAACTGTGCAGCGGTCCACCTGTCTGTAACAACGAGACTCTGTCGTATCCTTTCCGATTCAGGATCAGCGCTCGCGAAGGCTTTCATGAGTTCCTTCCCCATTTCGCTAAAAAAAGAGCCGATGACGATATTCAGTTTTTCCAGAAGAAGCCGCTTTTCCCTTATGGCCAGCACTTCATGAATGATCATGGTCACCAGGAGCACCTCGATAAATACAAAAGCGATATCACCGATAAGATAGATGAAGATGTGATGGGCATCCCTGAATATGACATAGTGGATGATATAAAAAATAGCGGATAACGCCACTAATGATACACCCAGAACGATCTGCCATTTGAAATGTTTCATGATTACTCCGGCAATCAGAAATAGGGACAGCGCCCATTTTTTAGTACAAAGGTGCTATCGCTATTGTCTA
>CAZIQY010000088.1:0-10598 GCA_964541605.1 uncultured Syntrophaceae bacterium | reverse complement strand
GGACATAAATCTTAACCAATTGAACTTATTCACGGATTATTCCGGACAGTAATGAGGAAATTGAAATGATCATCAGCTCTATACCTCCTATTATATTTTTACTGCCTTTAGGAGGAATAGGCCGATTGCTTAGGCAAAAATACCTGAAAATCCGTATTGACTATATGTCAATTATCGTTTATTAGGTACATCACGCTTGTGCTAGGCGAATAGCCTGCACTCCTAAAGTAAGGCTCATAGCTAAAGCGAATGGGCCTTATTTGTTAAGGGGGCACTGGGGATGCCCTCTTTTTTATTATAAGAGCTTCAAAGCCCTCATTCGCGACTTAACAAACGCCGTATTAACTCTGAATACGTCCGACATTTTCTGTAGACCATAACCCTTTTCTATTGCCCATCTTATTGCAGACTCTGGCATTAACAGCGCCCCTGCAAATCTCCAGGCTTGCCATTCGGGATTCCTATAAACGGGAATGTCTGTCTCTCTGTATAAACGTAAATTAACATTTTCTTCATTGGTAATTGACTTTATGACTGCCTTTTTTCTCCTAAATTCTGGAACATGCAGAATGGCATGTCCAGTTTCGTGGGCAATGGTCGAATTGCGATAGTATTCACTGCATGCATCTTCCATCAAATCGACCGCAATCACTGCTATCGGGAAATCAGAATCTATATAACCATGAACACCTATCGGAAGCTTCGTATAATCCGTTTTCACTCCGACAAGAGATTCGAGGTCGAGATCGAAGAATTCTTCAATTCGGAAGTTCTGAAGCTTCTCCAGAACTTCCGGTTGAAATTTCTTGACTATTTGAAATGCGATTCTGTCAATTTCATTTCCACTTCGAGGTTCAGCAGCAGCGATTTTACGCAATATCCTTACCCCCTTTCTTCTATTTCCTTGATAATTCTTTCGATATCTTTGTCTTCAGCTCTTAACAGTGCTTCCGACAACTTTGGATGCCTATTAAACAAGTTACTGAATTCATGTGTAATATTTTTTCGTAGCTTTGAAGCCATGTTAACGAGAGAACCATCATATATTCCCAGCAAATCTTCCATTTTGTTAACTGTTTCTAAATCCGGTGGCCTCCTCCTTCCGTGCTCAATGTCCGAAAGATACCCAATTGACTTTTCTGTGAATTCACTCAGTTGACGTAAGGTAATCCGTTTGGCCACTCTTGTTTTCCTGAGAGTTTCACCAAAACTTGTCATTGTCTTTCTCCTTTCCTTTCTCCTTTTCAAAGATCATTACGCAATGAAGCGTAAACCGTAAATCTATATTAACCATTATATTTCAATTGTCAAGATTTAATTCACGCTATTTTTGCGTAATATTTTCTAATTCCGTAGAATGGTGAAAGCAAGGGGCATCCTGTGGGCATATAATACCTTCTCAAATCATAAAGTACGCATACAAAATAAATAACTCAATATATGCACTAAAAAAGCCGGGATTCCCGGCTTTTTTAGTGGTAAAAAACAGCATAAGTATCGAAAATAATTGACATTTTTATAATATAATCCTTGACAACGTCAATAAATAAAAGTAGAATAAAAACAAGCAGTTAAGAGATTCTTTGAAAACCGGGGAAGGGAGGCAAAGGAAGAGACAATGACACCACAAGAATTAAAGGTATGGGAATTGACGGATGAGATCCTGGAGATCGTTTATCATCGGGACGACTTCACGACAAGCGATCTGCAGGGCGCGGTTCAAGCAGTTATAATAAAAGCGATATTATATAAAACAGAGGAGGTAAGCTAACATGGATATGCAAGAGAGTTTTTTATTTGTGACGAATAAAAAACCATCCCCAGGGGTTGCCGCCCCTGGAGATGGAACAGACGACCCCTCACCTAAGAAGAAAAGGAGTTACGCCATGACAACGAAATACGCCTACAGCATCAAAACGTCAAGAATAAAAGAAACTGACTTCCCGTATGCAGAACGAAACTTCAGTTGCACATCAGACGTTATTGCATTTGCCAGCTCTCTTCAGGAAGCTGACATTGAAAAGATGCTCATCCTGTATCTTAATGCGCAAAACAAGTTGATCTGCATCCAGATCATGAACGGCACAGTGAACCAATGCGTCATATATCCGAGAGAAATCTTCCGGCACGCTATTCTTTCCGGGGCCTGCGCCGTCATTCTTCTCCATAACCATCCATCGGGGCACCTTAAGCCGTCTGATGCCGATATTCGCCTCACCAACCAGGTTCGTGACCTTGGAAAACAATTGGAAATATTGGTCCATGATCACCTTATCGTCTCCGATGCCGGGGAATATTTTTCCTTCCGCGAAGAGGGACTTATCTAATTTGAGAAAGGAGAATCGAAGATGAAAGATACAATGCATGAAATATTTGGAGAGATCATTCATTCATATACCAGGGCGGAAGCCATCGAAGACGGCTCCCTTATCGATGTGTCAGAAATTGCCAAAGAAGCGGGCTTCGGATTCCCGGTAGCCATGACAAGCACGGTCTGGGGCAAATACGTTGAGGTTCCCCAAGGGGTGTCATGTCAGGATGAGCAGGGTCGTCTTTGGGATATCCTGTTCATGCTCAGGGATATGATCAGGAGAAACCGCGTCCCCAGCGACACACTGAAATTTTCCCTTTTGGTGAGGAATGACAACCGCCGCCCGAAACTGGTCACGCTGAAATCGGTGTGCGGCCCAGGGGACAACAGCGAACCGGTCATCACCATCATGATGACAGACGAAGATTAAAGGAGAAGAGAATTATGACGCACATCATTATCGAACTGGAAGGCGGCTTGGTGAAGAGTGTCTGGTCAACGGACAAAAGCATTTGCGTTGAAGTATTGGACCGGGATCTCGACGAGCAAAACACCGACGAAGAACATCAGGAATATCTTGAAGACATGGCGGCAAAGGAAAAAGACATCAAAGACAAAAACATGACAGATATTTATGGAGATTAATGGAGGAGCCCATGGAAACCATAAAGCATGATCTGATATATCCGAACCCAAACCAGCCCAGAAAACATTTTGACCAGGGGAAACTGGAGGAGCTGGCGCAATCCATAAAGGAGAGCGGGCTTCTGGAACCCATCATTGTTGTGAAGCGCGGCGACAAATACATGATCATCGCCGGGGAGCGTCGGTGGCGGGCATGCGGCATCGCGGGGATCAAGGATGTCCCCGTCAGGATCCTTGAGGCCGACGATCAAACCGTTGCGGAGCTTGCGCTTCTGGAAAACCTCCAGAGAGAAGACCTTAACGTCATAGAGGAAGCCAGGGCGTTCCAGGGGCTTGTTGATATGGGGTTGAGTCATGAAGAAATCGCCCGGAAAATGGGAATCAAGCAGGTGTGGCGCATCCAGGAGCGCCTCAATATCCTGAAGTTGACACTGGTATTCCAAGACTACACCTTGAAGGGGATTTTGTCCCCTTCACAGGCCCAGGAGTTGAGCCGTCTTCCAAAGGACATGCAGGGGATCGTTTTCGACAGGATCTCCGCCGGCAAGGCTGACACCTATAATAAACTGCGATCGCTGGTCAATGCCATGCTCTATGTACAGGAACAGGAGAGCTTTTTGCCGGAGCCGACTCCATTGGAGCGGGAAATCAACACAAAATATGACCGCATGATCGAGAACATCGTCACTTTTATCAATCGGTCTTTTAATCGGGATGATTTGTCGGTCCTCTCGGCGGTTCTTTCACCGGCAGCCAAACAAAACATTGATCGGATCGACCTGATCATCCTGCATTTGAACAAAATCAAGCGGGCATTACTCCAGTCAGACAGCACCCGGGAAGTCATGGAGCAGACCACGATAACAACTTAGAAAAAGGCAGAAACAATTGAAATAATTGTTTGACAATATAAACAAACAAAAATAAACTAAGTCTATAACATTCCAAGGAAAAAACTATGAAGACATCCTATTTTGGAAACAAAAACACCGCCGGGGATCCCCGGGCGGTCAGCATTGCCCGCTGGTCGCCCCGATGGTGGGGAGCCGGGCGAAGATATACAGCTCTTGCTCCTTCGGCGGATCTCCTCAAAAGATCGAAGGAAGGCCTTCCCTGGCCGGCATACGTCGCAGAGTACAAAAGCGAGGTTTTGGACAAACTTGATCCCGCCAAGATTTACGCCGAACTCTCAGATTCCATTCTTATGTGTTGGGAGATCCCCGGCGAAAATTGCCACCGGCGCCTCGTCGCGGAGTGGCTTGAAAAATCCCTGAATGTGAAAGTCCCTGAAGCATAACTCTTCCAAAAAGGCCATAAGCCGCAAATTCAAAAAATCTGATTGATTCCCTTAGACATGTTGCTTTCCCCAAGGTAAGGATTCGTAGTAATTTCGAACAGTAATATAAACTTTCTCAAACGGCGGCAATGTTCCATCAATCTCATAGGCCAGAGTCTTGTATTCAGCTTTTGACCTCTTCATTATTTCCTCATCCGATAGGGAGTGTTTGTTGACTTGAAGATTCCGGGATTTTGCTTTCATGAGTAAAGAGCGATAAACTAGAATTTTCAGACTTCGGTCGTCCAGATAACTGGACTGAACCCCTTACAAGCGCATTAGATAAAAGAGGGCTAAGCGTGTCACATTTTTTATTTGTGAGTTTGTGGCCAGTACTGGTCTTGCATTTCCTTTACCCTCTTTATTTCATTAATCAGCATCGCATCAGACATTTCAAAATAACGCTTCATATGTGGGCAAGTCTCCAAATTTTCCTAAAAACGAGCTACATTATACCATCCTGCCGCTTCACCCACCCTCTCACATCATCCAACAAATCATTTTTGAATTCCTCCGGCGCCAGGATGACGATATTCGGAATCCAGGACTTGAGAATGTTGCGGATGGCCTCGTAATGTCCCACCCTGAACGTGACGACGAGTGACCCGTCGGGTCTTTCTTCTTTGATCTCCTGGGTCGGAAACATCTTCCGGCGCTTGAAATAATGGCTGACCTGGGCATCAATCAGAACCGTGACCTCCAGCTTCATCTCCCCGGCAAACCAGATATTGGCACTGCCATGAAGGATGGCATCCAGATCATCAGGAATGCCTTTGAAGCACGTTTTTGACAGCCGGAAATCCGTGATCCTGTCGAGAGCGTAGCGTTTGAGGATTCCCGTGGCGGGCTCGTTTCCGATGAGATACCAGAATCCTCCGAAATAGACGACCCGATAGGGCTCCATGCTGACGGGATGAGCTCCCTTATCCGCGGCATACTGAAAGCTCACCTGCTTCTTCTCTCTGATGGCACGGACGATCTTGTTCAGTAGGGCGCTGTCGAGGGGCACCGCGTCGTCAATCTTCACAAAAACCGGCATGGTCGTCACACAGTTATATAAACGGTCCAGGACGTCGTCAGCCGCCTTTTTGAAGGGCTGACCCAATTGCCCCACAATATTCTTCAGGGCTACCACCAGGGCCAGCTCAGTATCGTCAAAGACCTCCAGGTTCTTCACTAAGTCCTTGCTCATCTGATGAACCCCTTTATGAACTTCATGCAGGGGAAAGCCGGATTCTTTCAGTAAGAGCAAATCACGCTGGATCGTCCGGGGCGTCGTCTGGAAATGCTGACTCAGCCAGGTGCTGGATACTTTATCTTTCTCCATGAAGACTCTCAGAATCTGTCCCAGGCGGATCAGTTTCGTCTGCGTGCTTCTGTCACGGCTCATCGTTTGTTCCCTCCTGTCCTCAAAGAAAAAATGACATCCCGAAAATAATGCGACCTGCCCTTGTCGTCGAGCCCTTTCATTATCAGTAACAAGCATTTAAAATCAATGCAAAAGAAGGGGAAAGGAGAAAGAAAAAATGGAAGCGATCATTAAAGGACACATTGAAGGGATAAAATTCGGGGAGATTCAGGCTTACACGCATGTGGTTGTCATCCCCATGATCAGTACCAATGGTTCCGGCCCGGATTACCTGACCATGAAGGAGGCGATGGAGGCCCACCTCCTCACGGTTACAGAAGTGACGGAGGGAGGAACGGTACCGGAACTGAAGGTCATCAACCAGGCGGACAAGCCTGTACTGCTTTTAGACGGCGAAGAACTGGCCGGGGCCAAGCAGAACCGGGTGCTCAATACCACCATCCTGCTCAGGGAAAAATCGGAAACGGCCATACCTGTGAGCTGCACCGAACATGGCCGGTGGTCTTACAGTTCTTCATTCTTTGAGGAATCGGGCCATATCATGTCGGCCAAGCTCAGGAGAGTAAAAAATGCATCGGTGGCCGAGAACCTGAAATTCGCGCGCAGTTTCCAGTCCGATCAGGGGGCCGTCTGGGATGAAATCGCGGTCCAGGCGCATATGAATAAAGTCACTCCCGTCACCGGGGCCATGAGAGACGTCCTGGAAGCAAAGAAGGAAGATCTGGATGCCTTTCTGGAGCACTTCCCGGTTGTTACCGATCAGAATGGCCTCCTGGTACTGGTGAATGGAGAAGTCGTCGGCCTGGATATGGTCTCCAGGACACCGGCATTCGGGACACTCCATCCGAAGCTTATCAAGAGCTATGTCATGGATGCCCTGACGGAAAAACCAGTAAAGGGAAAAGAATCTTCCCGGAAAAAGGCGGATGCATTCCTCAATAAGATACTCCAATGCGGGGAACATACATTCGACTCTGTCGGCTACGGCCATGATTACCGCTATGAAGGAAAGAAGATCGTCGGTTCCGCGCTTGTCCATGAGAGCATGGTAATCCACATGGCCTTCTTCCAGATCACGGCAATGGAAAAGGCCGGGCGTATGTCATCCGTTTCCCGGAGAAGGGCGTACCGGACAAATCAATAAACATCGAGGTTAAGTAATGGAATTGTTGGATCGTTATGAAGCATTGAAACAAAAGGTCATTGACCGGAAGGAATCTTTCGACAGATTCCTCAACCATCTGGAGGGTGAGACCACCTGGCTCACCTCTCCGGCGAGTACGAGGTTTCATCTATCGGAGGAACAGGGTCTCCTGAAGCACAGTGTCGGGGTAACAGAAACTCTTTTACGTTTTCGGGAAACGCTGGCCCCGGCAATAAAAGAAGAGAGCTGCGTCATTGTCGGCCTGTTTCATGATGCGGGGAAACTGGGGATGCCTGGCAAACCGCTGTATCTGCCTAATGATAATGAATGGCTGGTAAAGAACCGGGCGATACGTTATAAGATCAATACTGATGTGGTGGCGATGGGACTGGCCGTCCGCAGCCTCTACCTTGTAACCCGACACATCCCGCTCTCCGATGCCGAGGCCCAGGCCATTGCTTATCATGACGGACAGTACATCGAGGACAACAAGATCGTGGCCCACAAAGAAGAACCCCTGACCCTCCTCCTTCACTGGGCAGATTACTGGACGGCGCATATATATGAAGAAGGCAGAGACAAACGGATCGCTATTCAATTAAGGGAGATCATTAATGAGTCATCCCCTGCATGAAAAGATCGCCGATCTCATCGAAAAAGCATTGAAAGATTTCCCTGACCTGAAAATCATCAAGGACCCGGCCTGCTGTTCTGAAAAGCAAAATAAGCAGCATATCCCACTTTTTCGTTCCGACAAAAAAACACGGGAAACACGATATTGCTGTGTGGATCTGCTTATTCTCCAGGGAGACAAAGTCCGTATCATTGTAGAGATAGAAGAATCGAATATTAAGCCCACGCAGGTCCTTGGGAAATTCCTTACAGCCGCCCTGTCGAATTATTACATCCATGAGAAGGACGGCGATCCCAAAGAAATGGCAGATTCCGTCGCTTTCATCCAAGTCCTCGATTCTTCAAAACTGAAATATGGAAGCGTTAAACTGGAACAGTTCAGAAATCTGGAGAAATCGATTCAGCAAATCATCCCGCTGAAAGACAGCAGGATCAACTGCTACAAACTTTTCACAGGAAACAGCTTTGATGACATGATCGATTTCATCAAAACGGAAGTGACATCTTAATAATATGGTAAAAACACCTAATCTTCCTTTCCCCCGCTCCTACTGGATCATCCCCGGCAAGTTCCTGGCTGGCTATTATCCCGGAGACCGTCGGGAAAAAGTGATGGAACAGAAGATGAGAGGCCTGCTGGATTGCGGCATCCGGTTTGTCGTCAATCTGATGGAGCCCGATGAACGGGATCATGAGGGCTTGCTCTTTGTGGATTATGCGCCTGTTCTAAAGCGGCTCACCGACGGCGGACCTTCTGTCGAATGTCACCGCATGCCAATTCGTGATCTCGATGTTCCCACACCGGATTTCATGACAAACATCCTCAATCAGATTGACGATGCTATCGCAAAAGATTTGCCTGTCTATGTCCACTGCTGGGGAGGCCGGGGCAGAACCGGCACGGTCGTGGGTTGCTGGCTGATTCGCCACGGCATAGCCGAAACAACAACTGTCCTTGAGAAGATCCGCACACTTCGTCAATACGATTCCAGGGCGCATTTCCCCTCTCCCGAAATGCCGGAGCAGGTCTGGATGGTCACCTCCTGGAATAAAGGACAGTGAGAAAGGGATGAAATGGACAGAATCCAACGCTACCGGGGCTGTCTTCTCGGTCTGGCCGTGGGAGACGCCCTGGGCACCACCCTTGAATTCAAACCGCCAGGAACATTCAAACCCATCACCGACATGCTCGGCGGCGGCCCATTTCAACTGAAACCCGGTCAGTGGACCGACGACACCTCCATGGCGCTCTGTCTCGCTGAAAGCCTGATTGAATGTAAGGGCTTCAATCCGAAGGATCAGATGGAACGATACGTCCGCTGGTGGAAGGAAGGCCACCTGAGCAGCACAGGGATATGTTTCGACATCGGCAACACAACCCGGGCAGCCCTCTCTGCCTTTCTGAGAACGGGAAACCCCATGAGCGGCCCAACCGATGCTTACAGCGCCGGTAACGGCTCCCTTATGCGCCTGGCCCCCGTACCCATGCTCTATGCCGGCGATCCCAAGGAAGCCATCGAAAAATCCGGTGAAAGCTCCAAGACGACCCATGGCGCCGGGGTCTGCATCGATGCCTGCCGCTACTTTGGCGGGCTCATCGCGGGCGCTCTGGCAGGAACAGAGAAAGATGAACTTCTGTCCGATCATTACGCTCCGATCCCCGGCTACTGGGACAAGCATCCCCTGATTTCTGAAATCAAAGACATTGCCGCAGGCTCGTTCAAAAAAAAGGATCCCCCTGAAATCAGAGGCACGGGCTATGTCGCCCAGTCCCTCGAAGCCGCTCTCTGGGCCTTCTATAAAACAAATAACTTTGAAGAAGGATGCCTGATGGCCGTCAACCTCGGCGATGATGCAGACACCACAGGGGCGATTTACGGACAGATTGCTGGGGCATATTACGGGAATAATGCGATTCCGTTGCCATGGAGAAAGGTTGCGACTAAACACGTTTTCATTATCGCATTTGCAGAAAAATTGGCGTATGGATAGTACACATGAAATATAAGGATAATTTCCATAACTCTTTTCTTTTGCAGTGATGCAGAAAACCATAATTGAGGAGGATCTATGAATTCAAAACCAGAAAGAACCGATGTCCGAACTTGCTGGTTTGTTGGAGCTGCATTTGGAAGAATTGACGATCAGACGCAAAGATTTCTTGACGAGAAAATTTGGGAATTACGGAATCCCAGCGATAAGGAAAGAGGTTTGGTTAAATCAATGGTCCCCGGTGATCGCATTGCAATAAAGTCAACCTATGTACGCAAGCGTGACCTACCCTTCGACAATCGGGGAGAATTTGTTTCTGTTATGGCGATCAAAGGAATTGGAACGGTTACTAAGAATCTGGGCGATGGCCTCAGAGTGCAAGTCGCTTGGAACAAGCCCAAGCCTCTACGCGAATGGTATTTCTACACTTACAGAGCTACGATCTGGAGAGTCTTACCTGGAGATTGGGCGAGCGATGCATTAATTGATTTTGCATTTGAGGACAAACCCCAAGACCTAAACCGGTTTAGAAATGCACCTTATTGGCGGGAGCGGTTCGGTGATGGCGTGGTGGATAAGCGTCGATTTAACTGGACAAAATTCTATGAGGCTGTGGCCGATCGTCTTCTCGAATTCCGGGAGAAAAGGGCCGAATTGATAGCAGGAATTCATGATATCGCCGGACGTGTAGATGGACTTAAAAACCTGCAGGATCAATTCAAAGACGGATCATCCGGCCCGCTTAAGGATATCTGCCCATTCACTACCATGGGAATTTTCAACCGAGGCACTACTGATGCCAACAGAAAAATTATCGCAGCAGAGCTGGCTAAATTTCTGGGCGTGGAAGACTCCGTTGCCGATTCCTTTGAGGGAATACCTGTTCTCAACCCCCAGAGATCTTGGTTTTTTGGTTTTGAAAAGGACCGGCAGCCAGACGACATAGATGCACTCTGGGAAATCTTTGCAGAAGCGATTAGATTTGCCGATTCAGAAGATGCAGAAGCCAAATCTGTATTTATTAAAGCTTATGACAATACAACTCAACGGTTCGGAGTTGGCTGGAATATAACGATGGGGCTTTATTGGATTCGGCCATGGAATTACCTGACCCTAGTGTAGTGCGTCTAACGCTTCTTTACATTTGGCTACTTTGGACAGAATCTGT
>CAZIQY010000087.1:0-11182 GCA_964541605.1 uncultured Syntrophaceae bacterium | reverse complement strand
AACATGACGCCATGAGCGTCCGCGCTCCCTTTACTTCTACCACGCAGATGCGGCAAGAGCCCGTCGCCCGCGTCCCTTTCAGATGGCAAAGAGTCGGTATGTCAATACCGTTGTCCTGGGCAACTTCAAGGATGCTCTGCCCCGGTGTAAACTCAACAGTCTTTCCATCCAGGCTAAGTGTTGATTTGGACATGTTTTTCTCCTTTCTGATTATTTATTCCTATTCCTGATGGTTCGTTTTCACTGTGATCGGTTTTATTTGTTTCACGACAGATAGCATGATGGCGTAATACTGTTTGAACACAGAACAAAAATCTGAAATGTAGTGATGCCAGGTTAAGACGAGGAGTGTAATGGCACGCATCTCAATCCTGGCATCCCTATCAAAGCGGCATGAATGGTTAAGCAGAAACGATTAACCCTTCCTCACGACCGCCGACGCCAAAACTGGAAATCCTATATGTCATTGGTGGCATAATGTCAAGAAGAAATGTGCCGTTTATGACATAAGAATAAAAAGGTGTTGAATTTCTCTATAGGTGGAAAAAAGAATGGAAATAAAAGGGCGCCGTTTTCAGATGAACGGCGCTCCAGTCAATCTCCTCTAATAAAACGCTATGTTACAGGGTCAGTGAGAACCTTTTTCCTCTCCGGAAACCACCAGTGTTCCTTCTTCTTCCATCTCCTTCAACCACTTGGGATGCTGCTTCTTCAGCCACGCCCGCGTCACCCAGCCGGAAAACATCGCCGGAGCCGAACCGGGCGAACCGATCGTCCCCAGATACAGATGGACAAAGAAAAACGCAAAGATCACCACAAACCCCAGGGCATGGAGAACAAACATCCACCGCACCAGCCAGGATGGAAAACTCAACGGAAACCACATGATCAGTCCCGTCACCACCATCACCGCACCGAATATCGCCACCGCCAGAAAAAACATCTTCTGCCCGGGATTGTACTTCCCCACCTCGGGAACCTTATCCACGTGCCACAAATATCCACCGGCGCACATCATCCAGTCCAGATCCTCCGGCATCGAAAATACCCCCGCCTCATGCCACCACATCCTGATAGCCAGAAACAGAGCGATCAGGAAGAAAAGACCCGTAAAGTTGTGGACATACTTCACAACAACCAGCCCGCCCATGAGGGTCCCGATGAAATTGAAGGAATGAAACATCATCCCCAGCCCCGTAAAGCACAGGGTAAGGCAGGAAAGCGCCAGCATCCAGTGCACCAATCTCTCATACCAATCCGTCGCCTGAATTAATCCTTTCTTCATGATTATTCACCCCCTTCCGTCTTCGTTACAGTATCTTCATCAGGGGTCTTCGGCCCATGGATGATGTAATGCAGGAAAGACCCCGCCAGAACGCCGCCCGCCGCCAACAGACTCAACGGCTTCAACACGTCCTTCCACAAGACAATGGACAAAGGCACCGAGGGACTTGCGGGAAGTTCTTCATAAGCCTCCGGTTTCTCGTTCAGAACATAAAGAACATGGGTTCCGCCCACAAATTTGTCGCCATAAACGTTGGCGTCGCCGCCGAGTTCCTTGACACGGGCATAGGCCTTTTTGATCATGGAATCTTTAGCGCCGATGGTGAGTGCCCCTGTCGGACAGGATTTTACGCAGGCAGGCTGCTGACCCTCCCTGATCCGGGTCACGCAGAGATCGCATTTATACACCTTATCCTTCCTGTCGTTGTATCTGGGAATATCGAAAGGACAGGCCGCGATGCATTCCTTGCAGCCGATACAAAGATGAGACTTGATCCCCACCGTTCCGAACTCCGTATGATAGAGTGCCCCGCTTGGACATACCTTCACACAGGCCGCGTCGGTGCAGTGCATGCATCCGTCTTTTCTGAAGATCCAACTGAATTTCCCTTTTGAGTCGACATACTCCTGAAAGCGGATTAACGTCCAGGTATTCCATTCCAGATCGGGAGGGTTCTGGTAACTGCCGAAATTCCTTGTCTTCATGGCCGGCATTTCATTCCACTGCTTGCAGGCGACCTGACAGCCGCGGCAGGCGGTGCACTTTGTCGTATCGATCAGTTTAATAAGTTCCATATTTTTCATCGTTCAGCCTCCTATAGCTTCGTCACATTGACCATGAAGGCCTTGTATTCGGGACAGAAGGTATTCGCATCGCCGACCGTCGGCGTCAGTAAATTCGTGCTGTCGCTGCCGCCCTTGGGGAACAGCCACCCGTAATTGAAGGGAAGACCAACCTGATGAACCGTTTTCCCTTCCACCGTAAAGGGCCGGAAGCGTTTTGTCACCATGGCGATACATTTCACTTCACCGCGCGCAGATAAAACCTTCACTCTCTGGCCGTTTTTAATTCCCTTCTCTTTGGCCAGGATATCACTGATCTCCACGTACAACTCGGGCTGCATCTCCAGGAGCCAGGCCTGCCACCGGGTCAGAGCGCCTGTACACCAGTGCTCCGTGCAGGAATAGGTCGTACAGACATAGGGGAATTTCTCATCGGCATTGGCCACCGGGTCCATATCACTCTTGAAGATTGCAATGGCCGGATTGATCAACTGACCCGACAGGGGATTTTTCGCCAGGGGTCCTTCCAGGGGTTCGTAGTGTTCCGGGAAGGGGCCTTCAGCCATGCCGGGGCCGAAGAGGGCGCCGACGCCGTCGGCCTTCATGATGAAGGGATATTTCCCCTTCTCCTTATCCGCCATTGGCGGCCATGGGCCGTCCGGGACGTCCCCCACCCATTTATCTCCCTTCCATTCCAGAATGTTGCGTTTGGGATTCCAGGGCTTGCCATAAATATCGCAGGATGCACGGTTGTAAAGAATGCGCCGGTTGACCGGCCAGGCAAAGGCCCAGTTGGGATAAAGGCCCAATCCTGTCGGATCTTCTTTCCCCCGCTTGGCCATCTTGTTTTCGCCGTCAGCGGTGAAGCTTCCGCACATGATCCAGTTGCCGCCCGAGGTCGCCCCATCGGCCTTGAGCATCCCGAAGGTCGGCACAAGCTGGCCTTTCTTGAATTCCGTCTTTGTGTTCTTTGCTTTATCTTCGATAACCGTATCTCTGAGGAAATAGCCGTTGATCTGCTTAGCTACTTTTAGTGCATCATATCGGCCCTTGGTGTCCGTATAATCCCACTTGAGATTCAGGATGGCCTCTGTATTGGGACCGCCTTCTTTTGCGTAGAGGGCTTTGATCGCCGCCATGATCTTGATCGTGATATCTCCTACGGCAATGCCGTCTCCCGGCGCTTCTGCAGCCTTGTACTTCCACTGTACCATGCGGCCGCTGTTGCTCTGGCTGCCTTCCTTTTCCATCGTGGCAGCGGCGGGCAGCAGGAAGACCTCCGTCTTGATCTTCTTCGGATCGACACCGGGAGCCCTCCAGAATTGGTAGGTTTCATTGTCAAATATATTTTCGCCGATGAGCCAGTCGAGTTTTTCCATCGCCTTGCGCACCTTGCCGGTATTAGGCGAACTTACCGCCGGATCCGCGCCAATGACGAAGAATCCCTTGATCTTGCCCTCATACATCCTGTCGTACATGTGCAGCATGGAATAAGCTTTCCCATCGTCCAATTTGGGCAGCCAGCTGTATCCAAAATCGTTTTCCTTTGTCGCCTTGTCGCCAAAGTAGGAGGTAAGAAAACTCACAAAGAAATTCGGATAGTTCTGATAGTAATTTGCCGATTGCGGGTCCTTCGATACGGGGGTGCATTTCTCGAGGTATTTATCCAGGGCATCTTGCGAAGCCACCGGCATCTTCAAATAGCCGGGGAGAATGTTGTACAGAATGGCATGATCCGTCGATCCCTGAACGTTCGGCTCACCCCGCATTGCATTCACACCGCCGCCGGCGATTCCCATGTTGCCCAGGAGAAGCTGGATTAAGGACATGGTGCGGATGATCTGGCTTCCCGTCGTGTGGTGCGTCCAGCCGAGGGCGTAACACTCCGTCCCGGCCTTGTCCGGAACGCCGGTAGCGGCATATGCATCATAAACCTTTACCAGATTATCTTTTGATACGCCGGTAATGCTGGAGACCTTATCCAGGGTGTATCTCGAGTAGTGCTCCTTCATCATATTGAAGACGCACCGGGAATCATTGAGGGACATGTCTCTCTTGGGGATGCCCCTGCCGTCCTTTTCGAGGACCCAGGTGTCCTTGCTGTACTTTCGTTTTTCCGCGTCATAGCCGGAGAAAAGACCATCCTTGAAATGATAATCCTTGCCGACGATGAAGGAGGCGTTGGTGTAATTCAGGACATAATCCTTGAACCATTTGTCCTTGGCGATGATGTAGTTGATCATGCCGCCTAAGAAAGCGATGTCCGTGCCGGAACGTAGGGGCACATGAAAAGTTGCACGAGCTGATGTACGGGTGTAACGGGGATCGACGTGAATAACGATTGCTCCCTTTTCCTGGGCCTTGGTGACCCACTTGTAGGCGATGGGGTGATTCTCCGCCATGTTGCTCCCCATAATCAGAATGCAATCACTGTTCCTTAGATCTATATAGTGGTTCGTCATGGAACCGCGTCCGAACGACTCTGCCAGAGCCGCTACAGAGGGGCTGTGTCAGACCCGGGCCTGGTGATCGATATAGACAATGCCCAGAGCGCGCGCCTTTGCGGTAACGAGCCAGCATTCTTCATTATCGATGTTGGAGCTGCCATAGTGGCCGATGTTCTCGCAACGATTGACGAGTTCACCCTTGGCGTTCTTTGTGACAAATTCCTTATCTCTGGTATCTTTCACCAATCGGGCGATTCTTTCCAGCGCCCAGGTCCAATCCTTCTCCTCCCATTTGTCACTCATGGGAGCCCGGTAAAGGACCTTTTTCAGGCGATATTTGTTGGCCTCCGTCAGATCGAAAAAGCCGGCGCCCTTCGCGCACAGGGAACCCTCATTGATGGGGTGCTCGGAATCACCTTCGATATTGAAGATCTTGCCGGTCGTTTTATCCACACTGCAGATGAGACCGCAACCCACCGAGCAGTAACAGCAAGTTGTTATCACTTGCTTTGCGAGTTTAATTCTGTTCATTTTATTGAGTTCTTCCGCGTACGCCTTCGTGGGGATCAGGTTTATCCCCAGGGAGGACAGGGTGATCCCCGATCCTATGGCGCCGGTCAGCGTCAAGAACCCTCTTCGCGTAATCTCCATAAAAACCTCCTTCAAGAACTATGCCTTTTATGACATATGTCAAACGTGGCATGCATATACTTTTTTTATCGGAGAGTCAAGAAAAAAAGGGCTTAACAACTATTAAATTAACAATTTATGTTAATTCTAACATATGCGTGCTTGAGAAAATCGAGGGAACTGAAGTCTAAAAAAATAGGTTAACTAAAGGCATGAATTCTAAAAAACATTCCATGCACAGGTTGTCATCGGCTGGAAGCCCTTCTCCTGCATGATGAGATCCAGATGGGTGAGGCTGATGGCTGAGATGTCCAGATCACGGATGATCAAATCACTCATACGTGTCAATGTAATTAAATACCGTTTACATTTGTCGCATGCAAATGCGCATTCTTTGTCATTACCCTCTACAAAGAAAAACGGCATTTCCTTGCACGCCTCGTGTTCGCAGTAAGGGCATAAAACCCTGCTGAATTTCCATTCATATCCGCACTGGGAACAGTGGAGCCACCGCTCGGCAATTTTTTCTTTGATCATCGCGATAGAGGGAAACGTCCCACAGACCGGGCAGTAACCCTTCTCCCAATCGCCCCATTTCCATTTTATATGCTGTGTTCTTTTTTCAAGGATGATTCTTGTTATGGTTCCCAACATTAAGGCAACGGCCGCGGCACTGACATTGAACTCCGATACCCAGCCGGCAACGACGGCATCCCCATCGGCAGGATACGATCTGAAATAATCATAGATACTGATCGTTTTATTTTTTGCCAATTCTTCCAGCTTAGACAGGTCGTCCTGAAGAGCCGGGAATCCCTGTTTCATGGCAGGTATGAGGGAAAGGGCAATCTCCGCCCATGGATCGTCATCTCGAAACATCGTTGTCTGGCGTATTACGGGCACTCCCCCTTTAAATTTCCGCCTGTCGATCTTCGGTGCATCCGTAGTTTGTAATACCACTTTCCCGACCAGACGATACCTCTCCATGATGACGGGTCGGAAAGCGTTAATAATATCCCTGCTGTGGGAATGATTTGTCACGGCTTCGTCCATCAACCTTTCGATATGCGCTATTTTCTCGTCATGATTCATACTGTGGCGTCCTCGCAGTTTAACGGCCAAAGGTGCACCGTGGATAATGGCAAGTTTCACACTCCAGGCACAGGGCCCCATGCCCGAGTCGCACCAGCTCTTCCCGCGTGGGGAATTGATCCGCCAGCAGACGGTGCAGCAGCAGGTCGAAACTTGTCGTCTGGAAATAAAGGGCGCAGGCCGGCACTCCGATTACCTGAACTCGGCCGATGTGCGCCAGTAACGTCATTGCCCCCGGTATGACGGGCATCCCATAGAGCATATCCGTTACCCTGGCGTCCAAGAGCCCCTGTCTCGTGACATCATCGGGATCCACGGAAAGACCGGCCGTCGTCACCAGGATATCCATGCCGGTGTCAATAAGTTCACCGACAGCCTGGCTGATCATCTTCCGATCATCCGGCACAATGCGCGTCTGTATGACTTCACAGCCATACTGTTCAAGCTTGCGGCCGATGACGGGAATAAATCTGTCCTGTACCAGCCCCTGGAAAATTTCTGTACCTGTAACCAGGATGCCGGCTTTCGCCTTCCGCATAGGCAGGACACTGAAGACCGGCCCCTCTTTCAACACCGCCATGGCCTTTTTGAAATCGGTCCGGGAGAGGTAAAGCGGAATTGCGCGGGCGCCGGCAAGTTTTTCATCCCGGGACACAACATCATACCCCTGACGGCTGGCGCACACGACCCCCGGCATCAGGTTGAACATCTCCAATCCATCTCGATCCACCATGAAGAGTCCATCCCGGTCAGCAAGAAAATTGACTTTCCCCTCTTTCGGTGCATCCGTGAATGATACGCCTTCTCCCGCCATGCTCCGTGCAAAGGCCAGTGCCGCCTCGTCTTCATGGATCCAGTCCGGGCTATGCTCATTCTCTTCCTCCACATAGAGAGACTGCCTCCCCATTTTCTGAAGACGGCAAATATCACCCACCTCAATGATCTGGCCACGTTTGAAGGCCGGCCCTTTCTCTTCACCAGGTACAATAAGGGTCATGTCGTGAAGGGCGTGTTTACCAACCGCTTGTTCCACGGGAAGCGAGTTCAGGCGGGCATGGCCTTTTCTTTCCGGTCCGTTTACGAGCCTGGGGGTCTCATATGGAGCGTATCCACTACAGCCTCTGCATATCCCTCCATCCACTTCCGGATAAGCTTCCCGGCATAGCGGACAGCGTACGATTTTGCTCCCGTGAATTCGGCTTCCCACAAACTGCGGCTTCACGACGACCTTCTGAAGAGTGCATATTCCCTCACCAGCTTCCCGGATCTCTTCAAGGAGGCGCTCGGAATTCTGTTCTTTTTTCGGTTTGAGCCTGAAGTACCAGCCTTTAATCTCAGGCCAGTCATCCACTTTGGACGCATCGAGAAACACCCGGATGCCCGCCCCCTGATACTTTTCATAAAGGGTCAGGGCATAGCGTCCAAGACTGAGGATTTTAAGCCAGCCATTCCCCACGGTACAAGGGGTGAGCAACTGAATCGCGTCGGGAAGACAGGCTGACGTTTCGCAAAGGGCATCGAACAATTCTCCCTCGGGAGAATGACGAAGGGCCAAGTCAACCATGAACCCGCCAATGACCATACCGGGAGCGACGCTCCCGTGAAAGGACTTCACAAGATGCAAATATTCATCGTAGGAATAGGAACCGATGTTCACGTGTCTAAGGCCTCCAAATCACCATTACAGTTGCGGGAAATATGGATGAGAGAGATCGTTTTCTTTACAAACTATATAAAAACAGTGATGCCAGGCAAGATGCGGAGTGTAATGGGACACATCTGATTCCTGGCATCATTAGCGGAAGGCACCCTTGACGGAATATGAAATAGGAGCACTTATTTCATACCACCAATGCCAAACTTCGGAGCATTATATGTCATTCATGACATAATGTCAAGCAAAAATATGTCATAAATGACATAAACAAAGACAGCCTTTACGCGACAGTAAAAATGGGTGTAAAGCCGTAAGACGGGAAAGGTGTAATGAAAGAGACGGGTTTATCAGGCAAATAAATCTAAATTTTCCTGATAATTGTCCCGACCGGCTCGCCATTGAGCGCTTTTGTCAGATTCCCTTCTTCCAGACCGTTAATAATCTGGATTCTGTCTATGACCTCACTGGCCTGAAGGATTTCAAGACACGGCCTCTCGATAATGAGGTCATCCAAATCTCTTGATAAGAGTTCAGTGGCACTGATTTCGGGGATGAACGCGGCCTTGCCGTTCTTTTTCGGATCTTCCGTATAAAGGCCCTGTTCATCCTTGACAAAAATGCAGTTCCTGACGCCGATCAAATCAGCCAGTATCACCGTCCCCACATCCGTTCTGTGAACAGGCACCCGCCACCCCGCTGAAGGAATGGCGAAGAAATCATAAGGAGGCATCCCATGCATGACGGGTATGCAATCCTGGGCGAAGTAGGTGGGGAGCTTCATGATTTCATCATGGCCGATTTTGATGCCGCCCCACGGCGACAGCAGTGTGGAAACCAGAAGGGCATTCTGCTCGGAAACGGAACTCCCGAATTTTGCGATGATGCCCGTGGGCATACCCAACTCAAGACCGATGGCATAGATATGCCTGCTTCTGGTTCCGCCCCCCGTTGTGATGAGCATCTTGTGTTCAGGCTTGTTTGCCGTAATTTCTTTAACAATTCGCGGAAGGACTTTTATGCCACGATCGCAGATGGACTGTCCGCCTATTTTTATGACATTCACGTCCTGGAAAAGCCGCTGTTGGGGTGCAACCTTAAAACCCTTTATAAACGATCGGCTGATCAGGCTCTCTCCCATCAGCTTGCTTTTTACGTGCAAACGCCGGCCGTCGCGTTCCCGCATTAGTGCCATCTAAAACTCCTTTTGTCGCCTTCTAATCTTCGATTTCTACCTCTTCGTCCTTGCCGCCCTGTTTGAGCAAAATCAACTCCGCTCCGACGGCTTCCGCAATCTGCTCCAATTCTTTCTTGCGGAGGTGTTTGCCGTAAACTTTCATATCCACCCCGGCAACGGCAACCAGTTTAAAACGCGGTTTTTTCTCGCCTTCTCCCACCTTCCGTCGTTCACGATAAAAAATCTTGCCTGCCATGATCACCCCTCCTTAGTCTCTACGATTTTTTTCTTTTTTGCCCCATGCCTTCCCAGACGTTCTTCCCTCGCGGCAGAACGGGCAATATCGCCCTCCCATCCCAAAGCCTGGGACGCAACCACCCTCTTGTATTGACGACATCTTCAGGAGACGGAACCATGCCGTCCCTGTCGAGAGATACAACTGCAATCCCATGCCGTTCGAGTTCCCACACTTTAACAGTTTCAGGAAATTTACGCAACCCGGCAAATTCGATAAACCTTCCATGCCAGCCGGATGCCGTCAGGCCGACTGCGGCAGCTGCCCCTATAATACCGTCGTTGGAACCTCCATGGCCGGACAGATGGATGCCCGATGCCGCCTGAAGCGCCTCTTTCTGGGTAACGATGATCGTTGCACACAGATGTCCGAATGAAATCAGGCCTGTCAGGCCGGCATCGCCTTCACAGGCAACACAAAGACCCGGATCGCTACCTTCGGCGGATTCGCGCTCAATATGTTCAACGGCCATGGAAAGAAGAACCTCTTTCATGGCAAGATCCTGGACATCAATAACCGCACAGGCCGAACTGTTGTGAGACGTGTAAGGAATCCTTTCATCAAACAGGAGTTGTTGACGGACAACTCCCCACATACGGCATCCTTCCGGCAACATTTTTTCAAAACGGCGGGCTACCTTGCCCGTGCCGAAGTCTGAATCACGGGTATCCGTATCGTCAAATCCGATGTATACTCTCATAGCTAAAATACCACTCTGTCCATCCTTGTTTTCTAATCCTATATGGAAATTGGTATTATTTCTCTTTCCGAATCACGTGAACGGCGGTCGCCTTGAAGGATGCAAAGACGGAAGCACTCTCTTTCAGGGATAAATTTTCGAGAGACTGGTGCGTGACATAGGCAACAAGTGGAAAACCACAGTCTAGCTGAACCTTATGAAAAAGTCCCATGGGGATGATTTTGACAATCGTGCCCCGGAACATGTTTCTTGCGCTGGACCTCTCATCAGAAGCGCCCGTCGAGAGGGTGACATTCTCGGGACGGATGAAGCAAACAACCTTTTCTCCGGGTTTGACGGCACCGACGGCCTCAATCTCCCGGCCCGAAACGGATGTGATAAACGTCCCGTCATAAGTCTTCGTCACATGCCCTGAAAAAACCGTTTCCATGCCCACGAAAGAGGCCACAAATTCGTCAACGGGCTGGTTCATCACCTGTTCCGGCGTGCCGATCTGGGCAATCTTCCCCTGATTCATCACGGCAATCCGGTCAGACAGCCGGAGGGCTTCCACCTGGTCGTGGGTCGCCATGATGGTCGTGGTCCCCGTCTCCCGCAGGATGCGTTCAAGATCTCCCATAAGAGACTCTCGTGTCGGCGGATCGAGGGATGAAAACGGTTCGTCGAGCAAAACGATCTCCGGTTTTGTTGCGAATGCCCGGGCAAGGCTTGTCCGCTGGGCTTCGCCACCTGAGAGCTTCCTTGCAGAACGCTGAACGAGATGACCGATGCCAAAACGTTCCAGACAGTCTGCCACTATCTGTTTCATCTCGTCATGGCGCATTCCTCGAATCTTTAAACCCGAGGCGACATTTTCAAATACCGTTGAATCAAAGAGAAGGGGTTCCTGAAAAACCATGGCGATTTTCCGTCGATAAGCAAACAGGCTATGGTTCGTATCAACGGTTTTTCCTTTGAATGCAACGTTACCCTGAACAGATTTCAGCAGCCGGCATAACGCCAGCAGCAACGTCGATTTCCCCGCCCCGTTCGGTCCGATGAGAGAAAGGACTTCCCCCTCGGATACAGCAAGAGAGGAAATATCCAGGACATTGACCCCTCCCCTTTTGACATGGAGATC
>CAZIQY010000086.1:0-11283 GCA_964541605.1 uncultured Syntrophaceae bacterium | reverse complement strand
TAGTTCTTCAAGCGTCAATCTGCAACTCCGCTAAAGATTGACGCTTATTCGAAAGTGTGGATATACGCCATAATCAGCGGATGCTCTCTTTCAGGAGTGTTTGCTGAAAACATCTACAAAGTCACACTTGGTTGCATCACGGAGAATCAACGATAACCGTTTGTATTGGTGAATATGCCGTCATCTATTTTCTATCCAACTCTTCCCTAACGGCCAGCCCCTCTATGACAGGGAATGGCCATCCCTTTGACGGCATGGAGGTCTTCTGTCAGATGTGCAAGGAAAGGACAGGCTTCAATGTGAACAGATTCCAGGAAATCAAAGTATCCAGATGATGCCAGTCATATTTGCCCTTTATCTATTTTTTCAGGAGATCATTCAGATCCGCATTAGGAATATAGCTCCGGTATATCTTTTCGAATGTGCCGTCCGCCTTCAGGGCATCCAAGACTGACTGCCATTTTTTGACCATCTCAACAGGAGTTCCACGCGACACCGCGATGTAAAAATAGGTCTTGCTCACGGTAAAGACTGGTTCCAGATTATCCATGCTGTATCCCGCATTTTTTACAATTTCGGGAATAGTAATGTCGGTAAAGACCGAAAGCTGTACCTCTCCGTTCATGAGCTGCTTGACACTGGTGATGGGAAGAGGAGAACTAACCAGATTTGTAAAACCTTTGTCCTTTAGGTATTGTTCGGTAAACCAGTTAGTAGTCGTCGCAATGGCGGCAACCTTTTTTGCCTCCTCCAAGCTGTTGATTTTGATACCGGACCCCTTTTTAGCGTAAAAGATCGCACTGTTTTTACCCACCGGCCCTACCCATTGGAAAAAATTCTCACGTTTTTCCGTCCTCTCGGCACTGAAGAGCACTACATTTGGGTTGCTTAACGCCGCATTGTAGGCTTCATCCCAGGAGGTCAACCGAATGTGATCTGGAATGCCCTGACGGGTAATGATTTCCCGCACCACGTCCGTGACAAAACCGGTAACCTTTCCATCTTTCATAAAGGTAACCGGCGGGTATTCCTCCGTCAACATTTTCAGCTCAGACGTTCCGTTTATATTTTTCTGAGTGCCGCATACGCACCCGGCAAGAACAAATAAACTCAACATCAAACAGAAACAATCGATTTTTCTCATAAATTCTTCCTTCCCCGTAGATGTGTTTGCAGTAATAAAGAACGTAGTGCCTTTATCGCTCTCTTGCCGAATAATCAAGACATTATTGTCATCATAGACAGGGCAACATGTTCCCTGCCGCTGCCTGCCAGGATTGACTTCAATATATTGTCTTTACTTCGTATTCAGAATCGCATCGATTTTCTCCCTGCCGAACTGTTGTACGTATTTTTCGATAACGGGCTCCATGGCCTTGCGCCAGGCTTCCCTGTCTATATCTTTCGTTACAACCATGCCTCCGGCCGCCAGTTCGGCAATCTGTTTCTCCTCGGTGTCTCGTCCCAGCTTACGCTCATACCGGGCCATTTCCATGGCAGTCCTGGTCATCATCTCCTGATCATTCCTGGGAAAGGTCTGCCAGACCTTATGACCGGCAATCATGATGGCGGGAGAATAGACGTGCTGAGTCAGGGAAAGATGCTTTTGCACGTTGTTCAGTTTTGCCGAATAGATAAGAGCGACGGGATTTTCCTGGCCATCGATGGCCTTGTCCTGAAGGGCCTTATAGACTTCTCCCCACGGCATCGGCAAGGGATTTACACCCACGGCCTTCCATGCAGCCAGGTGGATTGCATTCTCCATGGTTCGCATGTTGAGACCCTTCGCGTCAGCCGGCGACTTTACAGCGTGCCTGCTGTTTGTCAAATTGCGGAAACCGTTTTCCCAAAAGGCCAGGGCCTTGAATTGTGCTGTTTCCAGGTCGGTCATCAGTTTACAACGTTGCGCCTGTCTCCGCGAACTTCTTCCAATGCTTTTTTTGAAGCCAGCCCGGTCGGTTCTCTCCACCTATCCTCATTTGGCTTCTCTCGTTTCTTGTACAAATTCGTGGCTCCCTTTCAATTGTAATTCAATTAACTGTTCAGGTAACCAGAATTGATGAATTGTTATTGATGTCCTGATTTTGGGCGGGAATGCATCCCACAAGCACCGCCTGGAGGGCGGCGAGCCTCAGCTGTATTATTCCACAGTCAGTCGCCTTATTAACGTTTTGATTTGATGAATATCCCTGTTGTTGAGTTGTCCGGCTTTTGTAAAACGGATATACCCTTTCCGGTCTGTGATGATCACGTTGCTCATGCCGACTTTTACTCCATAATCGGCTTTCATCCTGCCGTTCCAATCCCCGTATATCGTCACGTTTTCCTTTTTTGAATTCTTGACCAGGTTCATCTCCCATACCTTTCGAGTAAGCCAGGAGGCTGAAGTGCAGTCGATTACCGGCAATACGACAGTACCATCTTTCAATGTTGCAGATTCCTTCAACAATGCCCCGAGATCGTTCTTGAAAGATCGGTTTTGCTCGATCGTATCTTTCGTTTCATACAGGGTGATGGTAATTCTACTTTTTCCCGTATCAGGAGAAAACTCCTTTCCATCGCCGGATTTGATGCTGAACCGGGGCGCTTTTGTGCCCGTTTCCATGCATTCCGCAGAGGTGGAGAAACAAAATACGGTGAACAGAAGGAAAATCATGATCCATATCCGCTCAATCAGTTTTGTAATTCTCATTTTTTCATCTCTCATGGTGAATCCGTCAGCCGGAAGCCGTTCAAGGAATTCATCAGAAATCTCATAAAAATCGACAGAAGGATAAAAGAATGCACCTTGCACGTCAAGGGATTTCAATGATATCAGAGGAGCCGTTCCGGATATGCAAACCGGATAATCAAAAAATATTGGATATTTTAGATAAACTGTATTATAACCGAATGAAATTAAGGCAAATTCTCAATATATTACGAGGATTTTCCTGCAACGTATCGAGGGGTGGTTATGAGATTTGATATAGCAAAAGACGGCAGTGGCTTGGTTTATGAAATCCGCCAGATTGTCTCAGTGGCTCAGAAGCTTAAAGAGTACGGCATTGAAGTCACCTGGGAGAACATCGGCGATCCCATCCATAAAGGGGAAAAGATCCCTGACTGGATGAAGGATGTCCTGACGGGAATCTTACGGGATGATCTTTCCTATGGATACAGCCCGACCAAGGGAGTTGATGAGACAAGGAAATTCCTGGCAGACCGCGTGAACAGGGCAGGCAAGGCACAGATTTCGCCGGAAGACATCATCTTCTTCAACGGCCTGGGTGACGCCATCGCCCGGGCATACAGCGCCATACGGGTGGATGCCCGGATCATCATGCCGGAGCCGACGTATTCCACGCATCTTCTGGCGGAAGTGCTTCATGCCTCTTTTCCCCCCAATACCTACCGCATGAACCCCTATCGTGACTGGTCGCCCGACATCCGCGAACTGGAACAGAAGGTGAGAAGCTATAAGTCCATAGTAGGCATTCTGGTGATCAACCCGGATAACCCCACCGGGTTCGTCCATAGCCCGGATACCCTGAAAAAGATCGTGGAAATAGCGAGAGAATACGACCTTTTTCTCATATTTGATGAAACGTACATCAATATCGTCTATAACGGCAAGAAAACAACGCCTTTGTCCGATATCATCGAGGATGTTCCCGGGATCAGCATGAAAGGCATCTCCAAGGAATTTCCCTGGCCGGGTTCCCGGTGCGGCTGGATGGAGGTGTACAATGCCCATAAGGATGACAAGTTTGAACGCTATATCAATACCATTGTCAATCAGAAGATGTCCGAGGTCTGTTCCACGACGCTGCCGCAAATGGCCATTCCCAAAATTATTACCCATCCCGAGTATGAAAAATATCTCGATGACCGAGTTCGCCACTACGAAAGACTTTCCAACATTGCATACAACGCTCTCAAGGATGTGCCCTATCTCATCGTCAACAGAAGCAACGGCGCTTTTTATATGTCCATGGTATTCAACGAGGCTTCCCTTAACGACCGTCAGACATTGCCCATCGAGCAGCCTGAGATCAGAAGCTATGTGGAAAAACTGACATCCGAGAAGATCGAGCCTGACAAGCGTTTTGTTTATTATCTTCTTGGTTCGACGGGGATATGTGTGGTGCCCCTGACGTCCTTCTTCACATCCGTCCCGGGCTTCAGAATGACGCTACTTGACAGGGATGAAGACAAGTTTGAATACATTGTAAAAACCCTTGCGGAGAAAATTGTCCAGTATATCGAATCTGCAAGATAGAAGATTGATAAATTCGTAAGGAAAGCATAAAAACTCTCTGGTTCCCCACGGCAGTTTGTCCCTGTGTTTTTTCTATCATTTCTTGGGAGGATTTCAGATGACCGATCTTGTAAAGGAGACTTTGTCGAAATATGATATGGGTCTCGTTTTTGTCTACACGGGAAACGGCAAGGGAAAAACCACCGCCGCCATGGGACAGGCGCTCCGGGCCATAGGCCACGGATTGAAGGTGTTGATGATTCAGTTCATGAAGGGGAAAAAATACGGCGAAGTGATTGCGGCCGAAAAATATCTTCCCGATTTAACCATCTACCAATGCGGCCTTGACAGTTTTGTCATGAGGAAAAATCCTGCGCCCGTTGATGTTGATCTGGCGCAACAGGGATTGAACATGGCAAGAAAGGCCGTCTCTTCCGGTGAATATCATATGGTGATCCTCGATGAAATCAACGTTGCCATGGATTTCGGGCTGATTTCGACTGATGATGTGGTGGATATGATTAAAAGCAAAGCCCCGGCGGTAGACCTGATCCTGACGGGCAGATACGCCCCCCCGGAAATTGTTGCACTGGCCGACACGGTCAGTGAAGTCCACGAGATGAAGCATCACTATTCCAAAGGGATAAAGGAAAGAGCGGGCATCGAGTTTTAGGCCGGAAGATCACGGTTGCAGGATTCAAGGGTGAAAGAAAAAGCCGGAATACCGAAGACCCCCAAAGAGGAGCTGTACAGGCGGATCGGAGCCTTACAATCCGGAATGGCATCGGATGAGATAGACGGCGCCCTGATTGTTCATAACACCAATCTTTTTTATTTTACCGGTACTGTTCAACAATCCTACCTTTTCATACCCCGGGATGGGGATCCTCTTTTTTGTGTGAAGAAAAACCGGGATCGCGCCCTCGTCGAATCGGCACTGGATCAGATCATCCCTGTGAGCGGCACAGGAGATCTGCGGAAGATTCTTGCCGACCACGGCTACGTGCGTATCGACAGGCTGGGGATGGAACTGGACGTGTTGCCCGTCAACAACTATTTTCGCTACCTGGACGCCATCAAGCCGGAGAAAATGGTTGATATATGGCCCTGCGTACAGAAGATCCGGTCGGTAAAGTCGGAGTATGAACTGAGCCTCATGAGAGAGGTGGCCGTCCTTTCCGACTTTATGGTGAAGACGGGGCGGCGCAATCTCCGGGAAGGGATAACTGAAATTGAACTCGCCGCCAAGGTTGAAGCGGCGGCCCGGGCGAAGGGTCACCAGGGCTTTGTCCGCATGCGGTCCTTCAATCAGGAGATCTACTGGGGTCACTTGATATCCGGTCCGGATGCCGCATATCCGGCGTTTATCGATAGTCCCACCGGGGGGCGAGGGCTCAGCCATGCCTTCCCGCAGGGAGCGGGCCGGCGTTCTGTCGGACGGCATGAGCCGGTTATTTTTGATCTCCTGGCGTGCATGTACGGATACTATGTGGACCAGACCCGCACCCTTGCTATCGGGCCCCTGCCTGAAAAGCTGGAGAAGGCCCACAACGTGGCCGTGGAGATAGAGAGTGAACTGGAAAATATGATTCAACCGGGAATAGCAGTGGAAGCGTTGTATGCAAAAGCCCGGCACATAGCAGGAATGCGAGGGCTGGACGAACATTTCATGGGTCATGGAAAGACCCGTGTCGGCTTCTGCGGGCATGGGATCGGTCTCGAACTTGATGAGTTTCCTGCCATTATGAGAGGTGAAAAAGCGATCCTGCAGCCGGGAATGGTCCTTGTTCTGGAGCCGAAATTCCATTTTCCCGGGGCGGGCGTTGTCGGGGTAGAGGATACCTTTGTGGTCACCGATCGTGGAAGTCAGAAATTGACCCACGCGACGTATGAGGTTGATGTGACGACACAACAAGGGTTAAGAAAGAAAAAGAACTGATGAATGAAAATCATAACGATAAACTGCAGACGATCATTTCCAGGCTGAAAAAACGGGATGCTTCAGCTGTTGTGCCGATAAATGTTGCCGATATCGCGGTGGATGAACGGGTGCGCCTGAAATGCCGTGTGCCCCTGTGCGACAGTTATCACAAAAACCTCATGTGTCCGCCGTATGTGCCGACCGTAGCGGAATTCCGTGAAGCTCTCAATCGCTATTCTATGGCTATTCTGATACAGGTGTCCGCTGAGCTGGAAAAAACGTACGCAAATGCACCCACGGAGGAAGTCTTTGTCCCGGCGAAAAAACTTCACGAACTGGTAAATTTTGGCGAGAAGGAAGCGTTTGCTGCCGGTTTTCGTTTTGCCGCCGGCTTCATCGGGGGATGTTGCCGCCTGTGTGATGAGTGCGTGGCCGTCGACGGAGGCACACGGTGCCGGTTCCCATTCAAAGCCCGGCCTTCCATGGAGGCCATGGGGATCGATGTCATGGCGACGGTTGAAAAAGCGGGTTTATCTATCGATTCTTTCCCCATCACAAACAGGGTCACCTGGACGGGGTTGATTTTATTGTGACAAGCTAAAGAAAAAAGGGGAAAGGGTTCATCCGGCTGATGCGTGCTTCCTAGTCACTATGGTCCGATTCCTGTTTTAGATAGGAGATTATGATCGATAATCGTTAAATTTGATGCAGAAAAAGCAGAAATCTAACTTAAAATATGGTACTTAAACAGCAGCGTGCCAACAATGAACCTCCCCCGCGGCAAGCTGCGGGGTATCTAAGAAAGCAAGGAACGAAGCAAGCTTCGGGGAATTTACACTAAGAGATTAAATTTAGTATTTAATGAAATAAATGTGTGTTCTGTAACCAGAAGCCATCTCACGGAGTAGAATTGTGCATAAAATTGCTGCATATCGCATAGATTCTGCTATCAATTCGATTCCCTTCCCTCGACTCTACCAGATCATAGCCTCGGTAGGTGAGGCATACTCAATCAACCATAAAAGCAACAATATTGTTGCTCGCCGTCTCGGAATGCCTGTTCATCTTGTTCAACTTATCCTGATGGTCGAAGACAAGCGCTTTTGGGTCCATCCGGGGATTGATCCCATTAGCATCATTCGGGCCGTATCTATGTGGACCCTTCGTAAGGGGTGCCGTCAAGGCGCAAGTACAATTCCAGAACAAGTAGTAAAGTTAAGAAAATTTAGATTGGGGAGAACAAATATATGGGAACGAATACAGCGTGCATTCTTCGGGGTGGCTTTAATATCGCGCATTCCGAAAGAAGATATCTTAATAGAGTACTTGAACCGTGTTTATCTCGGAAAATCATGCTACGGTGTTAAAGCTGCAGCACACTTTTACTTTGATTGTACAGAATTTCTTACTCCAGCCCAGTCACTTTTCATTGCTGACCGCATTGCAGTACCTAACCGATGGCGTTATGGTCGACTAGTTAATATTCTGATGAGGCCAGGTGTAGCGGATTTTTTAAGTCAGGATATCTACGAATTGCCTAAGATTTATGGTATGAACTTTGGGCAACAAGCAGAAGCTGCAGTACGCAATATTTTGAAGGACTTATCGTATGATTGTTCTCAAAGCTGAGGAAGCTCACGAAGTTGGTCGAAGCGGTGTCATCAGTGCGAAGCATTTGCTATGGCAAATCCTTGGTACAGCCATAGACTTACCTTTTAATGCATACGATCATAGATCAAAGCTCACATTTGATGATATTATGAATGGAGGTGGGTCTTTTTCTTTTGACCTTGGTGGAGTGCTTCGACATAAAAGCTCAGTGTATGTAGGGGGGGAAAAAACAATAGAGGTCCTCGTAGAGGTAAAAGCGAACCGCATGGGTAATGGGCTTCTCGGTGATTATCGTGAGTTTCTCCGACGTGCTGCTATTGTATCTCTAAATGACAGACATCGAGATACTTGGTTTATCTTCCTTGTAAGTGTACCTTTTGGTACGAAATACGGAGTTGGTCTCTTTGACGGCTCATTGTTAAACGAATGTAAGAAGGCATGGCCAGAACCATTTAAGTCAGCACCTTCGGATCTTCACAAAAGGATCACAGTAATGATAGCGACAGAATCTTTCAAAGAATTGTTGGATAGATGGGGGAGAAATGAGGGAGCTTCTTTTTGAAATACGGGGAGCCAAAACCTGGAAAGATTATTACGATGCATATAAACGAGCATATTCCTATATACTGAACGATCTCTGGGCATTTGGAAAAATGGGCTTTGCTCAGCAACTTCATCACACCGCTGTTCCGGATGTTTCTGGTGCTATCGTCGATTCAGTAAACTGGGCAGCCTATTCTCAACCCTCCCACGAGACATTGGAAACATTTCTCCCGGTTTTTTCCGAAGCACTAAGAGCTGAACCGCAACGCATTCGCAGTAGCCGTTACTTCTTTTTTGTCACAGATGGCGATCCCATAGAAACGTCACTAGTGCAGAGCGCACTTGGTCATCTTAATAACCAAGTTGATTTTTGGTGTGGTTCATTTGAGGATATTCTATCGGCCGGAAATGTATATTCAACTGCGATTGGTCTCGGCGCATTATTCTCGACAGAAAACTGGTCCCCCCCCATTGATCGCACTAATAATTTTCTTTCACCTACAGATGCAATAGTCTTCTTACAACGCATTCGCGAAGCAATAGATGAACAGATCAAAATCAGTAGTCATTCAATTGTGCCAGGACAAATAATAATCCCTCTATCTGATTCATTCATAATTCTGATGGGATTCAAAATGAACTTAAGTGTGGAATCACTTATCACGGTGATAGGCGATAATGTGGGCATTGCAGCCTGCATTGCCCTTGACAGAGTGAAAGCATCTGGCTGGCAAAAAGAATCCATCAATTATTGCGAACAGATTTTTTCTCTCAAGCCACCGAATACCAAGGATTATATTGTACAACCAGGCGATATGCTTTCACGAATAGCTCGGCAACATTACGAAATGGCATTCTATCAACTATGGCCGTTGATCCGTGTTTTGAACCCTCAAATTACGGATCCAAATCGTATCTTTCCTGGTCAGCGTATTCATCTGCCTGTTTTATAATAGCCTACGTTAGGCTAAGTGATTTAATAAATATGTGCATGATTTCTAACAGCAATTATCATTTTTTTTAATTACATTAGAGTGACGATTAGTAGAGACAGCGATTGGCCGGATTACCCATCTTTAAAAATCTTAATTAGTTCGTCCTGAAAAACAGGGTTTTTAAAAGTTATTTATTGTTCTGCTCTTTGACAACTGAAGATAATTGTGGATGAAGAGGGATTTACGGGGCGATTTCCCCTATGCGGCCCGTTTCATTTCTCTTAAGGCTTGCTTTTCTTCTTTTTGCCGGTGGAGATGGACGATCTTTTTCGTGTTCCAGGCCAGAGTGGCCCATACCACATTGACGGTATCCCCTGCCGCTCCTTTGTATCGGCACCGATTCATCCGATGATCACACTTGAGATGACCGATTACCGGTTCGATCTTGACCCGCTGCTTCAAGGCTTTCCGGAACCAGGATTCCTTGCTTTTCGGGTGTGGCGTTTTCCCTTTCTTGGGAATGGCAACCCGTCGAACACCCCATCTCCTGCGGCAGTTCTCCTGCTTTTTAAGAGATTGGTCGAATCCCCGGTCAGCGGTCACATCTTGAGGATGCTTCCCTGTGTTCCTCCTGATTCCAGTGATCATCCGACCCAGGGTATGCACATCGGCAACGTTGTGTTGATACTCCTCGTGGGAAAGGATCAGGCCATCATCATTCTTGGAGAGGGCAACGATGGAACCAAACTCACAGACGGGATGACTTTTGCCCTTCTTGATGACGGTGACATCCGGCTCATGCAGAGAACAGATCCGACTCCTGGGGGATTTGCCGGAAAGAACCTGCCTCGTTTGATCGATGGCTCTCTTTCCGAGAGAGACCAGGCGGTTGAGTTTTTGTCCCGCTTCCTTGAACCCTCGGCTGTACAGGCTGTTCACCACCCCGGCAGCCTGCTCGACCACATGACGGGTTATCTCTTTGAGTTCCTCGATCGCCTCTTTCCTGCCTTCCGGGTTTTTTCTGAAGAACTTCTTGATCCCGAGAAGGAGTTTCTTGCCGGTTTGGCTATAGGTGCGAAAGGGCTTCCGGAGGGTTACCTCCTCGCGAACCCTCTTGATCTGTCTGACGATCTTCTCTCGAATCCGGTGCAGAAGATCGGCGTCCGTCGGATAGGCGATGTTCTTGGGCTGGGCGGTGGTGTCTACAGCCACCCGTTTGGTCTTCACCAGCCCCATACTCGACCAGGCCTTGAGCAATACCGCCTCTATCTGCTTCATCCCTTCGGTCCCGATCCGGTTCCGAAACTTCACCAGAGAAGAGGCTTCCAGAATCTGACCTCCCTGGAAAGAGTTAAATCCGCAGAAGCACTGCCAGTAAGCATTCTCATGGAGCATCTCCACAGCCCGTTCGTCGGAACAGTCATACCGGTGCTTCAGAATATGGATGCCAACCATCAGCCGAATCGATTTGCCTTGACGGCCCAGGGGACTGTAGTAACCGGACAAGACCTCATGAAGACCGTCCCAGTCAATTATCCCGGCAGCACGAAGCAGTTCATGATCCGGATTCAGAACATCCGCAAACAGAGTCTCATACATAAATAGTTGCCTCTCTGGAATTTGTATTCTCATATCAATGACTTATAACACATTTCCCAGGGAAAAACAACCAAAATCCAAAACTTTCTTCAGTTTTCAAAGAACAGTATCAATGTTTACCCGGCCTACAGACCGCATTTTTCAGGACGGACTAATAAGGCTTTTTTTGTTGAAGCCTTCCTGAAAGAAATAATAGACATATCAATACAATTGATATAGATTTCACAACGAAATGAACAAGACCAAAGGACACAATTAAAATGGGGAAGTGTCCCTAAATTTTCCGAAAAGCAAATCGAAGAAGGGGTTTAAGGAGAGATAAAAAGCACAATCCAGTTTATTTTTGTAATAGGATTTTTTTCATGGGGGAAGGTTGTATAAGAGATATTGTCAAATGTTGTGGATGAGCGATATTCAACGTATCCTCGGCCCCC
>CAZIQY010000085.1:0-11308 GCA_964541605.1 uncultured Syntrophaceae bacterium | reverse complement strand
TTTCTCACTTATAAATCCCTGTTTCCTGTCCAAACAACCCCGACCACCTCTGAGAAAAGGTTTGGGGCGAGCAATTAAGAAATTGTTTTTCCTGTTCGTTGCCGTGCTTTTCGTGGTGTCCTTCACCTGCACGATTGCATGCATAAAGGCTTTGCGGAAATACTGTTGGGATACCAGGATTGAGTAAGATAGCGAAGAATATCTGCTTTGGAGACGCGAACAGTAACCATTGTAGAATCAGTAGGCTCGCGTATCGAGATTAGTGAAACGGTGAATTCGTTATTTCCGATTTTTAATTTTGAACTGGAGCGATTGCAAAATGGATGAGCAAACGATTTTTCAGGAGATGCTGAACATTCTCAAGGCTTACACGAAGGATGTTTCGTTGCTGGACAAGGCTACGAGGGAGACCCATATCCTTAACGACCTGAAGGTCAACTCCGCGCGACTGGTGGATTTCATTATCAAGTGTGAAGATGTTTTCAACATCACCGTCGAGGAGGATGAAGTCGATAAGATCGAAACCATCGGCGACGCGGTTTTGCTGATTGAAAAGAAACTGAACTGAGCCATATGCGCTCGGGAGTCACCAGATCCATGCAGCTTCAATATTTCCTGGGACAAATCGGGATTTTCCTGATTGCGCCTCTCAACGTTCTATTCATAAGGGCAATGGGATACAGGATCCGAGACCTCAAACGGATCCGAAAGGCCTGCTTCGGGAAGTTTGCAAAACATAACGGATCTTGGATCATCTGTGCCAATCATTTGACCATGGTGGATTCCATGATCCTGACCTATGTCATGTTTTCGCTGTTCCAGCACTTTTCCCATTTCCGGCGGATTCCATGGAATTTGCCGGAGCGGGATAATTTTCAGCAAAATCCGATTCTCGCCGTTCTCGGCTATCTTGCCAAATGCATTCCCGTCCACCGGGGCGGAAACCGTGAAGAAATGAAGAGGGCTCTCGACAGGTGTGATGCTGTTTTGTCGGGAGGACAGAACCTTCTTATTTTTCCGGAAGGCGGCAGGTCCCGCACAGGGAGAATTAATAAAAAAGAGTTTTCTTACGGCGCAGGCCGTTTCGTAAAGGAGTTTTCGAATTGTCGCATTCTATGCATCTACCTGCGCGGAGATGAGCAGAAATCTTTTGGAATCATTCCTCGATTTCGGGAGCGATTTACGGTGGCGGTGAAAGTCCTTGAGCCGCATCGGCCGGCTTTCAACGGACTCAAAGTCCAGAGAGAATATGCAGGGCAGATCATTGAATGCCTGGCGGAAATGGAGAAAGAATATTTTGGAAGATGGGATAAGAGAAATTATTAATTTATGTGCCAAGGTTAATGATTGACAAAGGCACAGTACACATTATAAATTTTTGAACATAATCAGTATAAAAGTATATTTTTCAGGGAGGGCTCATGAAAAAGGATAAAGTGGATTCAATCCTCAATACAGCACGGCAGATGTTTAAAAAATACGGGATGCAGAAAACAAATCTGGAGGATATCGCCCGTCTGTCGAAGGTCGCAAAGGCGACGATCTACCATTATTTCGGGAGCAAAGACCGGGTCTATATGGAAGTTCTAAATCGGGAGGTCAGCGATATTGCTTCCCGCATCTCCGAAGCCGTTGAGCAGGTGAAGTCGCCCAGAGAAAAACTTCGCGCCTTCATTCTCACGAGTTTCAAGCTGGTAAAGGAAGCTGCAGATATCCTGAATCTTCGCTCTGATCTCCTTCACCGGCTTCTTCCGTGCGCCGGTGCTGTCCGAAAGAACCTGTTTCTTGCGCAGACGGCCATTCTTCAAGCCATTCTGAACGAAGGGGTGAAGGAAGGGATCTTTAACAACTGCGGTCCACACACGGTGCGGTCGATTGTCTATGCCATGAGAGGATTCGAGTTTACCTGGCTTTTGGATTCCGACAATTCCGATATCGATGCGGATCTCGATGAACTGATCACCCTCCTGTGCGGAGGAATTTTAAACCCTAAGAGTGTCACCTGTGCTTGAAACTCCGGTCTACTTTTATCTATTTGCATTTTTTTCTGTTGCAGGCTGGGGGCTTGAATGTGTTTACCGGTCAGTGGTGCAGAAGAAACTCGTGAACCCCGGATTTCTGAAGGGTCCCTATCTTCCCATATACGGGACTGCGGCGGTGGTCCTGACCCTTATCATTGCCTCTATTCAGGAGGGCGCGATTTCTTACGCCGCAAATTTCATTCCTCCGGTTAATCTCAAGATCGGGGCTTTGAACGCTCTCTATCTCACGGTGCTGGTCCTTTTATCAAAAGGCCTGGTCTACTTTTTGGTGACCACGGGAATCGAGTTGGCAACGGGTCTTTTCTTCGACGGTGTGCTTAAAAGACCGCTGTGGGATTACTCGGGCCAACCGCTTTGTTTCAAGAACCAGGTCTGCCTGAAATATTCCTGTTACTGGGTTTTATTGGCCTTCTTTTTTGAATATGCGCTGCTGCCTCTATCCCTTTTCTTTTACCGGTCTTTCGACCCGCATTGGATCTCCGCAGTTACGTTCTCCGCCTGCGGCGTCCTGTCGATCGACTTCATCTGCAATCTCTCATTCGTTCTGCAGACGCGCGCAAAAGAGAAGACTCTTTCCGTCAGCCACGATGAATTCATGGACATCTTGACGCCCTTGCTCGATACGGTCGACGTCCAGCGCCTCTCGGGGTTCAGGCATCACGGATTCAACACCCGCCTCGAACACTCGCTGGAGGTGGCCTGGCGCAGTTACGCTGCGGCCAAGACGCTCTCGCTCGATTACGCTTCAACGGCGCGGGGCGCGCTGCTCCACGATCTTTTTTTCTATGATTGGATCAGGGAGGGACCGAGATTGCATGGCTGCAGACACCCTAAAATCTCACTGCAAAATGCAGTTAAGACCGCTGATCTGAACGAAAAGGAAAAGGACATTATCAGAAAGCATATGTGGCCCCTGACCCTTGTGCCGCCCCGTTATCCTGAATCCTGGGTGGTGTGCTTTGTTGATACGTATTGCAGCATTAAGGATTGTGTTGTTTTGGTAAGGAAGGTCTGTGCAGGATAAATATCTGACTGGAATCGATATCGGCTCCACAACCGTAAAACTCGTCATCTGCAACTCTAAGGCCGATGCGGTTTTCTCGCGCTATCGCCGCCACCATTCCAGGACACGGGAAACCCTTCGGACAATGCTGCAAGAGGCCTTGTCCGCGTTAGGGGATGTGAATGTCACAGCGGCCTTTACAGGTTCCGCCGGAATGGGCCTGGCTGAAACTTACGGCTTTCCTTTCATCCAGGAAGTGGTTGCTTCGTCGCAACTCATCAGACACCGATGGCCTGAAGTAAAGACCTTCATCGAGATCGGCGGAGAGGATTCAAAAGTCATTTTTTTTGAGGCCAAGTCCCCGCCCGACATCAGAATGAACGGCAGCTGCGCGGGCGGCACCGGGGCCTTTATCGATCAGATGGCTGTTCTTCTCGATGTATCGATAGAAGACTTCGATTTGCTGGCTCAGAGGAGCGCCGCCGTTCATCCCATCGCCTCCCGGTGCGGCGTCTTTGCCAAAACCGATGTCCAATCCCTGCTGAGCAATCACGTGCCGAAGGAAGACATCGCCGCCTCCGCCTTTCACGCCGTCGCTCTCCAGACGGCGGCCACATTGTTCAGGGGAAGAAAGGTGGAGAAAAAAGTACTGCTTGCCGGCGGGCCGCTGGGATTCTTTCGGGGGTTGCGGCGCGCTTTTGCGGATGTCCTCGGACTCGATGAGGAGACGGACATCATCCGGACAGCTCATCCGGAATTGATTGCCGCCCTGGGAGCATCCTTGCATTCTTCGGCTTCCGCCTCCACGATTCCTATCACGAGTTTCCTTAAGAAGCTCGAAAAGCTCAGAAAGGTACAGGTAAAAACAGAAACGCTGCCTCCCCTGTTCGCAACCGAAGAGGAGTTTGTTTCCTGGCAGGAAAGGCATGAACAGCGTGTCGTCGAAAAAGCGGACCTTCGCGATCTGAACGGAGAAGATTGTTTCCTGGGGATCGATTCCGGTTCAACAACCACTAAGATCATTCTCATGGATTCCCGGAACAGAGTCGCGCTCAGCCATTACAGCCCAAACAACGGCGACCCGGTAAAGGCGGTCCGATCCGGCCTCCTGTCATTCGGAACAACTTTGACGGCGGCGGGCATTACAATCAGAATCGTACGAACAACCGTCACAGGGTATGGGGAGGATCTGATCAGAGCGGCCTTTGGGATTGATGACGGCATCGTCGAAACGATGGCACATTACAGGGCTGCCCGGACGTTTTCTCCGCAGGTATCCTTTGTCCTCGATATCGGCGGCCAGGATATGAAGGCCGTCTTCGTCAAGAATCATGCGGTCTCCGATATTCAAGTCAATGAGGCCTGTTCGTCCGGATGCGGCTCTTTCATCGAAACCTTTGCCCGCTCCCTGAATTGCGACGTGGCTCAATTTGCTCGCCTTGGCTGTCAAAGCGAAGCTCCCTTTGATCTGGGAACCCGGTGCACTGTCTTCATGAATTCCAGGGTTAAACAGGCGCAGCGTGAGGGTGCATCCATCTCCGACATTTCAGCGGGTCTGGCCTATGCCGTCGTCAGGAATTCTCTCCACAAGGTCCTCAAGCTGACGGACGTGCAACTGCTCGGCAATCACATTGTCGCCCAGGGAGGCGCCTTTCGCAATCCCGCCGTTTTGAGGGCCTTTGAAATGCTTACAGGGAAAGAGGTGGTCCGTCCCGATATCGCCGAGTTCATGGGGGCATACGGCGCGGCCATCACAGCCCGGGAGAATTATCTCTCTGAAAAAACCAGGCCGTCGGGTTTTGTCGGATTTCAGCCCGTTATGGAATCCGGGACGGAAAACAGGGAACTCCTGAACTGCAAGGGGTGTGAAAACACATGCCGGATGGTCCGGATTCGCTTTCCCAACGGACTCAGTTACTTTACGGGAAACCGATGCGAGCACCGCTTCAGCAACCGCCCTCGAACCGGGAGGAGAGGAGTCAATCTGGCGGCAGCCAAAGTTAAACTGCTCTTTGACCGGCCTCTTGAACCGGCAGGGAAGCCGATCCTTTCCTTCGGGATTCCCCGCATTCTCAACATGTATGAAAACTTTCCCTTCTGGAGTACCTATCTCACGGCCTGCGGTTTTCGGGTTGTCCTGTCATCCCCGTCAACGACGGAACTCTTCGAGCAGGGCGTCCATGCCGTCATGTCCGACAATATCTGTTTCCCCGGCAAACTGGCGCACGGGCATATCATGGATCTCATCAACCGGAAGGTCGATCGGATATTCTATCCCAATGTCGTACATGAACAAAAAGAACATTCGTCTTCATGCAACAGTTTCAACTGCCCGGTCGTCACCGGGTACCCGGATGTGATCAGAAGCGCATCCAACCCGGAAGAACTCTACGGGATTCCCCTGGATTCGCCCGCCGTCAGTTTTAAAGACGCTGCTCTGCTGGAGAAACAGCTTTTCCATTTTGTAACGCCGTTCGGCGTAAAACGCCTGTCCTCCAATCTCGCGGTCAGACAGGCGCTGAAGGCTCAGAGCAATTTCAGAAAGCGGGTTCTTGAGATGGGAGGCAATCTCATTGCTGCGGCAGAAAAAGAAGCCCGGAGAATGGTTGTCCTTTCCGGCAGGCCGTACCATGCCGATCCCCTGATCAATCACGGCATTCCAGAGCTTTTAGCCGGTTACGGCGTCGATGTCTTGACGGAGGACGCGCTTCCCCTGAACGTCTGGGAATCGTTGCGTCAAAACGGGATTCTGACCCAGTGGGCCTATGTCAACCGCATCATTGCGGCGGCGGAATATATCGGGAACAAGAAAAACATGTACATGGTCCAACTGGCCTCTTTTGGATGCGGCCCGGACGCCCTGTCCTCCGATGAAGCAAGACGCATTTTGGAAAAGAAGAGCCGGTCCTATACGCTGATCAAGATCGACGAGATGGCAAATCTTGGCGCCGTGAAAATCCGTCTGCGCTCTCTCCTGGAAACAGACCGCGGAGGCAGGGATTGCGTAGCGCCGCTTCCAGTATATCCTCTGCGCGGAAAAGGAGATCGGAAAAAAATCATCGTCCCCTGGATCTCGCCGATGTATTCCCCTTTGGTGGCCCCGGCCTTTGCGGCTTGCGGGTTGCCCGCGGAAGTTCTGGCGCCGCCGGACAGGCGATCCGTGGAATTGGGACTCCGGTATGTGAACAACGATCTGTGCTATCCCGCGGTTATCATCATCGGCGACATCATCAAGGCCTTCCGGTCTGGGCAATACGATCCCGAGCGGACCACCATTGTTTTTCCCCAGACTTTCGGCCAGTGCCGGGCATCCAGTTACCTGCCCCTCATGGAAAAAGCCCTGCAATGTGCCGGATACGAAAAGGTCGAGGTATTGTCCTTATCAATCACCAGCGGCGATCTGCAAATCGACCTTCCGATCGACAAAAAGGTCTTTCTTAAAAAACTATCCCTGGAATTGATTTTTGCCGATGCCCTCGCGCGGCTGTACTACGCAATGGTTCCGCGAGAGAGCATCAAAGGAAAGGCCGAAGCCATTCACCGAAAATATCTCGAACGGATCGCTGTGGAACCGGCGGATTTTGATTCCCTTCTCATTCTTCTGAAGAGAGCCGTCGCCGAGTTCAACTCCCTGGAGGCAACCAATACCATAATCCCTGTCGTGGGGGTATTGGGCGAGATATATGTCAAGTACAATGCTTTTGCCAATAATCACATTGTGGAATGGCTTCTGGAACAGGGCTTGGAGGTCAGGGTGCCGCCCCTGCTCAGTTTTTTCACGCAGTTCTTCACCAACGAAGCATTTAATCAGAAGGCCTTTTTGAAAAGATCCTTGAAGGATCGTGTCGCTTGTACATTGGCGGATCATTATGTCCGCCATCTCCTCCAACGCGTGGAGACGGCAATGAAAACATTCCGCTATTACCAAGAGTCTACCGGCCTCGGGAAACTGGCGGAAAAAGCAAGTCGAACGGTCAGCCTGGTCAACCAAGCCGGCGAAGGTTGGCTCCTGACGGCGGAAATGATCGCCATGCTTCAATGCGGCATTAACCATATCGTCTGCATGCAGCCATTCGGCTGCCTTGCGAATCACATTACCGGAAAGGGGATTTCCCGGAGACTGCAGCAACGCTATCCCCAGGCAAATCTCCTTTTTCTTGACATGGACGCCGGACACAGCGAGGTCAATCTCCTGAATAGGCTCCATCTCCTGGTTGCAGCGGCGAAAGAAAATGCCGGAGAAATGTCTGATATACGCTCACAGGTGCATGGTTGACCCGCAGCAATCAGCCGCTTGTTTTTCTGAACGGTTGTGCCTGACCTTTCTCAGATACGGGGGAGACGAGATTTATGCTTGTAGTCGTGGAATTTTGTTTACAAAAAATATCGTTCGATACAGGGAGATCTGATGACCAAGGAAGAGTTGCTGGAAATTATCACGAAACTTTTGAAGACGGATCTTAAACTGAAATTTCTGTTGCGGTTGGAACTGGAAGAACTCAAGGTTCTTGTTGCCAGCATCAGGGACCGGATAAGCTAACTGGGTAAGTAGTATGTCGTCGGAAATAGAGTTTCTCAAAAACCAGCACGGCGCAGGGCTGATGAAAAGCAGGAGAACAGATAAGCCACTTAGAAAGGAGAAAAACAATGCATAGGATCAAAAAAGCAATGTTGCTGGGGATCGGCTTGATCAGTCTCACGAAAGAAAAGGCGGAGGAGATTGTTGATGACCTCATCAAGCGGGGAGAGGTGAGCAGGGAAGAAAGGTTTAAAATGGTGGACAAGCTGCTGAGAGAAGCAGAAAAAAAGGAAGAAGAGCTGACCGGGAAGATAAACGAAATTGTGCAAAATGCAATAACCCAGGTCGGCTTGGCCTCGAAGAAGGATTTGGAGGCGATTTCAAAAAGGCTCGCGGAGATAGAAAAGAGGATACCCTGACCCATGTCCATCTTTAAGGTTCATGAAACGTATCAAGAACTGAAGCGCTATGGCCTGATTGTCAGGGTTCTTGTCCGGTATGGATTTGGAGATCTCCTGCAGCGAATGAAGGTCAATCATGCAATGCGGCAGAGAGTGTTCACAATAGAAACACAGGCTCTCAAAAATCTCACGACGCCGGAGCGTTTGCGTCTGGCCTTTGAGGAACTTGGACCTACCTTTATTAAGTTCGGCCAGGTCTTAAGCAGCCGGCCGGACGTGCTTTCAGCCGAATTTGTCAAGGAATTAAGCAAACTTCAGGACAATGTCCCCCCGTTTCCCTTCAAGGATGCCAAGGCGTTAATCGAGTTCCAGTTCGGGTGTCCCCTAATGGAAGTGTTTGACGATTTCGAGGAGGAGCCTTTGGCTGCCGCCTCCCTTGCTCAGGTCCACCGTGCCAGGACAAAGACCGGCGATGAGGTGGCTGTCAAAGTGCAGAGACCTGGAATCGGCGACATTATTGAGACAGACATCCGCATCCTGCGTGACTTGGCGGCGTTATGCGAGCGCCATTGGCCGGAAAGCAGACCTTATGAGCCTGTGCAGATTGTAGATGAGTTTGCCAGAATGATCCGTCGTGAGTTGGATTATATAAGAGAAGGTCGAAATATACAGAGGTTCGGAAAATTCTTTGCCGACGATGAGACCATTTATATTCCCAAGGCTTATTGGGATTTGACCGCGCCGAAAGTACTGACCATGGAATACATCCAGGGCATCAAGATATCCGAGCTGGAACAACTGCAGGCGGCCGGGCTAAACCGTAAGACCATTGCGATTAACGGAGCGAATTTTATCTTCAGGGAGGTCTTTGAATTTCATTTCTTTCATGCCGACCCCCATCCAGGAAATATCTTTGTCCTTGAAAATAACGTTATCGCGCCCGTGGACTTCGGCATGATAGGGACGCTTGATGAAGAAATCGTTCACCAACTGAGCATTGCGTTGACGGCTATCGTGAAAAAGGATGCGGATACGCTGGTAAATGTTCTCCTGAATATAGGCATGGCGCCGGAACCAATAAATCGAAGGGTCTTCAGGGCAGAACTGGCGAATTTTCTTGAACGCTACCATGAACTTCCTTTGGGACAATTAATCATCACGGCAATTATCGAAGATCTGATGGATCTTGCCCGCCGTCACAGTCTTCGGTTTCCTCAGGAAATGGTCATGATGGCAAGGGCGCTGGTGATGTATCAAGGAGTCGGAACTATGCTCCATCCTGAATTTAATATTATGGAACATGCCAGACCTTATGTTCAGAAGCTCATGATGCGAAGGTTGGATCCAGCCAGGCAGTTAAAAGAAGTCTCCAAACTGATCGGAGAGACTGCCTCATTCTTAAAAAAAATGCCGACCTCCTTAAGGGAAATCCTTGAAAAATTGAGGAAGGACGAATTGGGAATCAGGTTTGAACATCGGGGACTGGATCGCCTGATCGACGAACTGGATAGATCCAGCAACCGTCTGAGCTTTGCGGTGATCATTGCAGCCATCATCATCGGCTCATCACTTGTGTTCCAAACAGGAGCAGGGCCAAAGCTGTTCGGCTATCCCTTTCTCGGCCTTGTCGGTTTCCTCGCGGCCAGCATCCTTGGCCTGTGGCTGCTCGTCGGCATTTTGCGCTCGGGGAGATTATGAAACATAGAAAGAACAGGAAAAAATAAGACATTCACAGTTTGTTGTGCTCTAAGAAACCCTCCTTTCCCCGGTCCCCCAAATCTTCCAGCAACACCTGGCGAACTCTGTAGTTGAATGACCAGGCCAGCTTGGACGACAAAAAGGAAGGCAGTCCAGTGGATTTTTGCTCGCATGGCGGATGTTCGATACTCTTTTTTTACTCTTGACAAAGCTATTTAAAAAGTTAACCCAAGATGGAACCCAAATCGTTCTCTGCAATTGTTCTGCTCCTTATTTTTCTTTTCCATCCATGGCAATCCTTTGCCGGAGACGACGAAGCACGGAAGTCCGACACCATCACCCTTTATCTGGAAAACGATCTTTTCGCCTTCGACAACAACGACCGTTATTATACCCATGGGACGAAGATCTCATGGGTCTCCCGAGATCTTTCAGAATACCGGGACATCGTTCATGCGCCGTCATGGGCGTACCGGTTCATGGAACGGATGCCGTTCGTCAACGATTCTGGAGATGTACGCACAATTTCGTTTTCCTTGGGTCAAAACATATACACACCGGAGGACAAAGAGCGAGGCGACGTAATTTTAAACGATCGGCCCTATGCCGGGATCACCTACCTGGGACTGGGGCTCCATAGCAGAAACCGGTATCGGATGGATACCCTTGAATTCGATCTGGGTATTGTTGGCCGCCATTCCTATGCGGAGGACTGCCAGGAAGAGGTCCACAAGTGGATAGCTTCGGCCGAGCCAAGGGGGTGGTCACATCAACTCCACGATGAACCCGTGCTGAACATTTATTTTGAGCGCAAGTGGAGAACGTTGCAAGCCAGAAGTTCGAGGGGGTTCGGATTCGACTGCATTCCGCACATGGGAATCGCTGTGGGTAATGCTTATACGGGCGCTAATCTGGGTGGCCAAGTGCGCCTCGGCTGGAACATCCCGAATGATTTTGGAACGTACCTGATCCGGCCGGGATCGGACAGCAGTGCCCCTGTGGATGATGCAGACCCTCGTTTCTTCCAGCCGTTTCGGCGTTTCGGCATCCATTTCTTCTTTGCCGTTGACGGGAACGCCGTAGCCAGAAACGTTTTCCTCGACGGGAACACCTTCCGAGACAGCCACAGCGTCAGCAAGAAGCCGTTTGTCGCCGATATCATCGGTGGCATCGGAATGATCATCTACCGCTACAAGATCACATATTCCTACGTTCATCGGACAAAGGAATACGATAGTCAGAGGGAGGACCAGAATTTTGGGGCCATTTCCATTTCGTTCACATTTTAACGTAAGCTGAAACCTGCAATTTTGAAAAAATCTCTCCCGTATCGTAACGCGCGGTAATAATAGATATTCTTTGGAGATAAGTGTTTAGAGATCGTCCAGCGGTATTTACTGTCCATGATAAAGTATCAGGATGTATTTCTGAGAAGGCTTTCAGCGTGGGCGTGTAGATTAAAAATAAGGCCTTAAAGGAAAAATGGCCGAAGCCTTGGGTTGACTGATTGAGTTGCAAAAAAGGGGCGGCATGGCCGCCCCCGGGTTGATATTGACTCATTCCTTTTGCTGCAAGTTCCTCACCATGAGAAAAATCTCCCGGTCCGTCATGGAATTCCGGAAGGTGCCCATGATGTCGAAGGAGT
>CAZIQY010000084.1:0-11386 GCA_964541605.1 uncultured Syntrophaceae bacterium | reverse complement strand
CTCCGAACGGCTGGCCGCATAATACGTAACCGAATTTATGAACCGATGTACTAAGCAAAAGCTCAATGTCGCCTCCATACTGCGGCGGCTTATAACGGCCTCCATGAGTAGTATCGCCTACGTGCGTCACGATGTTTTTGGGGTTGCTCCGTATCAGCCCGGGCTGATTGTACTTGTGGGAAAGGCCATCGGTAATGGCGGCATGTATCTGTTTGATGAAATCGACCGACAAGCGCCAGTGAGGGACTTGCGCTGATTTCTGAGCGATGTCATAGGCAGTCTTGAGGTTGATGGCGCATCGCTGTTCTTCGGCCTGTGCCTGCGCGGGGTCGAGATCGAGAGCATCTTTCGTTTCTTCTTCAGTCAGCGTGCCCCCCTCAATGGTGTTGGTACTGAAGATACTGCTAACAAGAACTTCCTGCTCCAGGCGGTTAGCCACCTGAGAAAGAGGAGAACTCAAGAACCGCTCCTGTGCATCGGCAACACGTTGCAGAAGCATTGCTACCTCACGTTCATCCACGCCGACCTGAAAGGTAAATGGACCGAAGCGAGAGGTTTCTACACGCTTCTTGAGATCACCGGATAATATTTTGTCTCCAGAAATGTCCACAAGAATGTCCAGATAAATTATTTTGTAACGCTATACAAATACAGTATAATTCTAATTTATCAAGCATAATTTGTCCTGAATATTGTCCACCTCTTGCTAATTTCCTGATTGAAAGAACTGTCCAAGAATCATGATTCCCTCCTTAAGCGTAAGTTCTACGACAACTTGGACTGTGTGAAGATGAGTCTTGGCAAATCTTTTGAGTGTAACAAATGATATCGTCAAGTCGATTTTGAGGCCAGTCAAATTTGATGAACTCGTAAAAAGTCAAAAACCATGTCACCCCCGCGGAGACGGGAGTCCAAAACTATATAATATTACTGGATTCCCGCTTTCGCGGGAATGACAAAAACAGGCCAAAATTGACTTTTTACGAGTTCATCAATCTTTCAGTCCGTACTTCTTGAGTTTGTATCGGAGCATGCGTTCGCTAATACCGAGGATTTCGGCGGCCTTTGTCTGATGATCGCCTGCCTTTTCCATGGCCTCGATAATCAGCTTTTGCTCTAGTTCCTCGATGGATCCCCGGAGCATGCCATTTCCCTTCTTATAGGCTTCCATCGAATAAGCAGTTTCCCTTTGTGAAGCTGCATCCTCCCTGAACGGCAGATCCCCCACCAAAATTGTGGGGCCGCGGGTTATCACCACGGCCCGCTCTATAATATTCTCCAGTTCCCTGACGTTTCCCGGGTACTCATATTTTACGAGCAGGTCTCTCGCCTCACGGGTTATTCCTTTAATATCTTTCCCATTTTCAACAGCATACTTCTTCAAAAAATGGTCTATCAGTACAGGAATGTCTTCCTTTCTCTCTCGCAGGGGGGGAACGGATAGGACCACCACATTCAGGCGGTAATACAAGTCCTCGCGAAAAGCGCCTTCTCTGACCTTTGCTTCCAGATCCCTGTTCGTCGCACTGATGATCCGCACATCGGCATGGAACGTCTGATTACCCCCCACTCGCTGAAATTCCCGCTCCTGAAGAAAACGCAGGAGCTTGACCTGCACGGGCGGAGAAATTTCACCGATTTCGTCCAAAAAGAGGGTTCCCTCGTCCGCCTCCTCAAATCTGCCGATTCGTCGTGCTGACGCTCCCGTAAAGGCGCCCTTTTCATGGCCGAACAGTTCGCTTTCAAGAAGACTCTCAGGCAGGGCGCCGCAGTTGACCGCAATGATGGGTTTCCCCGAACGGGGGCTGAGATGGTGAATCAATCTGGCCAGCAATTCCTTTCCCGTTCCGCTTTCTCCCTGGATCAGAACTGTGGCGCGGCTGTTTGCAACCCTTCCGGCCATGTTGATCAGTTCTTCCATCTTCGGACTCCGGTAAATAATCCTGTCTGTGGTGATTCCCTTCGCACCAAGCTCCTGGCGGAGGAGTTCGTTTTCCTTGATCAGGGTTCGTCTCTCTGAAACCCGGTCAACGAGGATCAGAAGTTCATCGAACTCAATGGGTTTGGTAATATAATCGATGGCGCCCGCCTTCATAGCTTCCACGGCTGTTTCAATGGTTCCATATGCAGTAATGATCACCACATCGATCTCAGGATTGATGCGTTTCACTTCCTGGAGCACCTGCATACCGTCCATGCCGGGCATTTTGTAATCCAGCAGGATCATGTCGAAGTGGCTTTTCAATACAGACTGAGCGGCTTTATCCCCGTTTTCCGCTTCCGCCACCGCATGGCCTTCCTTGATCAGGAAATCCCGGAGCATCTCCCGTTGGGATTGGCCGTCCTCTACAACCAGGATGCTTAACTTTTTCATGCGTGACTTCCTTTATCCTTTTGCTCCCCGATCATTCACTTTCTCGGACGGGAGAATAATTTCAAAGGTTGTTCCCGAACCGGGCCCGCTGAAAACACGGATTTCACCCCCGTGACCGCGGACGATCTCGTGGGCGAGGGGAAGTCCGAGTCCCAGACCTTTTTCCTTCGTCGTATACTCGGGATTAAATATCCGATCTACCTCTTCGGGTGTCATACCACATCCCGTATCCGAGATTTTTACACTGATCCTGTCCTTTCCCGAGGGCTCAACGGCTATCACGATGGAACCCTCACCGGATATCGATTCCATGGCATTTTTAATAAAATTGAGAAATGCCTGCTGAAGTTTATCCACATCCATGGGGATGATCGCAGGACTGTTGCTGAAACGGGTTTCCATGGTGATTCCCTTCGACGCAGCCTCCTCATGCATGAGATTGACGATTTTCTGTAAAACGTCTTTGACGGGATACTCATGTAATTCCAGCCGGCGGCTTTTTGAAAATGTCAGAAACTCTTCGATAATCCCATTGAGACGCCTGATCTCGTCCCGAATAACGCCGGCAAGCATCTGAAACTCCCTGCTCTTGTCATCGTCCGCCGGAACATATTCCCGCTTCAGCCTCTGGCTTGCCATGCTGATGGCATTCAAAGGATTGCGAATCTCATGGGCCACACCAGCGGCAAGGTGACCGAGGGCGGATAACCTTTCAGCCTTTTCAAGCCTTCTTTCTATTTCAATGATTCCGGCAAGGTGTTTGTTCTGATTACGATAGAGAATCCACATGGACAGAAGTGTGATCAGGACAACAACGGCCATGAAAATAAATATGTTCCGCCTGTTTTCCTGAATAATCCTGTCCATGCCCTCCCGATCCAGGCCAAGCCTGACAACACCCGCTACCTGGTCGTCGAGATACAGAGGCGCCGCAATATCCAACAGGCTTTTTCCGTTATGACTGATTTTTCGGCTGAGAACCTTTTTCGTGCCTGAAAAAACCCCGGACATGAGGACATCGCTTTTGTCCCATTTCTGCGGCATTTCTCCTGCCCTTCCGAAGACCATTTCCTGCTGATCCATTACCACAATATACTTCAGGTTCTGCCCCTGGGCTTCTCCCAATTCTTCTATCACCTTCTCTATGGACACTTTTGTTGCCCAATACCTTTGCCCTTCACGATCCAGGGCAATGATGACAATCCCGCTTTTGTCGCGGCGCTGCAGTGCGACAAACGGGACCTTTCTGGCAACGAGTTGTCTGATCAATTCCCGACCGATATTCCGTTCGCCTCCCGCTTCGGGCGTCGCTGCCTTTCCGGCTTCTGAAAGAAACAGGCGATTCTGAAATACAACTTCTCCCCGGTCATTGAGTACGGCAATCAACCACAACTTTTTTTCGAGGGCAAATTTCCTTAAATAATCTTCACTGAGGCGATCCGCCTTCCATTGTTTATCCACTTCAACAGCAAAATTTTTCATCTCCGTGATGAGTTGCTGTTTGGGGGAAAAAGCTGTCACGGGGACGGATCCCCTTTCGACCGTGGTTTGTTGCGTCTGCCGCAGACTGTTCAGGTTTTCCTGTGTCAGTTTCTGTAAAACTCCTACGATGCTCAGTCCCTGGTTCTCCATAAAACTAACGAGGTTATTATCAAGCCTGCGGATATCCATGATCCCTGTGATCAGGATAAGGCCTATAAAGACAGCACAAACGATGGCAATGGCAAGGGGCTGTAAAAAACGTCCGCCTCGCGGAGAAGAAGCTTGTTGCCAGACTACTTTTTCATCCCGTTTCATCATTTTAACTTCCCCGTCCACAACTGAAATATAAACTGGGGCTTTCATTCATGATACCTTCCGGGCAATCATATGTCATCATCGCTAAAAGTCAACGCTTTCTTTTTCTTAGCTAAAGGGGGGAAACGAAAGGAACCGGCAATTCGACAATTCTGTCGATTTTCAAAAAATACATAACTTTTACTGAAGTACTTGTTATTAGGATGCTTTTCATAAGACATGCTTCAGAAAACGACATTTCTTGCCCCAGGCTGTTTCATTACGAGACGTGATTCCTGGTATCAATATTCGCAATAGTCTTTCATAATAAGGTACTTAGACCATACCACCCATACATGGCACAGGACGTGCATACTTTCATTTCAAAAGACAAAAAATCGGTTGAGCCGGGCATGACCAACCGATAAAAAATCCAAAACTTATAAAAGATCAAAACCTTACCCCTCCTGAACACGGGGAGACTTCAAGTCTCCCCTTTTTTTATTATTCATAACTGCAAATCATATACCCTTTTTTATCTGTTTATTTTGCCTTCTCCCGAAGCTTTCGCCACCGATCGAGTCTTTCTTTGACGATCTTTTCGTAGCCCCTGTTCGTGGGAATGTAAAAGGTTTTTCCTTTCAGTTTTTCCGGCAGGTATTCCTGGGGAACATAAGCGTCTTCGAAATCATGGGCATACTGATAATCTTTCCCATAGCCGAGGTCTTTCATCAGACGGGTCGGAGCGTTCCTGATATGCAGCGGCGTTTCCAGTGTGCCTGTCAGCTTGATGGCGTCCCTGACCCTCCCGTAACCAGTGTAGAGGGCATTGCTCTTGGGTGCCGTGGCAAGATAAACAGCGGCCTGCGCCAGGGCCAGCTCGCCTTCGGGAAGGCCGATGAATTGAAAGGCCTGCATTGCCGAAATGGTTACGGTCAGGGCGTGCGGGTCCGCATTTCCCACGTCTTCAGAGGCAAACCTCACCATGCGACGGGCGATATACAGTGGGTCCTCGCCTGCCTCAAGCATGCGGCCCATCCAGTAAAGGGCGGCATCCGGATCGCTTCCCCGAAGGCTCTTGTGAAGGGCTGAAATCAGGTTGTAGTGCTCTTCTCCCCTCTTGTCGTACTGCAGGGCCTTTTTCTGGAGGGCTGTTTCCACAATGGCACGGGTAATTCGTTTTTCGCTTTCATCCTTTGTCCGCAAAAGTGATGCTGCTGCCTCCAGGCTGTTTAATGCCATGCGGGCATCTCCATCCGCAGACCAGATGATGTGATCAAGTGCTTCGAGATCAAGCTCCAGAGAAAGTTTTCCCAGCCCCTTTTCAAGGTCATGAACAGCCCGGTCAATGATGACGGATAATTCTTCCTCGGAAAAAGGCTTCAGAAGCATGACCCTTGTCCGGGACAATAGCGGGGCAATCACCTCGAAAGATGGATTTTCAGTTGTGGCGCCGATCAGTGTGATGAGCCCCGTTTCGACGTGGGGCAAAAAGGCATCCTGCTGAGCTTTGTTGAAGCGGTGAATCTCGTCCACAAAGAGAATGGTCTTTTTTTGGTGGTACCGCCACTGTACATTTGCCTCATCGACTACCGCCCTGATCTCCTTCACGCCTGAAAGAACCGCGGAGAAGCTGACGAAGGTTGATTTTGTCACGTGGGCGATCATCCGTGCGAGGGTGGTTTTACCGGAACCCGGAGGACCCCAGAAGATCATGGAAAAAAGTTCATCCTCTTCAATGGCCCGGCGAAGAAGGCTTCCTTCTCCAAGAAGATGCGGCTGCCCGATATACTCAGAAAGGCTCCGGGGCCGCATCCGGTCTGCCAGGGGCCTCGGATCGACCTCATGGTTCTTCTGGTCAAAAAGATCCATGACTACCCCTGATCGTCCGGTTTTACCCGTTTTTTTGCCGCTTCGATGAGATCTATGAGTGTCGAAACCTTATCCTTCGGAACCTGTCTGGAAAAGCGTTCCCATGCTTCCTGCGACATACGCCCTCTCAGATACGTTTCAACGGGGAAGAAAGATTTCCAGCAGTCGATGATTCGCGAGCAGGGAAGGTCCCCCCCTTCTCTCGCACAGTAGAAAAATTTCACCTCTCCGCCAAGCCTCGGACATCTTATTTCCAACTGATTGTAATTTTTCATTGTTCTTATACAGTCCTCTGTAATCATCCCGGACAACTAAAATTGTTGCAACTATCCAGGGGGCTTCGGACACCGAGGATGTTTTTTGTCCCACCCCCTCCTATCAGAGGGGGTGGGACAAATGCATCATTCACATAAATACTTTAAGGCCTTGGGAAGCCTTCCGTGGCCTTGATGGCCCTTAAAATTTCCTCTTCCGGAAGTTCATAAGCTTCCAGTTTCCCGGACAGGTATGCTTCGTAGGATGCAAGATCGACCAGGCCATGACCGCTCCAGTCAAAGAGAATGACCTTTTCCTTGCCTTCTTCTTTCGCCCGCATGGCTTCGTCAACGACGGAGGAAATAGCGTGGTTGGTTTCCGGAGCGGGGATGAAACCTTCAGACCGCGCCCATTTCACGCCCGCTTCGAAAGTTTCAAGCTGATGATACGCCCGCGCCTCAATCAATCCTTCCTTGACGAGGTGGCTGATGATGGGCGCCATTCCGTGATACCGCAATCCTCCCGCATGGATGGGTGCGGGAACAAAATCATGGCCGAGGGTATACATAGGCAAGAGGGGCGTCATTTTGGCAATATCTCCATGATCGTAGGCGAATGGACCACGGGTCATGGTGGGGCATGATGCGGGCTCGGCGCCGATGATATTCACCTTTTTCCCGTAGATTTTATCCCTGACAAAGGGAAGAGCGATACCGGCAAAATTGCTGCCGCCGCCGGCGCAACCGATTACAACGTCCGGATAGACGCCGATTTTTTCCATCTGTTTCTTTGCCTCCAGGCCGATGATCGTCTGGTGGAGAAGGACGTGGTTTAAAACGCTTCCCAGAGAATAACGGGAACCTTCATGTGTGACGGCATCTTCAATCGCCTCGCTGATGGCAATACCAAGACTTCCAGGCGAGTCCGGATGCGCAGCCAGCACCTGCCGGCCGGCTTCCGTGATGGTGCTGGGGCTCGGGATACATTCGGCCCCCCAGGTGTTCATCATCATACGCCGGTACGGTTTCTGTTCGTAGCTTACCTTGACCATGAACACCCGGCATTCAAGATCAAACATCTTGCAGGCCATGGCCAGAGCGCTCCCCCATTGCCCGGCACCCGTTTCCGTTGCAAGGCGCTTGATTCCGAAAACCTTGTTGTAATATGCTTGAGGAACAGCGGTATTTGGCTTGTGAGAACCTGCAGGGCTGTACCCCTCGTTTTTAAAGTAAATTTTCACGGGGGCATTCAGGAGCTTTTCAAAATTCAGTGCCCGGCAGAGAGGAGTGGGCCGCCACAGAAGGTATTTCTCCAGAACTTCATCAGGAATATTGATCCAGCGTTCCTGACTGACTTCCTGCTCAATGAGGTTCATGGGAAAAACCGGCGCCAGATCCTCGGCATTAACCGGTTTCCCCGTCCCCGGATGAAGGGGTGGATTCATCGGTTTTGGTAAATCCGCCTGAATGTTGTACCATTGCCTGGGAATTTCATCGTCGTTTAACAATACCTTGATCTGTTGCATATGACGTTCTCCTTTTCGTTTGTTTTGCAATTTGCCATAAAAAAAGCCATGGGGAATTCCCATGGCTTTTACACTCGTCTTTTCTTAGTCATGGGAAGGAGCCTCCCTGCCCACGGCTCAACTTATTCTTTCATGAGGAGAGCTGTTGCGGGCAGACTATCGGGTCTGCCACCACCATAGCAAGTTTTTATTTTTTCTGCTCATATTGATCAACTTCCTCACTATTTTTTTACTAACACAACGGAATAAAATCTGTCAAGTCGAAATTTCGGACTTTCTTTTGGCTCTTTCCCCAACTACATTTCCAGATTGGACAGCAACCCTTTATGTCTGCGATACCATAGATTTGGAAAGATTCTGTACAGAATCCTTGACACAGGGCCTATAAATTCCTTTATCCTTTTGTCGAACTGACAGGCCTGGATTATTTTCTCCTTGATTTCTTTCTTATTTCCGACCTCGTTAAATATCTTAAAGGCGCAGTGAAACAACGGGCTGTACATGTTCTTCTTTTCCAGATATTTGTGAACATTTCGGATGGTGTTCGGTCCCTCCGGAGTGCCGTCAATCCTTTCAAGAACCTTCAGGTGAGCCTCTATGGGATTGCCGCTGTATAGCTCATAAAAATATTTGCCGTACCGGTAATTCTTGCTCGCGTCGGATGACAATGTCACATACATATCACCCACGCCCGCCTGGCTGTAAAAAGCCTGAAAGCTGCCCCCGAGCAACTTCGACAGGGATCTTATTTCAACTCCGGATCGTGCAAATATGGTTCCGGGGATTGAATTGCCGAGATCCAGCGAATCGGTGACCCCCTTGATATTTGCCACGATGTTTTTCAGGGAACCGCATGCCTCCACACCCACAATGTCAAAATTATAGTAGGAATTTAACTCTCTCCGGTTGAATCTGATGAGTTCCTCTCTGATGACGTTAGCAATGTGCTTCTTCCCCGCAACGGTAACACAAACGGGGTTTCCAAGCGTGATATCCGTGTCAAAGAAAGGTCCGCCAAGACAGACCACTTCATATTTTGACTTCAGATTATACAAATTGTTGTTGATCAGCTGGGACGGCGTGATCAGTTCTTTCGTAATTTCATCAGCAGTCAGTCCCTTGATCGGGGAAATCAGGCAGGTTCCTCCGGACTTCTTCTCTATCAGCGGCTTCAGGTAATCCAGAAACTCCGGAAGGCGATTCATCGTAATGGAGAGAAAAATGAAATCGTTATCTTCTATCACCCTTTCCAGATCATTCGTTGCATGGACCATCGATGATAACCTGGGCACACGATCTATCCCCCCGAGCCTTCTGGCCAGATCCTCGGTCAGGTGCTTCGGGTTTAAACGTTCCCGGTTGATGGTTCGGCATATATCCGCATCGTGATAATAGATGGTCACCCTCTTGTTATCTCTGCCGAACTTGTAGGCAAAGGATGTCCCGAGTCTTCCGGGTCCGATAATGGCGATTCTGCTTGTATCTAAACTGGATATCATATTTAAATGTACTTTGCTTTCACGAACGGATATTGGACGTGAAGCTGCCGACCGGCCCTCTATTTTGCCGCAATTATAGGTAAAAAGAAACCTGTGTGTCAAACAATAATAAGCTCCGTTTACGTGCGGGAGTATAGGGAAGGGACAGAGGTGTGTCAAGGATAAATCCTGCATAAAAAGGCCTTTGACTTCCCGTATACAAAATCATATACAGAAAAACCACAATAACCATACAAGGTGAAATGCCGATGAACGAAATACACTTAGCCCGGATGATTCACGATCAGATTAAAAAGTACGGAAAAAAGACCGCCGTGAGATACAGGGAAGGCGGCATCTGGAAGGAAATGTCCTGGAATGCCATGGGAGAACAGATTCGCGCCGTATCAAAGGGGCTTCTGAAAATGAATATCGAAGCAGGAGACAGGGTTGCCCTGTTTTCCCAGAACAGGCCTGACTGGAATATCACCGATTACGGTATCCTGGCCATCCGTGGCGTATCCGTGCCTGTCTATGCAACCAATACGGCCAGACAGACCGAATACATCGTCAACGAGACGGAGGCGGGGGTTATTTTTGTAGGGTCACAGGATCAGTACGACAAGGTATCCGCTTTCTCCCACAGTTCCCCGCATCTCAGGAAAATTATCGTGTTCGACAGCAATGTCCGCCTGAATGGCGGTGAAAAGGCTATGTATTTCAAAGATTTCCTCGAAACGGGAAGATCGTCGGCTAAGGATCATGAACTCGAGAAGCGGCTAAGAGAAGCCTCCATCGAAGACCTCGCCACCTTGATCTATACCTCAGGAACGACGGGGGAACCCAAAGGCGTCATGCTCCATCATTCCACTTTTCATTACTCCTTTCTTGCCCATTTGAAACGTCTCGACACCAGCGACCAGGACGTCTCCCTCTGCTTTCTGCCGCTCTCTCATGTCTTTGAGCGGACATGGTGTTTTTTTGCTGCTGCACGCGGGATGGTCATCGGCTACTGTGACGATACAGCAAAGGTTATCGAATGCATGCAGGAGATCAAACCGACAGTTATGTGCGCCGTCCCCCGATTCTACGAAAAAATGTATTCAGCTGTATTCGAAAAGCTGGAAAACGCCTCGCCGTCAAAGAAAAAACTGTTTCTCTGGGCGGTCAAAACGGGTGAGCAGATATATCAGAAGAAAAAAGAAAAGGAACCTCTCCCCCCTGGTCTAAAGCTGAAACACTTTATTGCCGACAGACTTGTTCTTAAAAAAATCAGGTCCGTTGTCGGGGGGTGTATCCGATTTTTCCCCTGTGCCGGGGCACAACTTTCGAAAGAAATCGAGGAATTTTTTCATTCGGTGGGATTGTTTATCACCTATGGATACGGCCTGACGGAAACCACAGCGACAGTAACCTGTCATGAAAGATACCACTTCAGGCCCGGAACGGTAGGAAAACCCATTGACGGCGTCGAGGTCAGGATTGCGCAAAACGGTGAGATTCTCGTTAAGGGAGAAACGGTTACAAAGGGATATTACAAAAAACCGGAAGCAACGGAGGAATCATTTGAAAACGGGTGGTTCAAGACTGGAGATGTCGGGGTTCTGGAAGATGGATACCTGACCATTACCGAACGCATCAAAGACCTCATGAAATCATCGGGCGGCAAATACATTGCGCCTCAGTTGATCGAAACCACCATCGGAAAGGATCATTACATCGAACAGATCACCGTCATCGGAGACGCCAGAAAATTCGTATCCGCCCTGATTGTTCCGGCATTCGACGCCCTTGAAGACTATGCCAGGACACACAACATTTCGTATTCGTCCCGGGAAGACCTTATTGAGAATCCCAGGATCATCCAATTCTATCAACAGCGAATTGCCGAACATTCGGAAGAACTTGCCGGCCACGAACAGATCAGGAAGTTCACCCTGCTGCCAACACCCTTCACACAGGAAGCGGGTGAAATGACACCCACCATGAAGCTTAAAAGAAAGTTCGTCACCGACAAATTTCAGGATATTATCAACAAGATGTATCTGGAAAAGTGAACTACCCCGCCCACAGGGCGGGGCATCAAAATCATTAAAACAATTCTAA
>CAZIQY010000083.1:0-11893 GCA_964541605.1 uncultured Syntrophaceae bacterium | reverse complement strand
GGCTCACTTTCTAACGACCATTTTTGGCTCAATTTATCACGACCGGAAACAGCTCCTCGCCAAAGGAAAGATAACCAGGGAATCGATTGCCATGCTTTCGATCAATCAATTCAATAGATTGTCCTATGCATATTACTTAAAATGACTAAGGGGTTATTAATTTTACAGTTGGAAAATGTGATCGATATCTGGATACATCTCTTGTAATTACGTCTAAATTAAGGACTGCGGCCTGTGCACCTATATAAAAATCCGGAAGGGGAGTCGTTTCCCCGCCTTTCATTTTTTTGTACTTGAGGTAAGCTTTTCCGGCCAAAAAAAGCGCCTCTTGGGGAATTTCCAACATCTGAAATCCGGCTTTTGAAACAGCGGATTCCAAATCCTCAATGAGTTCAAAACCAATGGATATTTCTGAATAAACGACCGGATTGATGTACAATATGGCAAAACGACCATATTCTTCCAATGTGGACTCAGACCAATCTGCCCAGTCAGGGTCATTCAAGAAAACGTCAAGAATAATATTCGAATCAACTATAACGCCCTTCATTTGTCTCCTCTTGTTAAGGCCATGATTTCATTAGTCGTCATCTTGACTGTCGCTATTCCCCTCAAGTTTCGAAATTTTCTGGTTTTAATTTCCCCTGCCTCTTTTTTCACTAAATAGACACGATCTTTTTCTTCTATAAAATCAATGTCAACGGCAGGGGTTATCCCTAATTTAATACGAATGTGTTGAGGAATTGTTACTTGACCTTTTGTTGTGACTCTCATGATCATACCTCCGGTAAGTATTACCGGTAATAGTATTACTTCGGCAGGCAGGTGTCAATGGGTATTTTGGGGGGATTTTTTCTTCCCATTGACTTGCCCTGCCGACTTCTTTTATACTTACGAAAAGAGTGGCTGGGTTCCGGGTCAATCCCGGAATGACTAGATTTGACATGTTTACTTGCCGGAGGAATTAGTGATTCGGGTGGCAGGCAGTCATGATCTCAAGACGTGAGTTTTTATCCATTGCAGCAAGACTTGCGCCCATACTCGGCGGCGCCGGCGTGATTATGTCCGATCCATTCTGGCAGAGCATATCAGCCATCGATGGATCCGGCCTTGCCTATGCGGGCAGCTACACGGATGAACTCATCCATGCGGCCCCCAGAGCGCGTTACTGGACGTCCCTGCATAAGGATAACATCATCAGTTGCGGGCTCTGCGCCCACGGCTGCATCATCAAAAGCGGCAAGCGCGGGCAGTGCCGCACCCGCGTGAACGTCAGGGGAGAACTCCGCAGTCTCGTTTACGGACGCCCCGTTTCCTTCCATGTCGATCCGATCGAGAAGAAACCGTTCTATCATTTTCTGCCGGGAGCGGACGCCTATTCCATCGGAACCTCCGGGTGCCCCTTCCAGTGCAAGTTCTGTCAGAACTGGGAACTCTCACAATCCTGGCCCGAGGATTACCGGACGACCTATACACCCCCGGCCACGCTCGTCAGATCGGTGTTGTCCCGCAAGGCCCGTGTCATTGCCTTCACGTACAACGAGCCGACCGTGTTTACAGAATACCTGATCGACATTGCGAAGGTCGCGAGAAAGCAAGGGCTTCGCTCCGCATTGATCAGTTGCGGTTTTATGAACGAGGCCCCTCTCGCCGACATGTGCAGGATACTTGACGCCATCAAGATTGATTTGAAGGGATACAGCGAACAGTTTTACCGCACCGTGAGCAATGCGGAACTGCGGCCTGTCCTAAGAAGCATCAAGCAGATCGCGAAGAGCCGCACCCACCTTGAAATCGTGAATCTGGTCGTTCCCACCCTGAATGATTCCGACGGGATGCTTCAGGAACTGGTCAACTGGATCATGGGTGAAATCGGCCCGGACGTTCCCGTCCACTTCTCCCGCTTTCATCCCGACTATCAACTGCTCAATCTTCCCCCCACGCCCTTAACAACACTGGAACGGGCCCGCGACATGGCAATCGACAAAGGGATTCATTACGCATATGTGGGAAACGTGCCGGATCACCCGGGGAATCACACCTACTGTCCGAAGTGCAAAAGAATCGTGATACGGCGGCAGGGTTTTTTCATTCAGGAAATGAACGTCAAGGGCGGGCGCTGTGCATTCTGCCGCCGTAAAATCGCCGGCGTATGGACTTGAAAGGAATTGTGAACATGAAAATGATGCGAGCCGGGCTTCTAATCCTTACGATCGGCCTTCTGTTTCCTGCAGCATGTCAGGCAACAAAATCTCCGGACAACGATATTCGCCAGCCTGCCGTCGCCGGGAAGTTCTATCCCGATACGGAACCCAGACTGAGACTCGCCATTCAAAAATATCTTCAGGATGCCGTACCGGTAAAAACGAAAAACCCTGTAGCGATTGTCGTGCCCCACGCGGGATACATCTTCTCCGGGCAGATCTGCGCCGACGGGTTCAAACAGGTGAGTGAAAAGCATTACGACGTGGTCGTCATCCTGGGAACGAACCACACAAACCCGTACTTTCGGAAAATCTCCGTTTACCCCGGCAGCGGCTTCAGTACACCTCTGGGAACCGCAGTGATCGACAGAAGCATTGTTTCATCGCTGACGGAAGCAAACCCCGACTGCATCCCGGACAAATCATTGCATGAGCAGGAACATTCCGTTGAAGTCATCGTGCCGTTCGTACAGGTTCTCTTTCCGAAGGCGAAAATCGTCCCCGTGATTGTCGGCACGGCGGATATTGACATGTGTGCCCGTTTCGGAAAAATCCTGGCCACGGCAGTCAAAGGCAAAAATGCCCTCATTGTGGCCAGCTCCGATCTTTCCCATTATCCGTCGGCGACAGACGCCGCCTCTGTGGACGGAAAAATCCTCGCAGCCATGACCGGACTTGACCTGGCGGCATTCAGTTCCGCCATCCTGGCACAGATGAACCGACATATCCCGAATCTTCATACTTGCGCCTGCGGGGAAGCGCCCATCATGGCGGCCATGGCCGCGGCAAAATCCCTCGGAGCAACGCAAGGGACCATTATCAGCTACGCACATTCTGGTGACACGTCCATCGGTGAGCGGTCGCGCGTCGTCGGCTACGGGGCGGTGGCGCTGACTACGGAAAAAGGCAGTGAACTTTCAGGAGCATCAGAGCAGACATCACAGGCATCCGGTGACACATCGCTTCGGCCGTCCGACAAAAAGGCTTTGCTCGCCTTCGCCCGGGAAACCCTCTCCCGCCTGCTGCTGACAGACACGCTTCCCCTGGCGAGAGGATTCGATCCGAAACTCCGGCAGCCGCAGGGGGTTTTCGTCACCCTCAAGAAAAAAGGGGAACTCCGCGGTTGTATCGGCCGGATCATCGGCGATGAGCCTCTCTGCAAGCTGGTGGGGGCCATGGCAGTGCAGTCAGCGTTGAACGACAGGCGGTTTCGACCGGTAACCACCGACGAACTCGGAGAGATCGACATCGAAATCTCCGTGCTGACGCCCCCGAAACAGGTATCGAAGGCTAATAAAATCGTCATCGGACGGGATGGCGTCATCCTCAGCAAGGACGGGCACTCGGCGGTCTTTCTTCCCCAGGTCGCCACCGAGCAGGGCTGGAGCCGTGAGGAACTGCTGGACAATCTGTGTCTCAAAGCCGGGATCGAGGCCGGAAGCTGGAAACAAGGGGCGGAACTGTCCACCTTCCAGGCCATTGTGTTTGGCGAAGCGGAATTCAAATAACCCCCATGATCGTTTCCCTCATCGTCATTGGATTGATCTCCATTCTCGGACAGGTGGTCCTGCTCCGGGAATTGAACGTGGCTTTCTACGGGATTGAGCTGATTTACCTGATCGCTCTGGGGATATGGTTGTTCTGGACAGCCGCCGGCGCCCTGATCAGCCGGCGGAACCGGCAGCCGTCTGCAAATGGCATGGCGGTGCTTTTTCTGCTGTCCGGCATTGTTTTCCCCGCGGACGTCGTTTTTATCCGTGCGAGCCGTCTCCTTTTTGGCGGCGTGCCCGGGGCGTATCTGTCCTTTCCTTATCAATTGACGATTATTATCCTGGCGCTGATGCCCGTTGGTCTTCTGCTGGGCCTGCTATTCCAGTGGGCGGCTAAAATGTACGTGGCGGATGGCAAGACACTCGCGAAAGCCTACGCCATTGAAAGCGCCGGGGGACTGGCAGGCGGCCTGCTGGCGACGCTCACGCTTCGATGGGGTATCCAGAACTGCGACCTCGGCTTTATCTGTGGCCTCGTTTGTATCCTCACTCCGATGGTGTTCCTTGCCGGGAAAAGAACCTTTCCATACCGTTTACTGTCCGTTGTTTTATCCGTCCTGCTTCTGTTGCTATTATGGAAGGCAGATGTCGTAGACCGGCAAATGACGGCGTGGAACCATCCGGCCCTTCTGGAAAGCAGGGATTCCCCTTACGGACGAATCACCGTAACGAAACTGGCCGGGCAGGTATCGGTGTTTGAAAATGACGCCCTTGCCTTCGAAACCGAAGGAACGGAAGCGGAATATTTCACCCATTTGTCGGCGCTGCAGCACCCGGCCCCACGGCATGTCCTGATTTTAGGCGGCGGGCTGGACGGTACGCTGAAGGAAATACTGAAGCATGTCCCGCAGAACATTGACTATGTTGAACTCAATCCTGTCATGCTGGATCTGGTATCTCGTCATCTTCCCGAAGACTTTCAGAAATCGCTCACGAAATCCAGCGTCAATGTCGTATCCTCCGACCCGCGCCAGTTTCTGCAGAAAAGCGACAGATACGATCTCATTCTGGTCGGCATGCCGGAGCCCACCTCAGGTCAGTCAAACCGGTTCTATACAAGGGAATTTTTCGAGCAGTGCGCCGCGAGACTGAATCCCGGCGGCATTCTCGGCCTCAGACTCCGCTCGGCGGAAAATATCTGGACGCTGCCTCTCGCCCATCGTATAATAAGTATTTATCGCGCTTTGAACGCCGTATTTCCGGAAATCGTGGTTTTACCGGGAACAACAAACATCATCACGGCCTCCCGCAATCCGCTGCCGCGCACCCCGGATGTCCCGATAAACCGCCTGCATGACAGGAAGCTCAAAACGAGACTGATGAAGGCGGATTACATCCGGTATCTTTACACAAACGACCGGTATTTCGAGATCGCCGAAAGGCTGAAACGGGGCTCCGCCCCACCCAATACAGACATCAGACCCATCTGTTACCAGTACGCATTCACGATCTGGCTTTCAAAGTTTTTTCCCCGCATCGCCGCAAAGGATGCACCCCCTCTTCCGGAGGAAAGCCTTGCAACTCTCAGGACGAATTGGATGCTATGGATTGGCCTCCCCCTGTTTTTTCTTGTCTGCCGCCTGTGGCCGGCATGTCGCCGCGTTTTCCTCGTTGCCGTGGCGGGATTCATCGGCATGGTTTTGGAGACTGTCCTCATCCTTCAATATCAGGTCAAACATGGCGTCCTTTACCAGGATATCGGGCTGTTGCTCATGAGTTTCATGGGAGGGCTGGCGCTCGGCGCCATCACGATCAACGGCATGATGGCCGCCCCGGCGGGAAGACACCGTCGAAGATCGACGCGCTGGTGGGGCGCCGGTCTTGTGGCGGGATTTTGCCTGCTTTGTGCCGCCGTCGCGGCAGCCATCAGAACAGGCATCCATTCGGGGCTGTTCCCGATAGCATTATTCCTGGCGGCGGCGGGATTTCTTGTTGCGGGCGTGTTTGCCTATGCCAGTCTTTATAAAATTCCGGATCAACGAAAGGTTATTTCTCCCCTGTATTCCGCGGATCTGCTCGGCGGCTGCCTTGGCTCTTTCGTGAGCAGTCTTTTCCTCATCCCCCTGGCCGGTCTGGATGTCTCGATGGAATGGATGCTCCTGCTGGCCGTTTTCTCTATTCTGCTGGTATAATCAAAAAACAATTTTTCATCGGGCATAAGGGCTTAGACTGGCGATGGCTTCTTCACAACCTGCAGGTACTTCCGAAGTCCCGCCGCGGCAAACTGCTCTTCGATGATGGCCCCCAGGGTGATAGCCCCATCATCATCGGACGAGGGCATGGGCGACAGAATAACAAGTCGGTTGTCGAACCGCTGGAAACTCATTTCCACAGCGGCAATGGCCATCTGGACCACGCCGGACAGATCGATACCCATCCGGTCGAGGCTGAAGCAGCGGGTAACGACCATCTCAAGGAGATAATCCGGAAGCTGGAACCGGTTGACGATCCGTTCCGTAAGGCAAGACTGGTATTTATGAATGAAATCATCGTCAATATGAACATCCCCATCTTGATAACGGTTTCGGTATACCAGCATCATCAGAAAACCGAAATGATAAAGGAGACAACCAAGTTCTACCCTCCGCGCCGCGTCATCGCGGAATCCCAGCCCCCGTGCCAGAATTCTGCCGACGACAGAGGAAGCAAAACTCTTCACATAAAGCAGTTCCGTCTCCAGATCCCCCCGGGCAAGGAGACGCATGGGAAACATGAGAATCGCCACTTTGGTGTGCTCCATTCCCAATCGGGTCACCACATCAAAAAAGTATTGCACCTGGCCCATTTTGAGGCTGCCGTGATAGGCCGAATTGGCAATGCTGAACAGGTGGCCGAAGATATCCGGTCCAAGTTTGACCTTCAGATTCTCTATCTCTTTCTGGCTGACATTAGGATCATCCAGAAGGGAGAGAACCACGGGATCGAACCCCAGAACGTCCTCCTTCAGCAGGGTCTCTTCGATGACATCGAGCCGCTGTATGGGCGTGTCGATCTCATCGCTTTGAAATTCTTTTTTCTCCGGCTCGTTCATAATTAAAAAATAAAATAAAGCCCGTATAAAATCAAGGTAAACTTCAATCCGGTTGACAGACCGCTGCCCCTTCCTTTATACTTGAAATAAAAGAGCTTCCCGGCAACCCACTCATTCAGGAAGGGAAAACGATGAGGAGGAACGACACCATGTCACAGATAACAGGCGGGCAACTGGTCGCAAAGGCGCTGAAGCGGGCGGGCGTCACAACCATTTTCACCCTTTGCGGCGTTCACATCGTCGATATTTACAATGGCTGCCTCGATGAGGACATACGGATCATTGACGTGAGACACGAACAGACAGCCGCCCACGCCGCCGAAGCCTGGAGCAGGCTCACCGGCATTCCCGGCGTTGCCGTTGTAACGGCAGGCCCCGGTGTGACAGACGCCGTAACGGGCGTCGCCACCGCCTTCCGCAACCAGACCCCCATGCTTCTCATCGGAGGACAGGCCCCGCGCAGTCAGATCCTGAAGGGCGGGCTGCAGGAACTGGACCATGTCTCTCTCATGAAACCCATCACCAAGTTGTCAATTTCCATTCAGGATACAGAGCGCATCCCTGAATTCATCAACACAGCGCTCAGGGAAGCATTCAGTGGCCGTCCCGGACCATCCTTTCTCGAAATTCCCATGGACGTGCTGGATAACGCTGTGGATATGAACAATGTGTTGTTTCCTGCATATTGCCGCTCCGAAGGCCGCCCCCAGGGCGACCCGGCATTGGTCGAGCAGGCAGCGGCATTGCTTGACCGTGCAGAGCGCCCGGCCATTATTGCGGGTACCCAGGTGTGGCACTGCCGCGGCGACGGCGAACTTTTGACTTTAGCCGAGAAGTCCCGCATCCCCACTTTCCTGAACGGTGCGGCGCGGGGGTGTCTTGGTGAATGCTGTCCTTATTTTTTGATGCGTTCGCGACGACATGCCCTCTCCAGGGCGGATGTGGTCCTGGTGATCGGCACACCCTTTGATTTCAGACTGGCATATGGAAAACGCATTTCTCGGGACGCAAAAATCATACAGATAGACCTGGATTACAGCGAACTGGGACACAACCGGGACATCGACATCGGTATCCAGGGAGACGTAAAGGCCGTGCTGGCTCAACTTGCCGCGGCCGTTTCACCCCCCGGACGGAGTGATTCGTGGATTGAGGAATTGCGACAGATTGAGGATGATCTCCGGGAAAAGGGCAGACCATTTCTTGACTCCGATGATATTCCCATCCATCCCCTGCGTCTTGCCAGAGAGATCAGGGATTTCATGGCAGAGGATGCCGTCTTCATCGCCGACGGCGGCGATGTGGTCACCATGTCTGCCGGCGTCATCACTCCCTGCAAACCGGGACGCTGGCTTGATCCGGGTCCTCTCGGCACCCTCGGAGTCGGAACCCCCTTTGCGATTGCCGCCAAAGCGGCCATGCCCGAGGCGGAGGTTGTTGTCCTGTTTGGTGACGGCGCCTTCGGGCTGACAGGCTTCGACTATGATACCCTTATCCGATTCGAAATGCCCGTCATCGGCATCGTCGCCAACAATGCCGCCTGGAATCAGGTACGCTACGGACAGATAGAAAGATACGGAAAGGTGCGGGGTGATGCGGCAAATATCCTGAGCCCCATGCGCTATGATCTCGTCGTTGAGGCCATGGGCGGGCACGGCGAGCAGGTCACCGAACCTTCCCACATCCGCCCTGCCCTTGAGCGGGCCAGAAGTTCGGGGAAGCCGTCCTTAATCAACGTCATGGTGGATCCGAACGTTTTCAGCTCCGGCACAAAACAGCAATCCATGTTCAAGTAGGCGTGATTTTCTTCTTTGACAAACTGTGCTATTTACTGTAGAGAATATAAACACTTATCGAATTATTAATTTCATGGTTCTTTGGCCGATATGTTTGACGCTCTCGTAAAAAGTCGTCATTTGCCTCTTTTGTCATTCCGTGCTTGACACGGAATCCAGTGTTTTTAACTAGTTCTGGATACCGGCGTTCGCCGGTATGACAGTTTGGGGGACTTTTTACGAAGTCGTCATGTTTGTGATGACGTAATTGGTAAACGTTTCAATGACCAGACAGAATTGAGAACGGACAATTTCCATGTCGAACATATGGTCCATCGGCGGCGGAAAAGGGGGCTCCGGAAAGAGTTTTTTTACCGGCAACCTCGGGATTCTGCTCGCAAAACAGGGATACAAGACGCTCCTGATCGATGTTGACCTTGGAGCGGCAAATATCCACACTATCATCGGCATTCCCCATCCTGAAAGAAGCATCTCGGATTTCTTAAACAAAAGGGTCGGCGCCCTTGAGGAGACGGTTGTCTCCACGCCCACGCCGAACCTCTATCTCATAAGCGGCGCAATGAACAATCTGGATGTCGCCAATCTCGCCCATGAACAAAAAATGAAACTGATGCGGAACATTGCCAGACTTTCTTATGACTATATTCTGTTGGATCTGGGTGCGGGAACCTCTTTTAACACCATCAATTATTTTATGATTTCAAATCTGGGCATCTTTGTGACGACGCCTGAACCGACTTCAATAGAAAACATCTACCGTCTCATTCGTTCCGTTTATTTCCGTAAAATCCGCCAGGTCCTCAAGATTCACGATTTTCGGATACTCGCTGAGAAAGCGGGTGAGCGGGAAAGCAGAGCCGTCGTCAGCAATCCTGATATCCTGCTTAACATGGTTAAGGAACTGGATCCGGAAAAGGGCGATTCCCTGGAAAAGGCGCTGGGGACACTGCATTTCAAGCTTGCCGTCAATCAGCAAAGAAAGCAGGACAACCCGAATGTCGGAGAGTTGATCTGCAAGATCATCGAAAGGCACCTTGCCCTGAAGATGTCTTTCACAGGAAACATCAGTTTTGACGACCATGTTCACAACTCTGTCTGTAAAAAAGTTCCTTTCGTAGATCTCTATCCATATACCCAGACGACCCTTGATCTTCGGGAGTGCTGCAAACATCTTCTGTCTATCAATGAAAGACAAACCATCCTCCGGAACGCCGCAGAGTAAAATGAAAATATTCCCGGATCAGAATCACTATGAATTGCTCGAGATTTCAGCCGACGCATCGCCCCTGGAGATCCGTCGTGCCTATAAAAAAATCTTCGATCTTTATCAGGATGAGTCCATAGCCAGTTACTCTTTCTTTTCGGAAGAAGAAAGAAGAGAGATTCTGGCCCGTCTGGAAGAGGCATATCTGACACTGATCAACCCCGAGATCAGGATGGCATACGATCAGGGCTTGATTGACCTCGGATTGTTGGAAGAGAAAAACCAGTATCAGGATAAAATGAAAGATCCGATTCCTATCTATGATTTCAAGAAAATTCATCTGGACATGCCGAAACCGATGAAACGCCAGGAAGAGCTGAAACGACGGGCAACAGAAAACCAGATGATCCAAAATATCCTGGCTCAGGACATTATTGGAGGGGCAGATTTAAAAATGATCAGAACTGAGATGGAAGTTTCTCTCGAAGAGATTGCCCAGGAAACAAACATAAGATTTGACATGCTTCTGGCCATTGAAGAAGAAAAGCGGGAAATTTTTCTGCCTGAGGTTTATATGAAGGGTTTCCTGAAATCTTACGCCCGGTATCTTCAGATTGACGAAAACATCGTCATCAATGGTTTTCTGAAACGTATTGAAGGAAAGAAGTAGCTTAAACAGGTATTTATGTCACAAGAAGAACCCAAAGAAATCGACCTTGAACAGGAACTGGATGCCCTCTATCGGAAGGTAGCTATTCCTGACCATACAGAAGATATTTCTTACCCGGCGCCACCGTCAATAACGGAAACCTCAGAATCTGAAAAACCGGAAATCCAGGATAGAACAGATGCACCTTCCACGGATAACAAAGAAAAAACCACGTTTCGAATTTCCCGCAGCCTATCGGGAACGGTTCTTTTCATACTGGTTATTGGCCTGACTGCCGTTTTCTTCTGGCCGACGATTTACCATTACGATGCCTTTAATTCCGGAGGAAAAGTCTATCCCCTCAGAATTCACAGATTGACGGGAGAAGCATCCTATTTTGATGGAAACGATTGGTCGCGGCCTCCCCTTCCCGCTCCTGTCAGGAAACCTGTTCCCGAAAATCCGGCTGTTCAATCGGCCGCCGCCGTTCCTCCCGATGTGAATCATCTGAAAGCCGGGACTGTAGCTTCACCGGCAGCGCCTTCACCGACAAAAGCTCAAACAGAAACGGGATATGCCATCCAGATCCGGGCTTTCCCGGAATATGAGAAAAAAGAAGCGCTTGCCTTCGTGGAAAATGTGAAGAAGAAACTGCCCGACATCCGTATGGAAACGGTTCAGGTTCCGGGACGCGGCGTCTGGCATAGAATATTGCTTGGAAATTTTTCAAGCAGGGAAGAAGCTGACGGCGACATGAAGAAACATAAACTGCCCGACGTGTATCCCGGCAGCTTTATTCAAAAGAAGTCCTCCGGGTAACTCCTGTAAAATCATTTACTTATCTGCCTCCTGCAAACATGTCCTCTCGTAATTCCTGATGGCTTCACGTAAAGCCGTGATGCCAGAAAGGGAACACTCTCCATTTTGCCGGGTAACGCCTCGAAGGGCGGCAACGACATCATCGTCTGTTATTCGTTTTGCGTCCTCTATGGATTTGCCTGTGGCAATGACCGTCATCATACTGCTGGTCGCAACCGCGCCGGCGCATCCCGTGGATTTGAATTTAACATTTGAAATTCTGTTTGAATCCACCTTGATCCATAACTGCATCGAATCGCCGCAGGATGGATCGCCGACGAGGGCATATCCGTCGGCGTCGGCCATTTCACCCACGTTTCTTGGATTCGTGCAGTGGTCAATCACGATCTCGTTATAATAAAGAACAGGCCCGTGGGGAAGCTCCTCTTCCATCTCTTCAGGTGTTTTTCTCCGGTAGAGATCCTTCCACTGGTCCGCTTTTTTTGCTATTTCTTTCCGTCTCATTGAATCACCATTTTCTTCTTATCCGTACCCCTTTTGTCATCTTACTGATTACGACTATATCTTTGCATAAGTTCTTGTTGTGTCAGAGCTGGTCGGGCAAAACTGGACAGGTGCATAAGTGGTAAAACTGTTCTAC
>CAZIQY010000082.1:0-12010 GCA_964541605.1 uncultured Syntrophaceae bacterium | reverse complement strand
TAATATCGCAGCCAGATATAAATCATACTGATAATGACCGTCTGAATCATAAACGGCATTCCGTAGAGCATGAATTTCTTGAATGATATGGGATGCCCCATTTTTTCGGCCATGCCGACGACAATAACATTGGCAGAGGCCCCGATGGCCGTTCCATTACCGCCAAGGCAGGCTCCTAAAGCCAAAGACCACCATACCGGCATCAGATCCGGATGATGGAGAAGCTCAACTCCGGAGAGGTTCGGCCAAAGCTGCTTCGCCATATCGATAATCAGCGGGTTCATCGTAGCAACATAGGGGATATTGTCGATAAACGCCGAGGCAAAGGCGGAGAACCACATGACGATCATGCTCGTTCCCAAAAGATTCCCCTGCGTGATCTCCAGCACCTTGATGGACATCCACTTGATAAGGCCGACCTTGACGACGCCGCCGATAATGATGAAGAGCCCTATGAAAAAGAAGAGGGTCGCCCATTCCGCCTCCGCCAGCACATGGTGGGGTTCCTTGATGCCCGAAACCAGAAGAAGCAATCCCGCACCAAAGAGGGCAATCGTGGCCGGTTCCAAATGAAGCATCCCGTGGAGGACGAAGCCGGTCATCGTAACAGCCAACACCGCGAGGGACTTCTTCAGGAGGACAGGGTCCTTGATGGCCTCGTTCTCATCCATGGCCATGATCCGTTGCCGCAGTTCCTCTTTGACGGTCAGCCGTTTGCCGAAAATAAGCTTCAATGTGACAATGTATACCACCATCGTGATGATAATGACCGGTGTGAGATGGTAAATAAAAGCCATGAAGTCCAACTGTGCCTTCGAGGCAATCATGATGTTCGGCGGGTCGCCGATCAGCGTGGCCGTTCCCCCGATATTGGACGCCAGCACCTCCGTGATGAGAAAAGGCACAACATCAATTTCAAGGGCCTGGCAGATGAGCAGCGTCACGGGAGCAATCAGAAGCACCGTCGTCACATTATCCAGAAAGGCCGATACGACCGCCGTGACCGTCGAAAAGATCGCCATGATCATGAAGGGTTTCCCTTTCGCCACCTTGGCGCTCTTGATGGCAATGTACTCGAATACGCCGGTAGGTTTCATGATGTTGATAATGGTCATCATGCTCACCAGAAGAAAAATCACGTTCCAGTCAACTCCCAGCTCTATGGAATGAAAGGCGTCTTCCTGGGTGACAATCCCGATGACAATCATCAGGGCTGCGCCGAAGATGGCGATGATGGTCTTGTGAATCTTCTCCGATACAATGAGTGCATAGGCGAGAAGAAAAATCGATGTGGCGATCCAGAATGTCGGCCCCATCACGATCTGGTTAGAAACTGCTGCGACGTTATGTTCCACATTTCACCTCTTACAGTTTGCAACTCTCGTCCAGCATTGCCTGTGTTACGGCAAAAAAAATGTCGCGCAGATAAATCATGCCGACCACTTTTCCTCCTTTGTCCAGAACGGGCATCCTCCGGACATGACCCTTCAGCATGTGATCCACACATTCCATAAGCGAATCATCTTCTCGAACGATGATGACCTTCCGGGTCATGAAATCCGCCACTTTTTTATCCCCCGCATGACACGCAAGGGACTCCAGCATGCCGTCCCACGTAAAATCGCCCAGATTCATCATGCTCATGTACGCCGGATATACCGCTCTGAGAACGTCCGTCATGGAAAGCATCCCGACAAGCCTGCCACTCTGATCAAGCACAGGCAATCCCATCACGCCCACCCTCTGCTCGCCTCTCGTAGCCGTTCTGAGGAGATTGACAGCATCTTTCAGGTTACTTTCAGGCGTCAGATAGTCGTGGATGGGAATCATCAGATCTCTTGCTTTCATGCGTCCTCCATACAAATGTGATGTTATTGACAATGAATGACCTCGAAGCAGGCTTCGAGGCATCACATGACAATTCATACTTCACACGGATTCTATGGGGTAATGATTCCGCGTGACTACCTCTTATCGATTCTGTCGTCTCCCGAGAAGCCTTCCCTTTTCTTTTCAGGCTCCTCCATCGATTTTTTGAAGCCTTTGATTGCTTTTCCTATGGAACTTCCCAGTTCGGGAAGTTTGCCCGGCCCGAAAAATATCAGGGCAATAACCAGGACGATAATCAGTTCAGGTATTCCAATGCCTCCGAACATGACGGCAGCCCCCTTGCGATGAACGTTACTCAATAAACCGGTTATGCAGGCCCCCCCATCCGGCTGTAAATTTGTTGCATACCGTTTTGAGATGGTACCTATTATCACATCCCATAAAACGGCACAAACAGAAAATATTGATCGATGGAAACATTATTTTGAATTACCGAAGGTTTTTCTTGATTTTTTTAATATGGCCAAACGTGTCTTGAAATACACATATCCGTTGTGTTAGTTTGCCTCATAAATTTCTTAACCCGACAAGAGAGCTCGAATGCCGCCTTTCAGAAAAAAGACTTTCATATTATCAATCTTCGCAATATTGAGTATCTTTCTCATTTTCGGATGCAGCACCCTCCCCCGCGACAAAGGCCGGAAACCGGAAAAAAGAAAAATGCTGGTCACCGCCTATGACGCGGGTCAAAAATCAACGGGCTGGAAGCATAAATGGGGATGCTGCCTGCTGCCTCCTGTGTACGCCTATGGCCCGCACGAAGGAAAAAGAAAACAGGTGGGCATTACATCCGACGGAACGAGAGCGAAAAAGGGAACCATCGCCGCAGATATCGGCCGTTACCCCTACGGGACGAAGATGTATATTCCCGGATACGGATGGGGAGAGGTTCACGATACAGGGAGCGCCATCAAGGGAGACCATATTGATCTCTTCTTTCCTGATGGAAAAGACGCCAAGAAATGGGGCAGAAAATATCTGGATGTGATCATCCAGCGACCTTAAGTTTTATGGAGACGTTCTATGGACTTTTTTTTTAATCCCAACGGGATTGCCGTTGTGGGCGCGACGCCGAACCCCCTCAAGGGCGGCTACGCCATCCTTAAAAACATCATCACGGGCTACAAAGGAAACATATATCCCGTCAATCCCAGGTATCAGGAGATCGAGGGTTTACCATGTTATTCAACGGTCGGCGCCATTCCGGGGAATGCTGATCTTGCCATTGTCTTTGTCCCTGCAAATCAGGTGCCGGCAGCGGTTGAAGACTGTGCAACCCGGGGAATCCGGGGCGTCATGATCGAATCGGGAGGCTTCGCGGAAACAGGGCAGGAGGGTAAAAACCTGCAGAGTTCCCTGAAAGACATTGCAAGCCGAACGGGAATCCGCCTGTGGGGACCCAATTGCATGGGGCTTGTTGACGCCATTCGCGGTTATGTTTTTTCCTTTATGGATCCTGCCTCGCTCCAGCGGGGTCTTCTTCCCGGGACAGTTTCTCTCGTCGTTCAGAGCGGACTTCTGTCCGCCGGATTTCTCGTCGATATCATGAGTCATGGCATTATGGGCATCAGCAAGGTCTGTTCCATCGGCAACAAAATGGACGTCAACGAATGCGACTTGATGGCTTATCTCCTGAAGGACCCTGACACAAATGTCGTGGGGTTTTATCTTGAGACTTTCTCAGACGGGAGAACATTTATGGAACTCTGCCGAAACAGTGCAAAACCGGTTGTTGTCCTGACAGGGGGAAAAAGCAGGAAAGGTGCGGAAGCGGCCTTGAGTCATACGGCATCACTGGCGGGGAATCATCGGATCACATCCGGGATTGTGGCCCAAACTGGCGTTACGGAAGCGAGAGATTTCAAACAGATGGTGGATATCTGCCGGTCTCTGGACGTCGATCCGTCAGAAACCGTCAACAAGCGGGGACGTATCGCCGTTCTTACGTTCAGCGGCGGTTCGGGCATCCTTACCTCGGATTTCGCGGAAGAATTCGGTCTTTCCATCACCGAACTTTCTTCTACAACGAAAGAAACTCTGGGCCATCTTTTTCCGGAATGGATGCCCGTCTCCAACCCCGTAGATCTCTGGCCCGCCATGGAGAGACATGGAGGAACCGACGTTGACGTATACAGCCGGGCGCTGGCAGCCGTCCTTGCCGATCCGAATGTCGACGCCGTCGTGTTGCATGCCTTTGCCGGCAATCTACGGCTAAAGATTGACATCGACGATGTGGCCAGGCAACGTCACCGTTCAGGGAAACCCGTCTTCATCTGGCTTCTGGGCACACGTGAAGAGGCTTTTCGTTTCAAGATCGAATCCCTGTCTTACGGCATACCCGTCTTTACGGAACTCCGCCGGGCTGTGGAGTGCCTGTCCGCCGTTGTCCGCCGGCGCCGTCCCGATAAAACCGTAAGTCCGCCGCAGGTGCAGAAGGAACTGATGCCCCTGTCCATGGAACTGAAAGAAATATTGGAATCCACCGCGGGCCCCCTCGACGAATACCGGTCGAAGCTTATTCTCAAGGCCTGCGGCATTCCCACCGTCGAAGAGAAAACCGTCGCCGATATGTCGATTCTCGAGAAGACAGCAAGTGAAATCGGATTTCCCCTGGTCATGAAGGGTTTGCAGCCCGGAGGCGTTCACAAGACGGAACTGGGGCTGGTGCATTTAAATATAGAGAATACGGAGGCTGCTCTCCAGGTATTCGCCACTCTAAGGAGAAAGATGGGGCCGTCCGGCCAGGTATTGATCTACAAACAGGTGAAAGGAAAAGTCGAGATCATAGCCGGACTGGTGCGGGATTCTCAATTCGGCCCCTGTGTGATGCTGGGAATCGGAGGTATCATGACGGAAGTCTTTGAAGACGCCGTCTTTGCTATGGCCCCCCTGGCTCAGAGGGAAGCTATAGAACTCATCGGCCGCCTCAGAGGGCAGAAACTCCTGAACGGTTTCAGGGGAGAGCCGCCGGTTGACCGGGAGGAACTTGCCCGTATACTTGTCAATCTGGGCAACCTCGGCATCCTTTACCCACGGATTCGGGAAATCGATATCAACCCCCTGATCATTTCGAAGCACGGGGCAGTCGCGGTGGACGCCACCATCGTTTTAGGCTGACCCTGAAGAATGCGGAAGATATCTTTTAATAACGAAGCACCCGCAATAAATCAGATGAAAATTACTGTCGTAACAGATCATTCAAGGGAAAAATCATGCCGGCTCCTGGTGTCGCTTGCAGCCGTGATGATGTTTTCCCTGCTACCCTTTTTCAGCGGGGTCTGTCATCCGGCTCCCCGTAACGCAGCCGGATGTCTCCCCAGTTTTCCCGACCGGGACGGCTGGTATGGAGGCGATGGCGCCTATTCCATTTTGCTTGATGACGGACGGACGCTCTGGCTATTTGGGGACACCTTTGTCTCCGACAGAAAGGGCAGGAAAAACAGGGTGGATATGGATCTCGTGTTGGGGACGACTCTGGCGATCTCGACCTGCAGCGAAGAAGGACGATTCAACATCCGCTACTTCCTGAAAAAAAAAGAGGGGCGATTTATCTCCTCTTTTGGCGATAAGCAATGGATGTGGCCGCAAGATCCATTCAAGGTTCATGACAGGCTCTACATACCGTTTGTGGTCATTGAGCCGGCACCGAAAATGGAAGTCCCGTTAAAATTCAAGATTGCCGGGCACAAAATCGCGATGATCCGGAATTATCATTGCAAAGACCCCCATGGCTGGTCCGTGGAATATCTGGATTGGTCGGCGGCCATTCCTTCGGGCGTTGCAGCACTGGCCGCAACCTCCGTCGTCTACGGCAAGGAGGTTTATTTTTATCCGCTCTGTGTTCCTTCAGAGAAGGCTCCGGGAGTTCTGGGAAACATCCTGATCCGCATTCCAACTGACCGGCTCCATGATCCGGCGGGGGCCATGGAGTATTATGCGAAGGACGACATCTGGCGAAAGGGACTGGATCCGGCGAGGGCCAAAATCGTTTTGGATGCCGGTGTTTCGGAGCTCAGTGTCCGATATCACGAAAGTCAGAAACGGTGGATTGCCGTTTACCTGTCTGCACATAACAAGGGAGACCGGTTGCTGTATCGCTCGGCGGAGAGACTGGAGGGACCCTGGTCCGACCCGAAGGTCCTTATCGCGGTCATACCGGAAGTGAACCCGACGAATCCGAAATATCATAAAAACAATTTCTGTTATGCAGGAAAGGAACACATCCAGTTTGCAAAGGAAGGAAAGCTGGTGACGACCTATATCTGCAATTCTCTTGAGGATATGGACAAGAGAATCAATTTTATCCGTAACCATCTTTTCCTTTATCGTCCCATTGTGAACGAAGTGCCCTATTAACGTATCGGGTTCGTATCAGGATGCCGATTCCTGTGATTTGGAGATCTTGAAACATCAGTAATCGGATTTTTTTGAATCCTTCCTGTCGAGCAGTATATACTGGAATAAAGAAATTTGAGTAGACAATTAATCGTGAAGACAGATTATAACGAAATTGATGAAGGGACCGGCTATATCGGCTTTCGGGAAGCCTTCGATATTATCGGAGCTAATGTCCGGCCGGTGGGAGACGAAGCGCTTTCGCTCGACCTGTGTGTATGTCGGGTTGCTGCCGCTGACCTGGTGGCAATGGTGAGCTATCATTCCGTAGGTGTGTCGCTCAAAGATGGCTTTGCCGTTAAATCCACTGATGTAGTTTATGCCGACAGGCGAAAACCAGTGTGCCTGAAAGTGGCCGGATCTGCATTCGCCGGTGTCAAATACGAAGGTCAAAGGGAGAAAGGCTTTTGCCTGGTTACCTGGGGCCGGCAGGAGCTATTCCACCACGTGCGCATGGGGCCGGGTAAGGACATCGCCTTCGTGGTCAGAAGCTCCTGAACGGCTTCAGATGAGAGCCGCCGGTTGACAGGAAGGAACTTGCCCGCATCCTCGTCAATTTCGGCAACCTCCGCATCCGGTACCCACGGATTCGGGAAATCGATATCAACCCTCTGATCATTTCGAAGCATGGGGCAATCGCGGTAGACGCCACCATTATCTCAGGCTGATTTTTAAAGGGGAACGCCCATGAAAGAGAAAAACAAGAGAAAAATTAAAAACTGTTTAATCAACAAAAAACTGCAGTTGCCAATTGTCATGCATAGTATTATCTGTTTAGCAATTGCCTCAATCGTTATCGTTTTTGTTGTTCTGTATCCATTCATCTTTGATATGATGTTTTCCAAAGACCCTGAAGTGCAACATAAAGCGACGCAAACATTATCAATCATTATTAAGCGACTGATTCCCACCGTCATCATTCTTTTTACGTTATTTATCTCTCAGATGATCATCATTACGCATAAAATCTGTGGTCCTCTGGAGAACTTCAGACAAACATTCGAACAAATTACCCAGGGGAATTTATCACGCAGGGTTATCATACGAAGAGGGGATTATTTAACAGATGAATGCGGACAAATTAATGAGATGATCAATGGCATATCCAATATGGTCAAGAGGCTTATAGAGAACAACGGGGCGCTGATGACGACTCTGGAAAGTTTAAAACATCGAGCTAAGGATCTTGATACGGAAGAAGAAATCAAGTCAGCCCTGGAAACCTTGAAACAGGAAGCTCGCTATATTGAGAAAACCCTCAATCTGTTCAAGGTATAATTAAATAAAGTCAATCATTTCAACAGTTCATCCCTGATCGCCAGACCAATCTTCTCCATGATATAAGGTTTTCGGACATAGCACCCTGCACCTAACTTCTGGGCATTCTCAACCTGTTCCGTTTCCGAAAAACCACTCACGATGACGGCCTTCTGGTTCGGGTTGATTTCGAGAACTCTTTTATAGGTTTCCAGACCATCAATGCCCGGGGCCATGATCATGTCCAGAACCATAAGATCGACCGTTCGGGATTTCAGGTATTCGACAGCCTCTTCACCGCTCGATACTGCATTTACGCGATAGCCAAGCCTGCTCAGCATGGTAACGGCAAGCTCTCTTTGCTCGCGCACATCATCAACCACCAGTATCGATTCTCCGCTGCCCATGTATGATTCAGCCGGCACCACTTTCAGATCACTTACCATCTTCGCTTCCCTGGTAATCGGGAAATAGAGTGAAAAGATGCTTCCCTTTCCCTCCTCGCTTTGGACATCAATATAGCCTTCATGATCTTTCACGGTTCCCCAGACGACTGCAAGCCCCAGCCCTGTTCCACTTCTCCCCATGACCTTCTTCGTATAGAAGGGTTCAAAAATCTTCTCAATGTCGGCCGCAGAGATTCCCTTCCCGTTGTCGGATATTTGCAGGACAGCATAGTCACCCTCCTGCAAATGATCATACCCCTGGACGGGCTTGTCAAGATAACGGTTCTCTGTCCTTATTGTAATGTCCCCATAGTCAGATATCGCCTCTGCTGCGTTGGACACCAGATTCAAGAGCGTTTTTTCCAGGTGAACGGGAGAACCCTTTATATTTAACAGCTCTTTATCAAGAATGGCATCAAGGGTTATGCATGGATAAAATTTCTTCAACCTCTCAAACTCCGGTGATTTCAAATAGCCGGAAACAATGTCATTCAGATTGATCACGTCTGAAACAGCCACGCCCCTTCTGGCCAACGTCAACAGGTCTTGAATGATAGCCGCTCCCTTCTGGCCTGATTGAAGGATATTGGTGGCATACTTTCTCAAGTGATTTCCCTCCGGCACTCTTTCCAGGAGCAGTTCCGAATATCCGACAAGTACACCAAGGACATTATTGAGGTCATGAGCAACACCGCCGGCCAAAGTCCCCAGAACCTCCATTTTCTCAGCGCGACGCAAGCGCTCTTCCAGTCTTTGACGTGCCTCCTCTGTTCGCCTCCGTTCGGTTATGTCGCGGCAAACGAAAACAAAGCCATAAGGAAAACCGTCTTCATCTCTCAGGATTCTCCCATTCACCTCAAAAAGCGGTTTTCTGCCATCTTTGGCAGTTATGTGATATTCAATAGGGTATAATCTTTGTTGAATCATGTTCAACATGGTATCGGTTGCTGTTCTCCGTTCCTCCGGGGCAACAAATGAAAGGATGTTATGCCCGATAACCTCCTCACGGGAATACCCGCCCTTTTTGAGGCCAACCTCATTGACAAAGAGAATCTCTCCGTTGACATCTGTGCGCACCACAATATCAGGCATGGTCTTTATAAGTGTGGTATACAATTCCTCGCTTTTCCGCCTCTCCTCCTCCGCTTTCTTCCGTTCTGTGATATCTAATAATGATGCCACACTTCTATTGGTGCCCGGTATCATGTCAATTGTCAGAATGATGTCTTTTACATGATCTTTCCGATCCCTGAATCGAAATTCATAATTTTTAGGAGCGGCATCTTTATCATGTCTTCGCAGTTTGTGACTGTTCAGCATCCTGTCGAGGTCTTCTTTCTCGGCAAAATCCGTCCAGCATTTTTTATCCTCTAATTCAATCCTAGTATAACCGGATAATTTCTCACATTCCGCATTTGCGAGAAGGATGATTTTGTTTTCATCTAAAATTGCTGTGGCCGTACCTGTATTTTCAAAAATTGTCCTGTACCAGCTTTCTGATTCCTTGAGGGCATTTTCTACAAGCCGCCGTTCGTTAATTTCCCTGTGAAGTTGATCATTCACCCATTGCAGTTTAGCCGTACGTTCCTTCACCATCTCTTCAAGATGATCACGGTGCTGTATCAATTCCTCTTCTATTTTTTTACGCTCTGTGAAATCTGTAATTGATAAAACATAGCCTCTGGAGGAATCATCACCATCCATAAAATGTCCTGTTACCAGGCATGGGACACGATGACCATCTTTATGCACGAGTTCGCATTCATGCATGACTGATCTTCTTTGTTGAAAGGCGCCGTAAATGACATTCGCCTTTTCATCTTCCCGGACAGCTGGATAGATGGCTTCGGTTGTCTTACCGATTATTTCTCCCAACTCCCACCCTAAAATATCTGTAAGCGCCTTGTTGCACCAAACAAATGTGCCGTTCCTGATTAAACATACACCGTGTGTTGTGCATCCCAGAACGGCCATGAGCAATTCCTGGGATTGTTTTAGCTTTTCATGCGCAATGGCGAGTTCTTCCGCCTTTTCCTGGACATCCTCGAGATTAAAGATATATTCCTGGAGAAGACGTCTTTGTTTCTCCCCTTTATCTGTTTTGATTTTCTTCATAGAAAAACCTACCCCTTTAGCAATAACCTACTTTTTATCATACGCACGTATTTCATCCAGGATGGCAGGGAAACTCATTGGCTTACATAAATACTTGTCGGCTCCCGCTTCCAAACCTTCGTTAATTTCGAAAGATTGTGCTTTGGCGGAGAGTATAAGAATGGGGATATCTTTTGTTCTATCATCAGCTTTCAGCCTTTTGCATACTTCAATTCCACCTAATCTCGGAAGTTTTACGTCCAACAGAATAATGTCTGGAAGATTTGAAAATGCCTGTTTAACGGCTTTCTCACCGTCCTCCGCCACATACACGGTATAACCCAGCTTGGTAAATTTTCTCAGCAAATAGGACGATATCGGTTTGTCGTCATCGACAACCAGAATTTTCTTAATCGCCACGTGATTTTCTCCTTTCCACAACATTTCTCAAGCATTTCGAATATCTGTTACAGGAAGACGGATAATGAAAATCGCCCCTTTCCGTTCTCCTCCCAATGGAAGATCGGGGTACTCCTCTTCCGGAACAGGACTCTCACATTGGATCGTTCCACTATGCTTTTCCACGAGCCCCTTCGTAATCGTCAGACCCAATCCGCTTCCGCCGACTCTCTGAGACATGAGGCTGTCCGCCTGAAAGAATTTCTTGAAAACTTCTTCTTTCGCCCAATAAGGCACTCCATATCCATTATCAGTAACAGTAAAGATTGTCTCGTTTCCCTCTTTTTCCGTCTTTACAATGATTTTTCCTCCATCCGGCGTATACTTGATGGAATTGCTCAAAAGATTGATCATGACCTGGATCATGCGGTCTTTGTCGACCAGGATATCGGGGATATCCATGGACACATCCTTAACGATTGTATGCCCGTGAGCAAAAGCCAAATCGGAGACTTCCGCCATTGCCCTGTCAATGATTTCCGCAACCGGTGTACTGGAAACATTTAACTCGATTCTCTGCGCTTCAATCCTGGACAGATCAAGAAGGTTTTCGACGAGACGCAACAGCCGTTCAATGCCCACCTTGGCGAGTTCGAGATCTTCCCGGACCTCTCCGTCAATCTTACCTGAATATCCCTCCAGGATGCCGGATACCCCCAACATCATGGCTTGAATTGGTGTCCTCAACTCGTGAGATGCTATCGTGACGAAGTCCGATTTCATTTTATCGATCTCAGATACGGCTTTCGCCATCTCGTTGAATGACTTTGCAAGCTGACCTATCTCGTCTTTCGATTTCACTTCAATCGATTGATCAAAATCGCCTTTACTCATCGAAACCGCGCCTTCCGTCAATCGCCTCAAAGGACCGGTCAGATTGAAACTTATGACAACAGATATGCCGATAACGGAAAGGCCGGCCAATAACGAAATGATAATAATGAGATTCCGGTTATGGGACGCACGCTCACTGATTAACTGTCTGGTTTTATCATTTGCCTCAACAATCTCTTTTCCCTCTTCGAGAATGCTTTTTTCTATTTTGGCTCTCGTGATATTTGCGTCCTTGTGAAAATCATCGACATTGGCGCCTATCGTCACATAGCCAAATCCTCTCTTTGAATTTCCATACGGGCCGGTATAGTAAGGAATAGTGGCATATGTCGTAAGTTTCCAGAGACCGCTCCAGAGAATCAGAAAGGACCCTGATCCCCCGTCTTTCGTTCCTTCATGCCATCCCTGGCATTGGGGAGCGGTATCAAGCACCCGGCAATCCAAGGAAATTTTACCTGCTTTCATCTGTTCAATCGAACCGGACTTTTTCTGGGTGAAATTGCGAAAAGAAGGAAGTTTCTGCACAAATTTTTCTAAAGTCATTCCGCTTTTTTTATATTCATCGAACGTTTCCTGGCTCACCCACCCCGGCACCTCTTTTCCTGTTTTCGGATCGAAGCCGCAAATAAAAAAAT